>JAAKFF010000066.1 GCA_011065165.1 Chlamydiota bacterium
AGATCGATCCTAAACTCGATAAGCTCAGCGCCCCTCCCCGACTCGCGGATCGTCCGTCTCCCCTCTTCAAAGCTCCCCTTTACCACTAGACAAAGCATCGACTTTATCTCACTCCTCATCTACACTAAAGCAGATATGAAGGATAGTATTACACTCAAGATAAAAGCCAAAGAAACTCTCACTCATATCTACTTTTGTGATGATCTTTTCGAAGATAAGAGGTTCCTTAAAACGTGTCAGGAGATGAAGAAACGCTTCGTTATCCTAACCGATAGACAGGTCGCAGCGCTCTATGCAAAGCCCCTCCTTGAATTCCTGGAGAAGCACGACTTCGACTGCGCCCTGATTACAATCAATTCTGGCGAAAAGCAGAAGAGTCGCAAGAGCAAAGAGCACATCGAGGATGAGATGTTTGCCAAAACATTGGGCCGCGATACCACTCTCATCGCCCTCGGCGGCGGTGTGATCTCCGATCTGGGAGGTTTTGTCGCAGCGACCTACTGCCGCGGTATTCCCTACCTGACAATTCCTACCTCTCTCCTTGGAATGGTCGATGCGAGCATTGGTGGAAAAACCGGAGTAAATGTCGTGCAGGGAAAGAACCTCATTGGCGCGCTCTATCCACCCCTCGCCACCTTCATCGATCTCTCCATGCTCGCTACTCTCCCTGACAGAGAGATCTTAAACGGCTCCGCAGAGATCGTGAAGTATGGGCTTACTTTAGAACATCACATCTATGATAATCTTGTCGATAATCTCGATAAATGGCAGCAGCGCGACCCCGATTTTTACAGAAAACTCATCATCGAGAGTTGCAAGACAAAGAAGAGAGCTGTGGAAGCTGGCAAGCGAGAGATTCTCAACTTTGGCCATACGATCGGCCACGCCATTGAAACGATCGAAGGGTATCAGATGCCCCACGGCGAAGCGATCGCCATCGGGATGGTTATCGAGAGCTTAATTAGCATGAAATTGGGCCACCTAAAAGAGGGTGATTTCGACGCTATCTACCGCCTTTTCAAAGTGATGGGCTTCCCCCTTACTCTCTCTGAAAAGGTGACCACGGAGGCGATGCTAACCGCTATGAAACTCGATAAAAAATCAGAGAATGGCACCCCCCGCTTCATCATCCTAGATGGGATAGGAAAAGTTCTCCCCTTGCAAAGCGTAGAGAAGAACCTTCTCCAAGAGGCTCTCGGCTGGATGAGTGCAGAATTTCAGTGAAGTTTCATATCAAGCCGAGCACCCTTTCAGGAACATTGCAGATCCCCCCTTCAAAATCACACACTCAGCGCGCCATCTTGTTCGCCCTGCTTGCAGAGGGCAAGAGCACCATTCAAGGGTACCTTCAATCCCCTGACACCCTAGCGATGGTCGAAGCTGTCAAGACTCTTGGAGCAGAGGTCGAGATGACTCCTGATCGAATAGAGATCCGTGGAGTGGGGCCCGAGCTCACAGCAGCGACAGATGTCATCGATGCCGGTAACTCCGGTCAGGTGCTTCGTTTTATCGGCGGCTTAGCTGCTCTTATCCCCACTTATACCGTTATTACAGGCGACCACTCCATCCGTCACAACCGCCCCATTACTCCCCTTCTAAGTGCACTCTCACAGTTAGGCGTCTTCGCCGAGAGCATGCAGCAGAATGGCAGAGCACCGATCATCATCAAAGGGCCGATGGTCGGGGGGAGAGTAGAGCTCGATGGCGGGGATTCCCAAGCCGTCTCAGGGCTCATTATCGCCTCATGTTTTGCAAAAAACCCTACAGAAATTCATGTGGTCAATCCAGGAGAGAAGCCGTGGATCGATCTCACCCTTCACTGGCTCGATTTTCTCGGTATGCCCTATGAGAACCACGACTATAGACGCTATCTCATCCCCGGGCAGAACCGCTATAAAGGGTTCGAGATAACTCCCCCTGGCGATCTCAGCTCGATGGCCTTTCCTCTTGCTGCTGCGCTTATCACCAACTCCTCTCTCACTCTAAAAAACGTCGATATGAACGACGTTCAAGGAGATAAAAAGATCGCCCTACTCCTCACCCGAATGGGAGCGGATATTACAATAGAGAGTGGCGCCATTCAAATCGCAAAAGGAGAGCCTTTGCGAGGAGCTAGGCTCGACATCAACGACACCATCGATGCGATTGCCATTCTAGCGGTCATTGGGTGCTTCAGCAAGGGAGAGACCGTCCTCTTCAACGCTGCCACCGCCCGCGGCAAAGAGAGCGATCGGATTCATGCTATTACTACCGAGCTAAAAAAGATGGGAGCTGATATAGAAGAGAGAAGAGCGGGGCTTATTATCCGCCCTTCCCAGCTTAAAGGAGCCGATCTAGAGAGCTATGGTGACCATCGCATCGCCCTCGCCCTCTCAGTGGCTGCTCTGGGTGCAGAGGGAGAGTCGACGCTAAGTGGCGCTGAGTGCATCAGCAAAACCTACCCTACCTTTGCGCGCGACATGCAAGAAGTTGGGGCAAACATAAAGGTTGAATCTTGAATATTGTCCTATTTGGAATAAAAGGGTGCGGGAAGAGTACCTATGGAAAGGCGGTTGCTAAAAAGTTAAAGCGCGCCTTTATCGATACCGATCGCCTCATAGAGGAGAGCTACCAGCTCACCCGCAAAAAAAAACTCACCTGCCGCGAAATCTTCCAAGAGGTGGGGCCAGTAGGCTTCCGCGCCCTTGAGTATGAAGTTATCCAATCCCTGCAAGATGTGCAACACTCCGTCATCGCCGTCGGAGGTGGCGTCATGCTTCTGCGCGACAATGTCGAAGCTCTCAGTAAAAAAAGCCATCTCATCTACCTCTTCTTCGAGAAAGAAGAGCTAAAAAAACGTGTCCTCTCAGAGGATCCCCTTCCCGCCTTTATCGACCCCAACGATCCCGACTCCTCCTTCGACCGCATCTATGATGAGAGGGAAGATTTCTTCCGCAATTTGGGGCCAGAGATCATCGATGTGACGAAGTTAAGCGATGAAGAGGTCCTTACGCAAATCTGTAAACTCTCTGGCGATGATGGCAAGTAATAGCTTTGGAAATCTCTTTCGCTTCACCACTTGGGGAGAGTCCCACGGTAGAGCGATCGGTGTTGTGATCGATGGCTGCCCCTCAGGGCTCGATCTCTCTGACTCTGACATCAACCTAGAGCTGAGTCGCCGTGCTGCTGGCAAGAGTCCCTATACATCGCCGCGCAAGGAAGAAGATAGAGCTGAGATCTTCTCCGGAACCTTTGAAGGAAAAACCACCGGCGCTCCCATCTCCATTATCATCTTCAACAACGATGTCGATAGCAGCAAATACGAACCTATAAAAGATCTCATGCGCCCCGGCCACGCCAACTTCACCTATCTCAAAAAGTATGGGATCTTCGACTATCGAGGAGGGGGGCGCGCTTCCGCCCGCGAGACAGCCTGTCGCGTCGCAGCTGGAGCCGTCGCAAAAAAACTCCTCTCACTCCATAAGATCAAACTCACCGCCTATATCCATGCCATTAGCACCCTCACCATCTCAGAAGTCGATCCCCTTGCACTAGAATCTAGCCCCATCTTCTGTCCCGACAAAAAAGCCGGCAAAAAGATGGTCGAAGCTATCATGCAAGCCATAGAGGATAGAGACTCACTAGGAGGTGTTGTAGAGTGCTGCGCAGAAAATATGCCGAGTGGGCTTGGTGATCCCGTCTATGAGAAGCTCGAAGCCAACCTCGCTAAAGCGATGCTCAGTCTGCCTGCCACCAAAGGATTTGAGATTGGATCGGGCTTCGCCGCCTCCAAGATGAGAGGATCCGAGCATAATGACGCCTTCACTGTCGATGAAAAGGGGAACATAACGACAGAGACCAACCACGCCGGCGGCACCCTCGGCGGGATCTCTACTGGTCTTCCCGTCATCTTTCGCGTCGCCTTCAAACCGACCTCCACCATCGGCAAACCCCAACAAACCGTCGACTCATCAGGCACTAAACAGACCTTCCAGCTCCCCCCCAACTCCCGCCACGACCCCTGCACTGCTATCCGCGCCGTCCCGATCGTTGAGGCGATGGCCGCCTGCGTCCTCGCTGACGCCCTACTCCTGAACTCGTAATGGGGGCGTAGTTCTGTTTGCTCCTTCTGTCGAGTCATAATAGGTAAGTTGAATGTTTTTATTATTAGAACGTTGGAAAACACGGATCATAGATAGCAATGCTACAAACTCAGGGTCTCTATCTAATCCTCTAATATCCGAAAGATCGATATACTCCGTTCCATTGTGTATCATTACCATGATCTCAGATATGAATGTTTTCAGAGAGGGCTTATACACTCTTACCTCAACCTTCCCTAAAACAGGCTCCCCCTCTTCGATAAGAAATTCCCCATTTGAGAAAACGGTTCTATTTTTAAGTGTCTCGAGGTGAGCAACATCTATTACTCCCCAGCCGCGGCGTCTATTGCTTCTTTTAACTGTTGTTACATCAACATTTTCTCCTAACGCATCTCGTAGTGCATGGTGGATACTAATCACGCGACTACCCCTAAAAGTATTTCTAGGTATGAATTCGTACAGAAGATCGGGGCATCCTTTAAAAGAGACTTTTTTAAGCTCCAATTTTCTTATAGAGGGTAGAACAGCTCTGGTGAGATGTTTACAGTTCTCTAGATTCAGAGCTCTCATATTAGGAAAGTATTTTCTTAACAGATTAACAGGTCTTAGGGGATCATTTCCTCTAATGAGATTCACTAAGATAAGGTCGGTTATATTTGTGCCTTTTAGGAGACTTAATTCGGAAACAAACGGAGCAGCAATATGCCAAACCACTGAATTATTAGAAGGCCTGGAAAGAAATGGCTGAAGGTCTTTTCTCTCCTTTTGAACCGCCTCTGCCATTTTTGTATATAACGCGTTAAAGTGAAGACGAACATTATTATCTTCACTTGAGATATAAAGCTTTTCTCTTTTGAACGCATTGAGATTTTCATCCCTACGCACTGTCGCTTCACTCCAATCATAACCAGTAACTGTAGGAAAACGACGCTTACACTCTTCTAAATCCTGTCTAGTAAGCTCTATATCCTTAAAGACTAAGAGATTCAGGCTCAACTTGACACTATTTTGATTAAGATAGAAGAGGAACTGCAATGCACTCCGTCCATCAATAACCAGAGAATGGAATTTATGTGGTGTTTTTAGGAGAGCGTGGATGAGAGCAGATTCATATTGATCATTACACGCTAATGTTATTTCTAGACTGCCATCAGGACGCACAATATTTTTTGCGTTAGCTAGTGGAATATCTTCTCCATTTCTCACACCATTGGGATTCCAATTGGGATTCCAATTTGTATAGGAATAGTCATTCCCTATCTTTTGAAGTGTAATACCAGGTATTTGATTGATTTTCACTACGTGGTCGTCAAAATTTTCTGGTGTAAGAGTTATTGAGGGTAGGTTATCTATGTAAGGTTTAGTAACATCTAGAAACTTTATCGAGGTTCCGGTAGGAATATAGACGCGTTGATAGAGGGATGGGTCATAGACGATAGTGAGGGGCCAGACAACAATTTGAGCAAAGAGCGCACCTACCATTTTTATGAGATCGACAAGATCTCCACGAAGAGCTTCAGAGTCCCAATCTCCAGTCAGAGTCATATGGACGATGTCTGTGGCCAAAACCCCTCCTAGCTGAAGCGTAGAAACACTCACAGCTAGGGGCATAATGAGAGCAGCGACTCTAGTCGCTCCTTGACTCACTAATAGGTTCTCACTTCTACTCCAATCAGAGATAAATTGCGCTAAACCAGCAGCGAGGTTTGGGTTGTAATTATCGCGAATAAAGATTGTATTCACCAATAGATCATATGCCATAGTACTATCCTTTGAATCCTATTTTTAGGATGCTATCATAGATAGAACCGTTTTTTTATTAAAGCTCGAATTTTGGGTTGCATTATTTCCATCAGGAAAGTATGTTATTTCAACATAATGATTAACAACATTGAGGAATGAAAAGTGACAGAGAGAACAACTTCCAGAAGTGCAACTCAATACTTTTGGTACCCCCGATCAAGAGCTGACTTTAAATATCTCTCTTCTAAGATCTTTACATGGGAAAATGGAGCCTATGCCATTATTGGATTTATAGGTGTATATTTTGGAAACCGTTCGATCCCTCCGATTTATGGCACACGAAAGTTAACAGATAGAGCCATTTCTAATGAGACAACGAATAAGAGTGCAAAAGAGTCTGACCTCGAGAAACAGAAATCTGACCTTAAAGAAATCACAGATGATATTGCTATCAAAGACAGGGCTATTCCTGTGCAAACGAGAGTTAATAGAGAAAAGGGGGAAATTCTCGATCGTCTAGAGAGGGAGCATAGAGAGGGAGCAGAAAGTATTGGTAATCAATCTAGGGCTATTACTGAGCAAAAGAGAATTAATAGAGAAAAGACGGAAATTCTTGATGGTCTAAAGAGGGAGCAGGGAGAGAGAGCAGAAAATATCGGTAATCAATCTAGGGAAATTTCTAGGCTAACGGATATTAGAAGAAAAAAGAAGAGGGTGCTCAAAGACTTGACAGATGTGAATTTACGTATAGGAGCAGATATTGCTACCGCAGAATCGGCTAAGGATTTAAGTAAGAATAGCCTCGAAGGGTTAAAGAACCAAATTAAACAAACAAAAGAAGTTACAACACGCGAAAATGACCTCATAAAGATGTATGAGCGTAAAATCGCTGAGAAAAAGACGGAGCTTGCGGAGCTAAAGTTAGCCCATGAAACAAGAACATAACTAAAAAAACAATTAGAGGTTAGTAATATGATTCCGGCTTGCAAATTCAACTTATCTGAAGATTCTTTTATACACACTCCAATCAAATGTGTTAGACGATTGTGGGATAGAGCTTGGGGTATTAAACTCGACGAGGTTGAGCCTCCTCGAGAAGAGCCTTCTCCTCCCCCACTAAAAGAGAGAGTGATAACTGAACTACCGAAAACTGAAGTGCCAGAAGAAAAACCCCCTTCTCACACTCAGCTCCCTTCGAAGGAGAGCATAGCCGTAACATGGAAACAACTTGGCATAGGGGCTGGTTCCTTTTCAGCCGGATATTGTCTTGGTAGCCGTTGGTTCCCTCGTTTTTTAGGCCAAAAAAAATTCACAGAAGAGGCTATTGCTGATCAAAGAGAAATTGAAGTAGATAGGACGAAAGATCTCAATGATCTGAAGAATGAAAATGCTGTTCTTGATGTTGAAATCGGTGGTCAAGATAAGGACATTGCTGCCCAAACTGTGATACTGAAAACAAAGACAAGTGAGCTCAAAACTCTGAAAGATCACACTCTGCAATTAGAAGGTGAAATTACTTCTCAACAAAGAGCCATTGATTCCCAAGGCGATATTCTGATTGATAAGACAAGTGATCTCGAAACTCTGACAGATGACAATCTGCAATTAGAGGGTGAAATTACTACTCAACGATTGGCCATTTCTGCTCAAAAGAAGGAAGAGATTGAAAAGAACAAAGAGCTTAAAGCTTTGACAGATAGTATTTTACTAATAGAAAAAGATATAAAAGCCAATGGTGTGGCTAAAATCAGAAACGAGAAAATGCTTCCTTTTCTAAGGGGTGTACATCAGTTAATACAACAAGAAATGCCCTTGGCAGAAACCATTCTTAGGAAGGCTATGGCAGAACTCAAATCCGTGACGAGTAAACGAGAGCAACTAAAATTAGAGACAGGTAAACAAGAAGCACTTCTTAGAGCTGCGAGGAATAGGGGTTCTGGAGATCACCTTCATCGACTAACTGGTGATGTGAGCGACGACGAAGAGAAGGAAAGTAATGCACTTTTTGGAAAAAGCGTGTTTGAAGAAGGGGATAGTTAGCCTTTATTTCTAGAAATCAAGAATTTTTAACTCCTTAAAGTGGGAGATAATCGTATTTTGAATCATTCCTTTTAAAGTTCGAACTTGCAATTGCAATCTTTCAATCTATCAAGTAGGCTATTCACCAGATATTGATTAACAAAATTGAGGTATGAAGAATGTCTGGTATGGTAAATTCAAAGAATGCTCCCATTATAATAACTTTTGGGTCTTTTCTACTATTTGGAGTAGGGTATTGTTGGGGGAGTGGCTCAATCCCTCATTTTTGGTATGGACGAAGGTGTGAAAAACAGACGAAAGTGCTCAGTGATTTAATAGATAAAGTCGCTACCTTACAAAGGGCAA
>JAAKFF010000067.1 GCA_011065165.1 Chlamydiota bacterium
GAGGCCCTTGAAGGGCTCACCTTTGAGGGGAAGGAGAAGAGCTCTTCACTTGGCGATGCAGAGGCGATTGAAGCGCACTTTCCCAAGACTTTTGGCCGGCCCATTCTCCATCCAGTTAAAGGTACCAGCTTCCCTAAAAAGGCGCTGAAAGTAGGAGTGGTTCTTTCGGGAGGACAGGCAGCGGGGGGTCACAATGTGATCACAGCCCTCTTTGATACGCTGAAATCTTTTCATCATGAGAGCCATCTAATAGGTTTTTTAGACGGGCCTTCAGGAATCATTGAAGGGGAGTTTAAAGATCTTTCAGAGGACTTCCTCAAGAGTTACCGCAACCAGGGCGGTTTTGATATGATTGGTTCGGGACGGACCAAGATTGAAAGTGAAGAGCAGCTTCAGAGCTCACTTGAGGTGATTCAGAAGCTTCAGCTTGATGGATTGGTTATCATTGGTGGCGACGATTCCAATACCAATGCTGCGGTCTTGGCTGAATATTTTATTGAAAAGGGGTGCGCAACTAAAGTCATTGGCGTTCCAAAGACGATCGATGGAGATCTTAAGAATGACTATGTAGAGCTCTCTTTTGGCTTCCACACTGCTTGCCAGACCTACTCCGAGATGATCGGCAATATTGCTAGAGATGCCAACTCGGCAAAGAAATATACACATTTTATCAAGCTTATGGGGCGCTCCGCCTCTCATATCGCTCTAGAGTGCAGCTTGCAGACGCAACCCAACCTCGCGCTGATCGGTGAAGAGGTCGCAGAGAAGAAGCAGACCTTGAAAGAGATCACCGTTCAGATCGCTGATCTGATCGCGAGACGTAGCGATGAGGGTAAGAACTACTCGGTGATCTTGATTCCTGAGGGGCTCATTGAGTTTATTCCAGAGATGAAGGGATTGATCGAGGAGCTCAATACGCTTGTAGCAGAGGGGAGGGATGAGAAGGCCCTCTCGAGCCAAGCAAAAGCGACTTTTGACTTTCTTCCCAAAGATATCCAAGCGCAGCTCCTCCTAGACCGTGATCCCCATGGAAATGTTCAAGTCTCTCATATTCAATCCGAGCTCCTCTTTAGTACCCTTGTAAAGGCGGAGTTAAAAGAGCGCCCATCATTCAAGGGGAAGTTCAGCCCAGTGCACCATTTCTTTGGATATGAGGGACGTAGCGCTTTTCCGACGAACTTTGATGCGACCTACTGTTATGCACTAGGCATCGTAACAGCCCTTCTCATTAGAGAGGGTCACACTGGCTATATGAGCTGCGTGCGTCACCTAGCCAAAGAGCCGAGAGAATGGGGGATCTGCGGGGTGCCGATCACTTCACTGATGAATATCGAGAGGCGCAAGGGGAAGGATAAGCCTGTGATCCGCAAGGCTCTCGTTGATCTGATGGGGCAGCCCTTTAAAAAATTTGAGCGGAGCCGCGATAAATGGATGTTTGAAGAGCACTATCTATACCCAGGTCCCATCCAGTTTGAAGGAGATGCGGCTTATACTGAGGCCGTTCCAAAATCCCTCTAAAAAAACCGTACTCTTTAATTCATCGATTTCATAATTAGAAAGAGAAGGGGGAACTTACTCATATGTGGAAGGGAGAACGATTTTCTAATCCAAATATCGATAGTTCAAAACGTTCACTCTTAGATATCGCTCTATGGCAATTGGGATTCTATAATGATAAGCGAGCTCCCAAAGCGATCCCTAAGAACTTCCGCTACCCTAACTCTAAACGAAAGCCGCGCGAAGGCGCTCCGAAAGTGACCTGGATTAACCATTGTACCTTTCTCTTAAATGTCGATGGCTTAAACCTCTTAACTGACCCCATTTGGAGCAATCGTTGTTCACCACTATCCTTTCTAGGGCCAAAGCGTAGGCATGAGACTCCCTTGGCCCTAGAAAATCTTCCTCGCATCGATCTTGTTCTGATCAGCCATGACCACTACGACCACCTTGATAGAGAGACGGTGTTGCGTCTACATGCTCAATGCCCCGATATCACTTGGGTTGTGCCCATGGGTGTGAAGCGATGGTTTCAAAAGCAGGGGATTAAACACGTTGTGGAACTCGATTGGTGGCAGGAGACAGAGCTAGGTATCCGAGGGCAAGAGGTTGTCATCACCGCCGTTCCTACCCAGCACTTCTCAGGAAGGGGGATTCTTGATAAAAACCGTTCACTCTGGGCTGGCTTTGTTGTCGATTTCATCCGTCCAAAGAAAAGAGAGAAGAGGCTATACTTTGTGGGAGATACAGGTTACAATCGCAATGATTTTAAGAAGATAGGAGAGGAGTTTGGAGAGATAGATTTGTCTCTGATTCCCATCGGCACCTATCTACCCCACGCCTTTATGGATCCCGTCCACATCGATCCTAGTAAATCGGCGGCAATTCATAATGAAGTGGGCTCTCTTTTGAGTGTTGGGATGCACTGGAAGACCTTTCGCCTATCTGGAGAGGAGTTAGATCAGCCCCCATACGACCTCTTTCGTGCGCTAAAGAGGAGGGGAATCGAGCCGAAGAATTTCCGGGTTCTAGAGCCAGGACAAACCATCAATTGGTGATCTTTATTCTATGCAATGGATGATCGACATCTTTAAATACGCCCTAGTAGATTTCATGCTGCAGCGCAAAGTTAAGCGACGCTATTATAGTGACCCCCGCTTCTCCTCTCTCGACCGCTCACTGTTAAAGAGCTACCTCTTCAAAAACCCATACCAGATCAGCAAGCGCTATCTACGTCGCAAAGGTGCTGAGGATATAAATATCTATGGAGAGACTCCTCTTACTACCTATGAAGTGATCGCAAAGGAAGCGGAGATCGATCGTGACGACTCCTTTTTAGAGCTTGGATGCGGCCGCGGCCGCGGAGCGCTCTTCATCCACCACTTTTTTCGCTGCAAAGTGATAGCTCTAGAGCAGATCCCCCTCTTCGTGCGGCTTGCCAAGAAGATTACAGAGAAGTATGATCTGAGTGAGCTATCCTTCATCTGCTGCGATATGAAAGAGATGCCCCTCACCAAAAGGGCTGTTGTCTATCTCTATGGACTTTCGCTCAGTGATGAAGAGATCGAGAGTCTCGTCGTTAAGTTGAAGAGCTTTCCTAAGGGAACACGGGTGGTCACCGTCAGCTATCCTCTCACAGATTATGATGAGAGAGCTTTTCAAATCAAAAAGAGCTTTTCCCTCTCATTTCCTTGGGGAGAGACCGACGGCTTTCTTCAAATTGTTAAGTGAAAAACGAGGTGAAAAATGGGAGAACTGATTAACAAAAAATGCACGCCCTGCGTCATTGGTAGCGTTGCACTAAAAGGCGAAGCGCTTCAACCTCTCTATATGCAGCTTGGAGAGGGGTGGGAGATTAAAAATGAACATCACCTCGAGAAGAGCTTCTCTTTCAAAAACTTCAAAGAGGCGCTAGAGTTTGTCAATCTTGTTGGCCATGTTGCCGAAGAGGAGGGGCACCATCCCGATATCGCCCTTACTTGGGGAAATGTTGAGCTGAAAATTTGGACGCACAAGGTAGATGGCCTTACTGAAAGCGACTTTATACTTGCCGCAAAAGTCGAAGCAGAATTCATCTCACATTATGGGTGATCTGAGAAGTAGAAATTGGCTAGTCTCTTTTAGTTCATGTATGTGTCTTTGGAGATTTTTTCAGGAAGAAGAAAACCTCGTCCTTTTTGCTAGGGTTCTTCAACGCATGAGAAATTAATAGATCCGTCGGGGATTGCATCCCCCGCTGCCCCTTTGAGCTTCAATCCGCTAAGGCAAATTGACCCTCCCTCGGGGAGCCGTACCAATAGTACTAGCGTCCCTAAATCCTACGGACTCGTTCGGATCAATTTTCCAGTAGCGCCTTGAAGCCGCCGGCTGCTACGGGGCCCACCATCCAAACCGCAGGTTTGGGGTGAGCAATCCCTCCGCAGAACAGATCTGATTTTCTAGTAGCTGGCAACGAGGTTAAGTGATCAGGTGTCCCAATAAATGCTATGAGTTAAGGGATCCGACTCTCTCTCTCTCTCTCTCTCTCTCTCTCTCTCTCTGTGGTCTCTGTGATCTCTGTGGTAGTTAATTTCTTTGTATCCCAAGGCTAAAGTTAGTAGCTTGCGACGAGGCTGTAGTGGAAGCGGAAGCCGCGGCTATCTAGCTTGTGCAGTTGGATGCCTAGGTCGGCGCGGAAGTTGAGATAGGGATTGATATCATAGCGGAGGCCAGGACCGAAACTTAAGAGATATTGGCTACGCTTATCGCCTGGTGCAGTATGGACATCACGGCCAATTCCATAATCCAAGAAGATGAGCAGTTGTAGCATATCTTTGAAGACGCGCTGTCCAATGAATGAGAGAGGCGGGGATCTGAGCTCTGCGGAAGCTAAGAAGGCGTCGTCGACATTGACCTCCCGCTCTTTGTATCCACGGATGGTGTTGTAGCCGCCCAGCCCAAATTGCTCGCTAGCGATAAGATTGCGGGAGGAGGCTTGTCCTCGGAAGGTGAGCGCAAAAGCAAAATCTCTGGGGAGTCTTAGGATCGGCGCAAAGGCAAATCGACCATAGAAGTAGTTGGAGTTACCTTTAAATCGAGCTTTGCGATAGTCGGAACCGCTCTGATCGGGGAGCCAGCTTCCTGGGGAGCAGAAGAACTCGACGGTAAAGGAGCTCTTGGCCCACTCACTCATGTAGCCTAGGTTGTAGCCAAAGACGAGTTGGGTTAGGTTGATGCTTTGAGAAAAGATCCGCTCTCCACCAAAATCTAGATTGTTGTTGGTGCGTTTGAAATCGGCGCCAAGTGTCAACTCTTGAAGGATGCCAGGGTGGGGTTTTAAGATGAAGTTATAGCGTGTACTACCCTGGGCACTATAGCCGGTGCTGCGGAGACTTGGAGTGTTCATATCTCCATGGACGTGGGAGTATCCTCCGTAGAAGACCCAGACGTCACGCCAGGGAAGGGGGATGGTGTAGTGGCCAGTTAATGCCCAGAAGCGATCGATATTGGGCGCTGAGGTGAACTGTATAGATAGGATGTGGTCTATTCCAAAGGCGTTACCCCAATTCGCTCCCGCGAAGATGCGCGTATTATCCGTCTCATCATATCCGGTATTATCCACACCAGCGTAGACTCTCCAGGGACGGCGGTCGAGCGTCAACAAGCGGATATCTGTAGTTCCTGCAATCTCTCCAGGAGCGTAGACTACGTCAACCTGTCTGAAGGGATTTCGATTGATCCATTCGACATCGGTGATCAAAATATTTGAGTCGATCACCTCTCCCTCTTTTAGTCGAATGTAGTTACGCAGAGTCTCCTCTTTGAAATATTTGTTCCCTTCAACTTTTACCTCTCCCAATCTACCTTCAATAACGATGATTTGGAGCACTCCATCGGTTATTTTTTGCACGGGAATTTCTAGCGTCACCATAGGACGACCCCATCGACGGTAGTAGAGGATAATTTCGCTTTTTAGATCGAGAATACCCTGCTTCGTGAGTGGCCTATGCAGAAACTTATCTGAAAGGAGGGCGTTGAGACTCTTGAGTGATCCGGGAACTTTAACGTTTATCGTATCGACTGTGCCAACGGCTCTCCTGATCTCTTCATCGGAGATGTGCATGCGCTCATTGGTGAGAATAACCCCTTCAAGCTTTTTAATGATGATTTGATCACCATCGTCGACCTTTCTGATGGCACCGGAAGGGCCATAGATTTTACCACCGCTCTCGTTAAATTCAGTGGGCTCTTTGGGACCGACACGCTCAAAATCCTGAGCAGCTAAAGAGGTAGTAAGGAGTAAAACCAGGCCAAGAAGGCGCACTCTCATAGTGTCCCTTCTTCAGTTGATATTTTAGGGAAGAGAATCATGTGATGAACCTGAGGATTGTGATCAAAATTCTTTTTCATGCGCAGATAGTATAACTGGTCGGGGTTAACTTGGAAACTAGAAGTTCCCTTTTCGTGTACTTTTTCGAAGCTACTCATGTCATAGGCATTTTGAAATTCCAGGAACCAACCCAAAAATTCATAGAAGGGATGAAGATCTGTGAGCATCTCACTCACCAAAAGCTGACTTCTCTCGACATTCTTCACGGAAGAAGCAGAGACTTTTTTAATATTTTTCTCAGAAAGCTGAGTGGTATAGAGAAGTTCCGGAGTAAAGAGACTTCCATTGATCAGGCCGTCGATCGTATGCCCCTGCTGCGCAGAAAAGATACGCACTTGTCCACCCTTAATTGCGGCTCCTTTAGGCATATAGAGGCTGCCCTTTCCCATTGAAGCATTGCTTGCTGCAATAGTGACTCTATCTCCTGTAGAGTTTTCAATCGATGAGGCGCTGCTCATTTTGATATCATTGGCAGCAATGACATCCAAATTTCCATTGGCATTTTTGATGAACGCCCGTCTGGAAAAGTTAATGTCATGGCCGGCTCTGACGCGCATTGTTCCTCTAGTCCCAAAAATCGAAGCTGGATCTGTAGTTTTTGGGTCTCCATCAATATTGATATCTCCGGCAGCAAAGATAGAGGTATCACCGTTGGCCGAAATAAAGACTTCTTCTTGTGCTCCGATTGTGAGATCACCTCTCTGAACATCGATATTTAACTCTCCTGCTGAGGAGATATAGGCTATTCCTTTTCTACCTGCTTGGAGATTGAGGTTCCCATCTTGAACGACTATATCAATTTTGCCTGAGCCAGTGAATGTTTTATTCAATGGATTGCCAATGCCGTTGCGAATGTGAGCAAAGCTCATTTTACTAGCGCGAGATCCTCCATTGATGGTTAGGTTGTTCACTGCAACGACTTCGATATCGCACTGCACAGTGCCCTGGTCACCAACGAATCCGATCGTTGCATCGGCTGAGCTGCCAGCAGCATCACTTGCTCTGATGTTGATATTCTTTGCGGTGACACTTAGTAGTCCAATATCACAGATTGTATTACTCCTAGGGATCACCCTATCTCCTCCAGTATATGCGCCGATAAAAGCGTGGTTAGCACCTTTACCTGATACAATTGAGAGATCACCTGTCGTTTCAACTGAGATAAGATCGGAAGTGAAGGTATGAGTAGCCACCCCTGAAAGTGCCTGTCCAAATCCAATCCCACAGAATTTCTGTGGCTGTGTATCGGATCCCCCCGAAACTAAGATGGGGCCGGTGGATTGAACTCTTATATTTCCTGAATAAGAGGCATCGTAAGAACTGGCAGTTCCACCATGTCCAATCAGGGTGTAGGGTCCCGTGGTGCCGGTACCTCCATACATACTAATTCCTGAAGCCGCATTTGTAATGGAGATATCTCCGCTCACCGTTAGCACTTGATTGGCATCGTAAGTAGTGGGAGAGGCATGACCGATCTGACAAAATTGACTCATCCTGTCCCCTGCTCGCATCTCTATCTTAGCCCCAACCGAACTGATGGTGATGTCTCCCTTGATATTAATGGGTTGTACAACGAATGAAGAGTTTGTATGTCCAATGAGTACGAACTTCTCTCCAGACTGCATGTATAGGCCGCCCCCGATAGCGAGATTGATATTCCCCGTTGATAGAGGGCCATCATAGCCGATCTGAGCTTCACCCACAGCACCCTTAGCAGATACAAGCCTTACACTCCCACCCGTTGAAATATAGAGGTTGCCCCTTTTGCTTCCTAACCTTGCGTTAGAGGACTCTCCATCTACCCAAAGATCCCCCTCAACATTACAGATGATATCTCCCGTTCCATTATTTTGAATGGATGCCTCAATATAGAGATTTTCGTCAGTTGATAGTGTCAAAGTATGGGGGGAGCCATAGTTGATTTTTCCGATCACTTTCATCCAGCCAGGATCTTTACCACTAGAGCTGGTGGTGACTTCTACAGGTCCAGTATCGAGTGAGCTGCGCAACGCTCGAGTTGTGAGCCTGCTCTCTCTACTATGAGAGGTTGCAAGCCATTGAACAGGGATTGGAAAAGGACCTCCGATCTTCTCCACGCCTTCGTATTCGTCAATATCACCAGTAACGATAGTGAGATTGGTAGGGTCTAAAAGGAGGGTTCCACCCTTTCCTAAAAAGGCAGTACGATCGGCTGAGCCTTTGAAATCAAGAGATTCTTTTCCGGAAACTTCGACAAACCCACCATCGCCTCCTTG
>JAAKFF010000068.1 GCA_011065165.1 Chlamydiota bacterium
GGACATCTCATTCTAGATCTCTGCACGAATGAGGGGTATAAGATAGAGAGCACGACAAAATTCAAGAAGGCTAAGTGGGGAGATCTCATCTCCAAAAAGGAGTGACCTCTTGGTTGATCACTTTTTTTTCTGTGCGTGAGGCTTGGTAGTGGATGATGAAGGCCTCTTCTCCCTCTTCTCTCTTATCGTAGACCATATAGTAGGCTTTTGGGAGGGGGTAGATCTCGGCTTGGCTCTTTAAGAGGACATTGCGCAGGGCGACCTGATCCCAGACGTTCTCTTCGGTACGGAGGAGGCGCTCGCACTCTGCATCCCAAAGCTTTAAGATCTCAAACGCAGCGGGCGTGTGGTTGAGATAGACGGTTCCAGAGATCATCTTTGAGGGGTGGTCGTCGGGGAGCTCTTCGACAATGCGCAGGGCGATATCGGGAGGAAAATCTTCGAAGAGTATCGGTTTTTCAGCGATCTCGGCATCAGCATCGACCCAGAGAAGTGGCCGCTTAAGCTTTGTGAGTTTTTGCAAGATATATTTCGGTTTGTAGCAGCAGTTACGCTCCCACGTTCCCAGATTCGGAATCGCATCGAAGGAGGTGTGGAGGCCGAGCTCTTCACACGAAGCGATGAGTCTCTTCACATGCTCTTCGTAAGCGGTCTCCTTGGTGTAGTAGCTGACGATAGTTGGAAAGATCAAAACTCTATGTCTGGGATGGTGGTTGAGAAGGTGAGATGTTTTTCGAGGATAGGCTCCACTTCAATTTTTAGAAACTCGATCACCTGCTGTTTGGCGCGTCCTGTGAGTTTTTCAGGTTTGAGCTGGTCGGAGAGGGCGTTTTCGTTGAGGCCGAGGGCGTCTAATAGGGTCTTTAAGAGGTCGGGAGCTCTCCCCGTCTCTCTCTTCTCCTTCATCGCTTCGAAGCTGAGCACTTTGAGCTCTTCATGGGTCTTCTGCCGATCTTTTCCTTGCAGAACGGCGGCTGCAAGAAGGAGTTCGATGGAGATGTATGGGAGATGTTCTTGAAGGTGGGCGTCCATCAGTTTTGGGTAGACTTTGAGGCCATCAATAATGGAGTAGAATAGGTTGAGGACACTATCGGTAGCGAGAAAGGCTTCAGGCATTGAGAGGCGGCGGTTGGAGGAGTCGTCGAGTGAGCGTTCTAACCACTGGAGCGAGGCGTTATCTGAGGCGTTATGCCAGAGGTTGATGATGAAGCGTGAGAGGCCGCAGACGCGCTCTGAGAAGATCGGGTTGCGTTTGTAGGGCATGGCTGATGATCCAACTTGACTCTTTCCAAAGGGCTCTTCTACCTCTCCTAGATGGGAGAGAAGGCGCAAGTCGGTCGCGCACTTATGGGCGCTACTTGCGATACCCGCTAAGCATGACATAATGCGCAGCTCCTGCTTCCGCGGAAAGGTCTGGCTAGTGATGATGAATGATTTTGTAAAGCCCATCTTTTCGGTGACTCTATCGTCGAGCGCTATGACCTTTTTATGGTCGCCTTCAAAGAGGGCGAGGAAGGAGCCTTGCGTGCCGATCGCCCCCTTCGCGCCGAGGAAGGGAAAATCATCCATAAGATAGAGGAGATCTTTAAAGTCGGTTAAAAAGTCTTGAAGGTAGAGGGAGAGTCGCTTGCCGAAGGTGGTAGCTTGAGCGGGTTGGAAGTGGGTATATCCTAAGCAGGGTGTTCCTGCCTCTTTCAGAGCGAGGTGGTTGAGCTTTTCAATGAGGAGAATGAGCTTCCCTCTGAGGAGTTTTAAGGCGGCTTGGAATTGGACGAGGTCGCCATTGTCCATCACATAGGAGGAAGTGGCGCCGAGGTGGATGACTCCTCGCGCATTGGGACAGTCGTCGCCATAGGCGTCGATGTGCGCCATCACCTCATGGCGGCTCTCTCGCTCATATTTTAGCACACGCTCAAAATCGATAGCGTTCTGCTTCGCTTTGAGCTCTTCAATCTGCGCTTTCGTGATGTTTAAGCCGAGCTCTCTCTCTGCCTCAGCTAAGGCTACCCAGAGTCTCCTCCACGTCTTATATTTGAAGTGGGCTGAGAAGATCTCCTTCATCTCTCTGCTAGCGTAACGCGTATTTAGCGGCGATTCGTAGCTCATAAAGAGGATTGAATCTGGCGCGTGATGGCCTTAAGACTCTCTCTCTCTGCCTCGGTGGGCGAGAAGAGATCGTCTTGCACAGCTCGCAGTGCGGTTTTTAGATTCTCCTCTGCACTCCTTGCTCTATTGGGATTGCGCCGATCTTGTTTTGCAAGGGGGAAAGCTTTACGCATCTTTTCTAGGAGTTCGCTCTTAGTCTCTCCTTGATAGTTTTCGATAAAGGCCTCTTTCTTCTCTTGCGGAGCGGAGCGGCTGGAGAGGCTGTAGATCGCTTGGCGCGGCATCTCGTCGATGATACCCTGTAACTTTTTGGGAAGCGCGGTATAGAGCTCAAAATATTGCAAAAAGTTGTAGGGAGTTTGGCGGTTACCATAGGTTTTAAGGAGCCATGCGCTAAAGGCGCCTTCGCGATAACTTTTGAAGAGTTGTTGGGCGCGTTTGATTCTTTCGCCGTGCAAGATCACCGCTTGATTGCTGATCGCTTTCACTTCAGAAGTGATGGTAGTAAGCGAGCGAAGATCGGCACTGACATCGGTACTATCGGTCTGATATTTCTCAAGGAGCGTTTGAAGGGAGGCTTGATCCCCATCGCTAATGGGAGTAATTTGAAGTCTTGAAAGTTGCCCCATATTTGAGCGTTGAAGAAGGTCGCTCATCTTCTCTTTTTTGGGAGATTTAAAGCGTTCCATTAAAGAGTTAAATTTTGACATGTAAACCTGCTTGACATTTTTGTTAATAGTTCTTCTGTGAGACCAGCTAAATCTGTAGCGGCGCGGCTACTTGGGCGCGTAGTAAAAACGGATTTACCTTGAATTGAGGCCTCAGAAACAGCGATATCTCTTCTAATTTTTGTCTGCAAGACTTTTTCTGGAAAAGTCTCATTCACAACTTGTAGAAAGCTCTCGTTACTCTTTCCACGAGGGTTCCAAAAGGAGAGTGCAACCCCTAATATTTCGAATGGGTGGCGCTCTGAAATGTAGTGCATAAAGTAGGAGAGTCTCTGCAACCCTTTAATGCTATAAAATTCGGGAGTGGCGCAGACTAATGCGAAGTCGCATGCGATGAGTGCAGACTCTGTGAGCCAGCAGAGAGAGGGGGGAGTGTCGATAATAATCACATCGTATTCTAAAGGCTGAAGAGTCTTCTTTAGTTTTTCGTGCGAGTAGCGATCTGAAGCAAGAACGCCGGTGATCTCGACGCGCTCGAGCCAGGTGTCGGCTGGAATCAGGTCGAGCCCCTCTTGATCCGTATGGGTGATCACCTCTTCAAGTGTTTTGGTCTCTTGAAGAACGGCTGCAATGCTATCGTAGTTATCGGGATCGAGCCCCAGCCCTGCCGTAAGGTTGGCTTGCGCATCAAAATCGATCATTAAGACGCGCTTTTTATGGAACTTTGCAAGGGCGGCGCCCACATTGAGGGCGATCGATGTCTTTGCTGTACCCCCTTTAAAACTGCAGACAGAGATAGTAATCATCGGTCCTCAGCTTTAAAGGGTGAGTTTAAGAGGCGCTCTCTATTTTCCATCGTGCACTTCTCGATGAGATCCTCTATCTCCATCTCTCCATGGACAATATTATCACGCGAGCGCAGGTTAATCGTTCTCTTTTCAACCTCTTTGTCCCCAACAGTGAGCATGTAGTTGACCTGCATGAGTTGCGCCTTGCGCACTTTTTTGCTAACAGATTCGCTGCTGTTATCGCTATCACAGAGGAAGCCGGCGCCGCGCAGCTTGGCGACCATCTCATTGGCGTAGTCGACATGGCGCTCTGCAACGGGAATGAGTCTCAGGGGAAGAGGGCTCAGCCAGAAGGGGAATCTGCCTGCAAAGTGTTCGATTAAGATGCCAAAGAAGCGCTCGATCGACCCGAAGATGGCGCGATGGATCATGATGGGTCGCTTGAGCTCGCCATCGCTATCTTTGAATTCGAGGTCAAACTTTTCAGGAAGCGCCATGTCGAGCTGAATTGTGCCGCACTGCCACTGTCGACCGATCGTGTCGAGGACGTGCAGATCGATCTTGGGGCCGTAGAAGGCGCCATCGCCCTCATTGATCTTGTAGGGCTCGCCATAGGCGTCGAGCGCGCTTTTGAGTCCTGCGGTACCGACCTCCCAATCTCTATCTGTCCCTATCGATTTTTTTGGGCGCGTGGAGAGTTCGAAGGTATACTCGAGCCCGAAGGTGTGGTAGATCTCATCGACTAATTTTAGGACATTTAAGATCTCATCTTTGATCTGGTCGGGCCTCATGAAGAGGTGGGCGTCATCTTGGTGGAAGCTCTGCACGCGGAAGAGACCGTTGAGGGCGCCCGAGGGCTCCCGTCTATGGACATGGCCAAACTCGGCGATGCGGAGGGGGAACTCACGGTAGCTGTGCGCATGGCTCTTGTAGTAGAGCATGCAACCGGGGCAGTTCATCGGTTTTACAGCATAGGCGCGCTCATCTCCAAGCTCCACAATAAACATGTTGTTGCGGTAGTGCTCCCAATGACCTGAAAGTTCCCACAGCTCTTTCGTCATCAGTTGCGGAGTTTTTATGATCTCATAGTTGTGTCTGAGATGTGTCTCCTTCCAGTAGTCGACTAAGTGGTCCCAGATCGCTACTCCTCGAGGGTGGAAGAAGGGCATGGCGGGAGCTTCATCCCTAAACGAGAAGAGGTTCTGCTTCATGCCAATCACCCTGTGGTCGCGCTTCTTTGCCTCTTCCATTCTATGCAGATAGGCCTTTAGCAGCTCTCGATTGGGAAAGGAGATGCCGTAGATGCGAGTGAGCGACGCCTTAGTTGAATCTCCCCGCCAGTAAGAGCCGGAAGTTTTGAGCACCTTAAACGCTTTGATCTTTCCGATGTTGGGAAGGTGGGGGCCGCGGCAGAGGTCAAAAAACTCCCCTTGGCGGTAGCCGGTCACAGCGCTCGTCGCCTCAAGCCCCTCGATGAGCTCCCTCTTGTAGGGATTGCCACCAAACTCCTCGATCGCCTCCGCCTTATTTTTAAAGAGGTGGCGCTCAGGCTTGAAGTTCTCGCTGATGACCTTTTTGATCTCCTTTTCGAGCTTGGGGAAATCCTCTTCAGAGATCTGGAGATTGGCAAAGTCGTAGTAGAAACCGTTCTCGATGGGCGGGCCGATGGTGGGCTCGGCATCAGGCCATAGGCGCAAGACCGCTTGCGCTAAAACGTGGGCGGAAGTGTGCCAAAAAACCTCTCTTCCCTCCGCCGTATCAAAGTCCCAAAAGAGAACCTCGTCGCCCTCCTTAAGTGGGCAAGACAGATCGCACGTCGTCCCATTGATTAGCGCGGCAAGCGCCTGCTGGGGATCCTTCAGGTTTAGCTTTTCAGCTAAATCTTTCACGCAACTTCCATCCGGAAGCTCTAGCTCTTGGCCATTGCACTTTACATTCATATCCTTCCTGGTGCCAAAGTTGCAAAAATTTTTGCTACTTTGGCACTAGTCTACTCAACGCAGTAAAAAAGGAAAAGCAATAGCTCTACCCATGCAAAACCAAAAAATTATTTGAGGTTGAAAAAAATCTAGAATTTCCTTATGCTTTACCCATCAAAACAGAAGAGGGACTCCTATGATACGTATGACTCTTGAGAGCATTAGAGAAGTTGTTGATCTGAAGGTCCTTCCCCTTACCGCTCTTGAGAAGAATGGAGAAGGATGTGCCGTTCTGAAGGTCAAGAAATTTAACGGTAAGGAGCTTGACTGGAGCGTTTTGACTCAAGAAATCCTTGACAAAGTATCAAGTCCGGAGGGAATGACACTCTTTTCAGAAGGAACCGGGTTTCGTGAATACCATATGGAATGGACTTATACAAAAACTTCAAAGTCTAAACTTGACAAGCTTGTCGTTACTAAGCAACGTTCAGGGATTTTATACATTGAGCGAAGGCAAGACGAGATGAAACTCTATCTGATACATAGAAGAGAGTACGATTACGTTATCAATAAAGAGAACAAGACAACCTATTTACAAGGACTCTGGCTTGGACACTTCACGAGCGGATTCAAAGAGCTCAAAGGATTTAATCAATCAGAGAACTCTGGTGAGCGTAAGAAGTTTCTAGGAGAAAATCAACTGGAGATGATCCAAGAGGTTCTCGACAATCTTGATAACGTTCGGTCCAAAAAGAGGAAAAGTGTCGCTAGTGTTCTAGTAGTCTTGTCTCTGTTGGGGCTTGTCGCCTTTGTTGCTGGGAGACGCTTCTTAAGACGACGGGTTGCGCAAACTTAGAGAAGGGTATAGACTCTACCTATCAAAATAGAAGAAGAGATCATAAGGTGACATTCGATTTAGCGTATATCAGTAAGGTGCTTAGTCTGAGCGATTTTAGCTCGAGCTTGAAAGCTCTTACCAATGAGTATATTGAGGAGTGTTCAAGCGAGAATGGTAGGACAATTAAACAGACATCTGCGAGTCTAGAAAAATATCGACATAATTTAAAGTTCCCTTCGGGACCTTATAATTACCGGATGGGATCTACTAAGGATGACTCCAAGAAAAACACAGGAGTTTTCTACACTGCTCAGAAGCTTACTCTCGATGGTGCTTCCGTGACTGTCTATATGATGCATGGGAAGGTTTTCGATTCCATGGTTATTGATCAAGATAAGACGGTCTTTGGGAAAGATATTGCGCTAAAGAAGATCTGTTTAGCCCTTCCCAATGAGGATTTTAAGAGTAGTGATGAGAAGTTTAATGAATATAAATTTGTAGGACTACACGAGCCAAAAGAGATTTTAGCCTTCCTTGGATGCAATCGACAGGCGATGAGCGTAGCGTTTATCATCAACCTTATGAAGCAAATAGGAGCGCAAAAGGAAGCTGCAGTGCGCAGCAGTGCTCAAATGAGGAAGCGGCACTATACTATCGTGAAATGGGGTGTGGCCGTCTTGGTGGTTGTCGCTTTGATCGCCTTAAATCGCTTTGCAAGCCGGAAGCGATTACGAGTATAATTTGTATGGAGGTCTTGGTAAGTGAATGAATTTCTCATTCAAAACCTGGAGCGGGCGCGGGGAATTAGTAGAGCGATCGTTGAGGGTGTTGATTTAGAGAGGCTCATAGAAGGGTCTACTGGCCACTGGAGAAGGACGCTCCTCTTTCTGCGAGACAATAGAGAGGCGGGAGCGCTGCTGCGGCGCTTCAAACTTCCTCTCGCCAACCACTATATCGAAACATTGGTGCGCGCTTCTGTTGGCCTTTCTGAGGAGACGAAGCTCACTAATGACCATCTTCAGCAAGCGGTTCTCTCGGCTCTTCTCTGTCCATTGCGTCAAGTGGTAGGCTCTTGTTTTGCCACAGCACCTGCTATTCATATCCAAAATGAGCAGAAGGAGCGCCTACTCATCGACCTCTATGATCTAATGATGCTCTCTAGACTTAAGCGGATCATTGGTGGAGAGGAGAGGAGCGTTCCGATCAGCCCGACTTGGGGTGGGAGAGTGGGAGACCACCCTCTCCTTCGCGTTTGGGAGTATACTATCGCCTCTTTTTCCGACTACAAAGTTGAGTTTAGTCGATGGAACTTCTACAAGAGCTTAGGTCTCGACCCAAGTGAAAAAGGGGGGCTTGGAGAGCTTATCTATCAGACTCTTCAGGGAAAGCTTGAGGAGTCGAACAGAGAGGTGGAGAAACTCCATCAAGATTATCTCCATGCTGTCGATCAGGCGCGTGTTGCAGAGTCGCTGCTTCGCCAAGCTGATTCTGTCGATCGAATGCGTCGTCGTAAAGCGGAGGTGGCGGTGCGCTCACACCATGCACAGGCGTGCGGTGAGATGCGCGATGCTGCCCATGAACGTGGGGAAAACCTCTCTAAGTTCTTCTCTTTTTTGATCGAGAAATATAGTGAAAAATTCCAAGAGTATTTTTTAGAAGTCTTTGATGCTGATAGGGTGGAGGTCGATCCATCGCTCTATGAAGATAGCCCTGCTGGCTTCCGTCTTGTCTACAAACATGGTCGAAGCGACCCTCTTGCCTGGACGCTTATCTATGAGGCTGAGGAGTAT
>JAAKFF010000069.1 GCA_011065165.1 Chlamydiota bacterium
GCATAAACCCGAAAAGAATATTGAACCCCAAGCGCCCCCCAAATATCGAAGAGATAGGTATAGTTGGCCCCCAAATCGATGGAGCGATGTTGAATTTTACTATAGCCATTGAACTGGTTGATATTAATTTGGCTACGCCTCCCCAACCCAATATACCCCTTTGAGAAGAGTTGGAATTTGTGATGGCGTGCATGCTTCATCTCTACTGAGAGCAGAGGGCGCAGCCAGGGGTAGCCGCGATTGCCTGAGCCCACTCCTAAAAACCCATAGAACCTGTAGAGCCATTGATGGACGCTGTCGATCTCTTTCCCAATAGCCACGCCAAGCTCTACATTCCCCTGGGCGTGATAGGGGGAGCTCACATCGTGCATATTACGCGTGGGCACATAGAAGAGCTGTCCACCAACGGTTAAGCTCACCGGGTCGCCCGCGACATCGTCGAGTAGAAGTGTGCGCAGCTGGACTCCTATGCGCTCTGTTCCCCATGAGAGACGGCGAGTCTTTGAAAAATCCGCTTCAAGCTGACCCTCCCAATTGGGCAGGAACCTTAGGCCTAGATTGAGATCGATGAGATGGTCATGCGAATGGTAGCTCTCTGGATTGAATCCGCGATCGACGGAGGGATAGGTGCGGTAGGAGTAGGCGGAGCGAAATTCAAATTCCGCAAGGGTGGTAAGCCAGGGATCGATAACAAAGGCGAAAAGCGTCAGCGGAAAAAATAACAACAACAGAATGCGCATCTAGATGCCTTGTGTTGTGAGAAAGCGCTCAGCATCAAGAGCCGCCATACATCCGCTGCCAGCCGCCGAGACGGCTTGACGATAGACCTTATCTTGCACATCACCTGCTGCAAAGACTCCTTCAACTTCTGTCAGAGTAGTGCCCAGCTTCACCAGCAGATAACCGTGATCATCTGACTTCAGCTGCCCATTTAAAAAGCCTGTATTGGGATTGTGGCCGATCGCAAAAAAGACGCCGGCAGCGCTCCTCTTGGACTCCTCTTTTGTCTCTAAATTTTGAAGGGTGACACTGGTGACAACATCCTCTCCTTCTACGCTCTGAAGGACATGGTTCCAGAGGATCTCGATCTTAGGGTGTTCCATGGCGTGCTGTGCCATGATTTTAGAGGCCCTAAGAGCGTCGCGACGATGGACCATATAAACTTTAGAGCCATACTTAGTTAAAAAAATAGCCTCTTCAACGGCGGTATCACCTCCGCCAATGACGTAGAGCTCTTTATCTCGGAAGATCGGCATCGCCCCATCGCAGACTGCGCAAGCGGTCACTCCTTTCTGCCAAAATTCTCCATCCCGTGTTCCGGGGATATCAAGACGCTTCGCTGTGGCACCTGTCGCCACTATGATGCACTCTGCTTCAAATTGATTTTTACTCCCCTTCACCAGGAAGGGCCGCTTGCTCAGATCGACAGATTCAACATCTTCGGTTAAAATTTCTGTTCCAAAACGCTCGGACTGCTTCTTCATGGCCATCATGAGCTCTGGCCCTGTGATACCATCGGGAAATCCGGGGTAATTTTCAACCTCTGTGGTTGTCATAAGCTGTCCCCCTGAAGGGCCACTGAAGAACCCCTCAAACAGAAGAGGCGAAAGGTTTGCTCTAGCAGCATAGATGGCTGCTGTGAAGGCTGCAGGTCCCGACCCGATAATAATAATTTTTTTTCTATCCATGAATCTCTCACTCAATCTCTTTTAATGACTAATATTCTTCAAAAAAACGATTTATTTGCAACGTATATAAGTAGTCGCTAAAATATCCTCATGAGAAGCATCCGACTAAAAAAGATATCCAAGTCCTTAGGTGGGGGCCAGGTATTAAACAAGATCAATCTGACGATTCCCTCTGGGGAGTTCTTTGCCCTTTTGGGTCCTAGCGGGTGCGGAAAAACCACCCTTCTGAGGCTGATTGCTGGGTTTGAAAAGCCAGATTCTGGGATCATCTACCTGGGAAACTCTGAGATCACCGATCTTCCCGTCCATAAGCGCCGCATCAACATCGTCTTTCAAAATTATGCACTCTTTCCCCATCTAAATGTTTTTAATAATGTCGCCTACAGCCTTCAGATTCAAAAGTGCGCTAAGGAGGAGGTTGAGCAGAGGGTAATAAAAATATTAAAGGCGTTCCATCTGGAGAATCACATCTTCAAATTCCCAGCTCAGCTCTCTGGTGGACAGCAGCAGCGCGTCGCTCTGGCACGGGCGATTATCAATGAACCGGAAGTCCTTCTATTGGATGAACCTCTTGCCGCCCTCGATTTTAAGCTCCGCGAAAAGGTTCTTCTCGAACTGATAGAACTTCAAGATAAGCTAAAAACAACTTTTGTCTACGTCACCCATGACCAGTTCGAGGCGCTTACTGTCGCCGACCAGATGGCAATTATGAATCATGATGGGGAGATCGAGCAGATAGGCACACCAAAAGAGATCTATGAATTTCCGATTTCAAGCTTTGTAGCGAAGTTTGTGGGGAGCACCAACCTCTTCACTGGTAGGCTCTCTAATTTTGATACCAACCCAGAGATTGAGATTCCCCACCTAGGAAAATTTAATGTCTACATCCCTGAACAGAGACCCTGGATCTATAGTGGGTGCTCGGCGGCGATGAGCATCCGCCCAGAAAAAATCCTTATCTCAAAGAGTCCTCAGGAAAATTTCTCCAACACGCTTAAAGGAGTGGTATCACAGATCGTCTACCACGGTCGTTCTACCCAATACAATGTGATTGTAAATAATCAGTTTGAGTTCCAGGTCTTCGAACAGAATGAAGAGCACTTCGCTCAAGAGGAGATCGACTACGACGATGAAGTCTACCTCTTCTGGCAGAGAGAGAACACTCAGCTATTTGAGAGCTAAGATGTATGCACTATTTCACAAGATTCAAAGAAGCACAAAGAGAGAGAGCCCTTTTATCTTCGGCTCCCCCGCCTTCATTTGGCAGGTGATCTTCTTCTACCTCCCCCTTATCTCAATGGTCGTCAGTAGTCTCTTTCTGCTCTCTGATGAGGGGGCTATCCTAGGGTTCTCTTTCCAGAACTTCATACCGCTCTTCTCTGCTTCGCACCTCTCCATCATCTTCAATTCGATCGCTCTCTCTCTTTTCACAGCGATCCTCTGCCTCTTTATCGCCTATCCCATCGCCAACTTTATAGCTTTTAAGGGTGGGCGTTATAAAACACTCCTCCTCTTCTTCCTCATCTTACCTTTTTGGACCAACTTCCTTCTCCACGTCTACGCCTGGTTCTTTGTGCTTGAACGCAACGGATTTTTGAACAACCTCCTGAGATCGATGGGGCTCATTCAAGAGCCTATCCACTTCCTAAACTCACTCTTTGCGGTGATGCTCATGATGGTCTACTGCTATCTACCTTTTATGGTCCTCCCTATCTACTCCTCACTGGAGAGGTTTGATCGCAGCCTCCTCGAAGTATCGAGCGACTTAGGCGCCTCCTCGAAGCAGACATTCCGCACGGTACTACTCCCTCTAACACTTCCTGCTGTGCGCGCTGGCTTCTTCTTGGTCTTCGTTCCCGCCTTCGGAGAGTTCATCATACCAGAGCTCATGGGAGGAGATAGACGCTACTTTGTGGGGAATGTCGTCTCCCACTATATCCTTGGAGATGAGACGGGAGGCATCGGTGCAGCCTTCATGCTCCTTAGCTGTATCGCCTTAGTGGTTACAACGCTCTTAGTCTACCTCTCTTTCAGACAACTTTCAAAGGTGATGACAAGGGGGGGGCGATGAGAGAGTATTTCCGGCGTGGAGGAGGAATTTTTATCGTAGCTGCCTCCTACCTCTTCCTCTATCTCCCCATTCTGATCCTAATTATCTTCTCGTTTAATTCGAAAAACTTCCCCTCCTCTTGGGACCATTTCACTCTTAAATGGTACAACGAACTGCTGCACTCTTCCGATCTCTGGCGCTCGTTTTTCACCTCACTCATCGTTGCGATCTGCTCTACAACGATCTGCCTGTTAATGGGTATCTTTCTCATCTACTTTCGCGTTGCAGGTGGAAAGATTCAGAGAGCCGTCCCCCTCTTCTATGGCAATTTGATTATCCCTGAAACGATGTTGGCGATCAGCCTACTCAGCTACTTCACCTTCTTAAAGATCGAGCTCGGCATAACAACGTTGATCGTGGCACATAGTGTACTGGGGCTAGGTTTTGTGATTCCAATTCTCTATACCCGCTTTTTGCAGCTTGATGAGCGGCTAAGTGAAGCCTCAGTGGTTCTTGGAGCCTCCTCTTCTCAAACCTTCTTTAAAATCACACTTCCCCTCCTCCGTCCCACTCTCATCGCATCTGGTCTTCTGATTTTTATCCTCTCATTCGACGACTTTATTCTCTCCTATTTCTGCGCCGGCACCACGGTTCAAACACTCTCGCTCTACCTCCTCTCCATGCTTCGCTCAGGGATCTCCCCGATTGTAAATGCCCTATCAACCATTCTTCTCCTATTAAGTGGGATCCTCGTCATGTTCTTCTTCCGCCCCAAAATCCGGAGCAAAATCCTATGATTGTTCGCGCTCTGATCGTCTCTCTGTGGACAGCGCTTATCTTCGCCCTTCTCTGGACGTCAAAGGGCGAGTACTTCCCGCGATATGACGAGAAGACAATCGATGTCTTCGGCTGGCCCGAAATGTTCTTGCCAAGTGCGATCAAGAAGTTTGAAGAAGAGACGGGTATCCGTGTGCGCCTGCACTACTACGGCTCCAATGAGGAGATGATCGTGAAGCTGAAGAGCACACGAGGAAAGGGCTACGATCTCATCATCCCCAGCGACTACGCCGTGAAAATTCTGATCGAAAATGAGATGCTCAAGCCTCTAGATAAGAGTAAGCTCAATTTCTTGCAAAATATTAACCCCGTCCTCATGGGTCTCGACTACGACCCTGAAAATAGATACACTCTACCCTACCAGTGGGAGATCTTTGGATTTGGCATAGACACCGACTATTTTAAGGAGCACTCCTTCACCCCCAGCTGGGCGCAGATCTTCACCTCCTCCGATCCCGACTACAAAATCGCCATGGTGAATGACCCCATTGAAGCGGTAAACTTTGCCGCCTTCTACCTCTTTGGCCCCCAGAAAAAAATCGATCAAGAGCAGACCTATAGCGTCCACCATCTACTTGAAAAACAGAAGGCGTGGGTTGAAGCTTACGCCGGTATGAGAGCCGACTACCTGCTAGCAACAAAAAACTGCCAAGTTGCCCTCTGCACGAGCTCATATATCTTCCGTGCTTCAAAGAACAACTCCCATATTAAATTCGTTGTGCCAGAAGATTGGAGCTTTATCTCGATAGAGAACATGGCGATCCCTGCAGAGTCAAAAAAAGAAGAACTTGTCTATTCCCTCTTGAACCATCTCTACAAACCGGAGCGGCTGGGAGCAGACTGCAACGTCTACTACAACTTTCCCGCCACAACCGATCTCTATCCCTACTTAGATATGAGCGATGATTTCATACACTTCCTAAAAAATTCGGAAGAGTATCGAGGGAAACTCCATTTCATCCGCCATCTCATTCCCGAAAAAAAATCTCGCGCTATCTGGGTCGATGTGAAATCCTAATTCAGCGAATTCACTTGATTATTATCCCGACACAATGAATAAGAAAAAAAAACTATATGTGTGAAAGAAATGAGTAACCGCAAGGGAACATTTTTTGCCATCTATTTCGCCTACTTCCTCGACTACTTCGGCTATGCGATAGTCTTCGGGATTTTTGGCCCCCTCCTGCTCAATCCTGAATTTGGAATGTTTCCCATGGAGACCTCGAGCCGCTACCGCAATGTAGCACTCGGTGTTCTCTTTGCCGTCTTCCCCCTAGTTCAGCTTATTACAGCACCGATCTTTGGCAGTATGGCGGACCATTTCGGCAGAAAAAGGACCTTCTATCTCCTTAACATCGGAGCGATGTTCGGATATTTCCTATCGGGATTGGCAATCACTATGAGTAGCTTTCCCCTACTGCTCTTCAGCCGGATTATCACAGGGGCCTTCTCAAGCCGCCGGTGCATCTGTATGGCCGCTCTCTCCGACCTCTCTCCAGATGAGAAGAGCCGCTCCAAAAGCTATGGGATCATCGCAACACTCGGTGGATTAAGCTGGATCATCTCCATATTAGCCGGAGGGTTCATCTCTCAGGCGCTCACACCCGCTGTGCCCTTTTGGATCACCACCTTTTTCTCCCTCATAAGCTTAGGAACGATCATCCTATTTTTTCATGAGACGAGTGACGAGAAGAGAGAGAGCTTCAATCTCGATCCTCTCAAGGGGCTTCGAAATATTGGCTCATGTTTTCAGATTAAAGGGATCCGCAGCCTCTATCTCTTCTACTTTTTCATGATGATGGGGTGGGGAATAAATCTTCTCTGGCTCAATCCCTATACTCTCTCTCACTATCACATCTCTAATCAGGCACTCTTCATCCTTCTCGCCTCTACTGGTGTCGTCTGGTCATTTGGGAGCTCTGTTCTCAATAAGCTCCTGATTAAGAGATATAAACCGCAGGAGATTGCAAGGATCGGCACAGTCGGCCTCCTGATCGTCTTTATCCTCTGCTCGATCTCCAACACATTCATCCCTTTTGCCATTTTCGCTCTCCTCGCCTCCGCCTTTGGCGCCTTAGCGTGGACAAATGCTCTCAGCGCCATCTCTCTTGCTGCTCCAGAAAATATTCAGGGGAAGATCATGGGGATTTCACAATCATTCGGCTCGATCTCCTTTCTCCTTGCTCCGCTAATCGCAGGAGTCGTTGCAGGCGTAGATCTCAACTTTGTCTACCCTTTGGCTGCCCTCTTCATTTTGATCTCCATCGGGATTCTCTCGCTATCTATGCGCAAACAGCGACTAGCCACTAGCCCCCGTCTCTCACAGCCTACAGATTGACATCCTCTTGATTTTTCTCTATAATAAATATTATGAATATTAGCCCCTTTATCACCTGTTTTTCTCTCCTTTTAAGCTTTGTACCCCTTTTAGAAGCACTCCCCGCAGTTATGGATGCAACAGATCTTCAAGCAGCGATCATTGATTCGAATCAAACGAATCCAGGAACCGAGATTACCTTCAACAACAGCTTTAGCTATGCCCAAACATTCCAACCTTTGAATGCAACAACTGTCTTCGTTCCGATTAATGGCAATTCATACACAATTGATGGCAAAGGATTTACCTTAACGCAAACCTCAACTTTTCGAGGTTTCTTTGAGCGGGAAAGTAGTGGGACTGTCACTATCAAAGAGCTCACCATTGATGGAGCAACAGCAAAAGGTGGCGATGGGGGCAACAGGTATGGAGGTGGGGGTTTAGGCGCTGGGGGTGGACTCTTTCTCAACACAGGTAGCACAGTCATCTTGAACGATGTAACTTTCAACAGCTGCACAGCCATAGGAGGGAGTAGCTTTAACGCCGGCAGCATCGGTGGTGGTGGTGGCGGTGGCGGCTTCGGCGGCGTAGGAGGGGTACTAGGCGCGAATGGCGGCGGTGGCGGTGGTGGCTTCAGCGGCGCTGGAGGAGTAGGAGGCTTCGTCAATGGCGGCGGTGGCGGTGGCGGTGGCTTCGACGGCAGCGGCGGCGATGGCAACTTCAACATCTCAAACCGCGGCGGCGGCGGCGGCGGTGGCGGGGGCGGCAATAATGGTGGCGACGGCGATGATGGAGGAGGAGGAGGTGCAGGAGATAGTACAACCGGTACCGACGGCGACGGTAAAAACGCCGTCACCATCACTGGTGGCGATGGCGGCAAGGGCTTGAGCGGTATTTCAGGTGGCGTCGGTAAAGGCGGTGGCAC
>JAAKFF010000007.1 GCA_011065165.1 Chlamydiota bacterium
TGTGCAGGCACCGCATTCATCATTCCACGAGCAACCACCTTCATCTGTGACCGCTCACATCCTCTATTAAACAGGAAAAGTGATTATTTGAACCACTATTTACCAAAGTGGTTGATCGATATTTGCCATGCTGAAAGAGCCTACTGGAACTTCTCAGGAGCTACGAGTGATAAGACACTTACATGGCACGCAACGCTCTATGACTCTCTGTGGATCTCAACCTTCTTTTTTGCACCCAAGGTGATAAAAAATCTTAGAGGGATCGTTAGCCGCCAATATCGCAAGATCTTCACTACCGCTTTTACCATAGGGGGTCTCTTCGCAGTCACCTATGGAATTGAATGTAGTAGGCGCCTCGTGGAATGTTTTGGAGTTGAACTACCTTATCTGCGTACAAGCATCCCTTTAGAGAAAAATTTCGGCATGCGATTTGGTAACTATTCTCCGAATAGTACAGTAAATCTTTTGGTGAATTTGTTTTATTTTATCAACCGAGCAGTTAAAGATGTAGTTTTTATGACCTATGTTCCACTCTGTGTAGCGTTTCGACTACCCATGCCTGTGGTGATGCAGAGAGTCCGATCTACTCTGTACCAAGACTTTACAGATAAGGAAATTAAAAACCTAAATTTACTGAAACTCTACCAACCTGTAAATGTAGATGAGCTTGGAGATGAGGATAAGAATTGTCCCATCGGTTTTGTGCCTATGGTAAATCCTGTTCGTTTGAAGGGTTGCATACATACTTTTGAAAGAGTGAATATCAATAAATGGTTTTTAATTAAACCAACTTGCCCTTGTTGTAGAAAGGTATACAATGTGTGGGATGTCCTTACCGCCGAAAGGAATAAGAGCCTCAACTTTCATAAGTTAACAGGCTATTGAGCTTTTAGCGAATAAAACCGCATAACGCGGCCTTGGCGGATGAGGAGGAGGATGCGGTCGCCTTTTTTTATCCCTTTTAGCGCCTGCTCGAACTCTTTCACATTGGTCACTTTCTGATGGTTCACAGCGATGATTAGGAAACCTGGTTTAAGTTTAACTTGGTCTGCTGGCGAGCCCATCTGAATCTCAGTAATCACAACGCCCTCTTCTTCAGGGTTTAATTTATGAGTTCGAATATTCTCATTGGTGAGATTATCGACGCTCAGTCCAAGCTGTCTGCTGGAAGTAGTACTAGAAATAAAGGTGTTCTGCCCATAGGTTCCTAAGGTGACAGGGAGGCGCATCGTTTTGCCATTTCGGTTGATGGTGAGCTGAACGACTGTCTCAGGAGGCAGTAGGACGATAGCGTTGCGCAAGCTGCTTGGGCTCCTTACAGGATTTCCATTGAGCTTCGTAATGATATCTCCTTGCTTAAGTCCCGCTTTCTCGGCTGGCGACTCTTCGACAATATCTACTACAAGGACTCCTTGGGTACTATCGAGACCAAACGCTTCAGCTAAATCATTATCGATCGCTTGCAGGGAGACGCCGAGGAAGCCACGCGTGACGGTGCCATTTTCAACGAGCTGCTCTCTGATATTCTGCAAAATATTGCTTGGAATAGCAAAGCCAATCCCCATGTTTCCTCCCGACTGAGAGACGATTGCGGTATTCATTCCAATGACATTGCCATCTAGGTCTAACAGGGGCCCACCCGAGTTGCCGGGATTGATGGCGGCATCTGTCTGAATGAAGTCTTCATAGTCGGTAATTTGAAGGTTTTGGCGCCCTTTAGCGCTGATGATTCCTGCACTGACGCTCGCTTCTAAGTGGAAGGGATTTCCAATGGCAACGACCCATTCGCCTACTTCGAGCTCGTCAGAATTGCCCAGTTCAAGAAAAGGAAAGTTCTTTCCATAGGATTCATCGATTTTGATAACGGCGATATCGGTATGGCGGTCGCCTCCAATAAAGGTAGCGTTCAGTTGGCGGTTGTAGCCATCTTGCAGATGGACGGTAATTTTTTTAGCTCCCCGCACAACGTGGAGGTTAGTCATGATATAGCCATCGGTGGAGACGATGAAGCCTGAGCCTTGGCTTATCTGAGGCCCCCTCTGTCTACCTCGTGAGGGGCCACCAAAGAAGCGTTGAAAGAAGTCGTCGTTGAACATATCTTGGGGGTCGTGCTCTTGACCCATGCCCCCTTCTGCTCGAATAAAGACAACGGCAGGGGTGCACTTCTTGGCCACATTGATAAAGGGTTTTGAGAACTTTTTACCAGTCTGAGATGCTGAGCTGGGAGTGCGCTGGGAGTAGGAGACCTCCTCAATTGCAGCATTTAGGATAAAAGTGGAACATAGTAAATAAAAGCCAATGATCGCTCGCCGCATAGTTCTCTCTTTTCTGGTCTGTTTTCCTGATTATAGTGAAAGGGAAAATTCGCGCAAGTAAAGTTCTAATTAAAATGGAATGATAGGAAGATTGGAGTTCTCTTTCTTTAAAAGGGACTCACTGGTGAAGGTCACTTTTATCGCCTCATCAACTCCCTTTAAAAGATGCTCTGAGAGGGCTTCTTTCACATCTTTTTTCTGAGTGGATAGGAGGTGGTCGCGGTAATCTTGGCGCAGGACTTTGTTGCGGCCATCCCGAAAGTAGCAGTAAGCAACCATCGCTCGGCTCCCTGGAGAGATCGGAGAGTCGAAATCTTGAATCAGGCCGAGCTTTGCTTCTGTTAGATCGCGGTCGCTAAAAGAGCCTTTGGAAATAGCGGCGATCGACTCTTCAAAGGCTCTGTAGGTAGAGGTGATGTGAGGGTCCCGGTATCCATGGAAGGTGTAGCTTCCTGTCAGGGAGTTGTAACCAGCACCCGAGCCGTAGGCCCCCCCTTGTTCCCGGATCTTTTTATGGAGAAAGGTGTTCTCTAGTAAGTCTGTAGAGACACTGAGTGCGGGCGCGGAGTGGTCAACCATTGAGGGCACTTTAAAGCTGAAGGCGGAAAAAGCAACAGGCGATGAGATGGGGCGAGCTTGAGCGCGTTTAGGAGAGGGAATGGAGTAGCTCTTCCACGGCTCAAAAGGTTTGGTTGGAAGGTCACCAATCCCATAGAAGCTCTCTTTCGACAGAGTATGGTACTGATCTGCATCGCAGCTGAGAACTAGGTGGGGCGTTGTAAAATGGTAGAGAGTGCTCTTTAGAGCTTTTAACCTCTCAATAATCTCAGGGAGTTTTCTGTCGAGATCACGGGCGATAGAGCGAATAAACTGCAAGTAGCTCAGACCACTCCACTGCTCTCCTATGAATGCCGACTGGTTAAAGGAGCAGAGAGAGAGTTGAATGGCGTAGGACATTGCGCTGCGACTCAGCCTGTTCTCAAGAGAGGTGTGGATCTGCAATATGAGCTCCTTCATCCGCTCGCTATCATCTAACTGCGGAGAGCGGCAGATATCTTTAAAGAGAGCAAAGAGCTTATCTACATTGCGACTGAGAGCCTTTCCTCGAAAGCTAAAGGTCGGTTTTAAGAGGTTGGGATCCTCAATCTGCGGGTAGAGCGATACACTGGCGCTGAAATCGCCAAGATAGGCGTTGATATACTCCAAATTCTCACGGTAATCGCGCTCACCCGCTCCAAGCTCGGGGAGTAGAGAGAGTAAAAGTTGGAGGTAGGGAAGATCATCAAAAGCGATATGAGGAAGGTCGAAAATTAAATTGGCAGAGAGAATGTGGTTGGTGAAGCAGTCGTGATGGAAGATTGTGAGCTGGTCTTGCTGCTCATGGGTTATTAGGAAATCAGGGGTGTTTTTGGGGACGTCGGTGAGGAGGATTTTAGGGAGACACTCTAAGGATTGGCTCTCCATTTTTTCTTGGAACTTCTTTAAATCTGCAGCCTGTTTAACGATCTTTGATCTCTCCTCCTCCGTCAGAGCCTCCTTGATCTTCTTCAGCTTCTCTCGCTCCTCCTGCTCCTCCTTCTCCTGCAAGGTGGGATCGGGTTTAAAGGAGAGGAGTGTGCGATGGGAGTTATTCAAAAAATATCTGCGAATAAGTGCAGGCAGAAAGTCGGGATCTTTTACTTGGAGCAGAAGTTTACTGAATTGGGAGTGGACAGATAGGGCGTTCTCTGCTGGGCATCCGTGCTGCGCAGCCAAGGCTGAGCGAAAAAAAAGTGTCAATCCAAAGGGTCCATAGTCACCGGTGATCTCTAAGCGGCTGAACTCGAGTTGATGAAGGGCCGCTTCGATGAGATGGCTGTCGATCCCGCTCTCAGCGATCTCTTCTAGCGTATTCAAAATAAGCGCTTCAATCTCTTTTCCGCTATCATTTTTGCAGCCGCGGCAGATGATTGTATAGGGGATCTCACTCGTCTCTAGATCTAAATAGCCGTCAGCTTGCGTGCAGAGACCCGACTTCAGCAGCGGTAATTTCAGGGGCGAAGCGTCAGTCTCCATCAAAATCGATTCGAGAAGAGCAAGAGAGAGGGCGTCTTCCTGATTTTTCAAATCCGTAGTCAGCCAGGAGAGGGTGACAAACTCTCTATTGTCATCACTTTGAGGCGGGTAGTAGGCGACTAAAGTGTGCGGCTTTTCGAAACGGCGTTGCAGGGAGATAGGGGGAAGGTCGGCGCTCTTTTTTATCCCCTTGAGAGCGTGTTTTGCAATGAAGTCGAGGTGGGGCGCCAGCGGAAAGCTTCCATAGAAGAAAAAGAGGCAGTGGCTCGGGTGGTAGTAGGTTTGATGGAAGGCCTTGAGCTCTTCATGGGTTAGATTGGGGATCTCCTTGGGGTCTCCACCAGAATTGAATGCATAAGGGAGGTCGGGAGTAAGCGCTGTCATCACCTCTTGCCAGAGGCGCGTTTCGGGTGAGGTGAGCGTCCCTTTCATCTCATTGAAGACGACCCCTTTGAAGAGAAGGGGGGTCGTTGGATCGTCGCCCTTTTCAAACTCAAGGCGGTGGCCCTCCTGCAGAAAGCTCAGCTCCTTCAGTTCAGGATTGAAGACGGCGTCTAAGTAGACCTCCATTAAGTTATAGAAGTCCTCTTCCACTTGTGAGGCTGCCGGGTAGCAGGTGAAGTCCGATCCCGTCATCGCATTCATGAAGGTGTTTAAACTGCGACGAGTCATAGAAAAGAAGGGGTCTTTCACAGGATACTTTTTTGAGCCACAGAGAACAGTATGCTCCAAGATATGAGCCACGCCAGTGGAGTCAGTGGGGAGAGTTTGGAAAGAGAGAGAGAAGAGATTCTCAGGATCATCTGCTTCAAGATGCATCACTCTAGCGCCCGTAGGCTCATGGCGAAGCTCGTAGAAGATCATGTTGAGTTCATCAATCGGCACCACCTTCGTGAAGGTAAAGTCACGATGGTTAGCGCCTACTTCATATTTTGGCATAGTATAAATCTTACCTTATAGCCTCTATTTCCTACCAGCTAAGGGTGGAGGCGGATTGGTACTCAGTGACACGGGTTTCGAAGAAGTTCTTCTCTTTTCCGAGGTCGATCGTCTCGCTCATCCAAGGGAAGGGGTTTTTCGCGTTGTATTGGGTCTTGAGGCCAATGCGTTCGAGGCGGCGGTCGGCAATATAGTGGGCATATTCACGGAACATGGGGGCGGTGAGGCCCAAGATCCCTTTGGGAAGGCAGTCCTGTGCATAGTCGACTTCAAGTTCGACGGCCTCTTTGATCTTATCTGTAATATACTTTTGAAAGGCGGGTGTCCAGATATCGGGGTTCTCCTCCTTGATGCCGTTGATCAGATCGATCCCGAAGTTGAGATGGATCGTCTCATCGCGGAGGATATATTGGAACTGCTCCCCAATTCCAGTCATCTTGTTTTGGCGGTGCAGGGAGAGGATCATCGCAAAGCCGCTATAGAAGAAGAGGCCTTCCATGATGATATAGAAGCCTATCAAATTCTCGAGGAATTTCTGAGCTCCCTCTTGGGTGGTTGTATCGAAGTCATCCCGTAAGATCTCTTCGGTAAGATCCATCTCGAACTTATCTTTGGCATGGATCGAGTTTATCTCATTGTACATATTGAAGATCTCACCCTCTTCGAGGTTGAGCGACTCGACGATATAGTGGAAGGTGTGTGTATGGATAGCCTCTTCGAAAGCTTGGCGGAGGAGATATTGACGGCATTCGGGGTTGGTGACATGTTTGTAGATTGCGAGAGTAATATTATTTGCAACCAGACTCTCAGCGGTGCTAAAGAATCCTAAATTGCGCATGATAAGAAGGCGCTCAGAGTCGGAGAGCTGATCCGACTTCCAGATCTCGATATCTTTTGCCATCGAAACTTCACTCGGCATCCAATGGTTGGCACATCCATTGAGATAGTGCTCCCACGCCCACTTATATTTTAGTGGCATGAGCTGGTTCACATCGACTGTTGTGCAGTTGATGAGACGCTTCTCTTTCATCTTAGGGCGTCTTCTCTCTCCCCCAGTTATTTCAGTTTTTGGGTGTAATAGTGCATCATTCATAAATTATCTCCTTATTATTGACAGCTCTCACACCCCTCTTCGAGGTTACAAGCTGGCATGTTTGATTTCTCTTCTCGCACTACTTTAACCCGGGCGGAGGGCGATTCATTCTTCATCCAGCGTGGCTGCAAAGCGCGCTTATTGATATCCACTGTCGACTTCTCAATCTGAGTCGCTGCCATTGAGCGCAGATAGTAGAAAGTCTTCATCCCCTTACTCCATCCAAGCATGTACATAGCGTGCAATTTTTTTCCACTTGGCTCGGCAAGATATAGGTTGAGGGATTGAGCTTGGTCGATCCACTTCTGACGGCGGCTCCCACATTCGATGATCCACTCGGGATCGATCTCAAAGGCGGTCAAGTACTGTTTTTTGACCTCATCGGGAATACGATCGATCTCAAGAATCGAGCCGTCGAAATATTTAAGATCGTCGACCATCTGCTCATCCCACATCTTGAGCTCTTTAAGCTTGGCAACTAGATAGTGGTTACTGATGGTGAACTCTCCAGAGAGGTTGGACTTCGCATAGAGGTTCTTGTAGTTGGGTTCATTCGACGAAGTGACACCTGCGATGTTGGCAATCGTTGCAGTCGGTGCGATGGCCAGAACATTGCTATTGCGCATGCCATGTTTTCGCACCGATTCGCGCACATTATCCCAGTTCATCGAAATACTACGGTCCATATCGACCTTCTCGCCCCGCTCTTTTTCGAGGATATCGATGGTATCGATGGGAAAGAGTCCCCGTTCCCACTTCGAGCCTTTATAGCTGGGATAGGGGTTTCGCTCCTTCGCGAGCTCACTCGAATAGAGGATCGCATAGTAAGAGATCATCTCCATGCTATTGTCGGCAAGTTTCACCGCATCGTGGCTTGCATAGCTGAAGTTCATGATATTGAGGGCATCTTGGAAGCCCATAAAACCCAGCCCGATGGAGCGGTGGCTCATGTTGGCTGTTCTAGTCTCTGGGATCGGGTAGAAGTTCACATCGATCACATTATCCAGCATACGGATGGCTGTCTTGATCGTGCGCGAGATCTTCTTCTCATCAAGCCCTTTTTCTGTGATATGTTCCACTAAATTGATAGATCCAAGGTTGCAGACGGCTGTCTCCTCTTTAGAGGTGTTGAGGGTGATCTCGGTACAGAGATTGGAGCTGTGGATGACACCGACGTGATCTTGGGGAGAGCGGATATTACAAGGATCTTTGAAGGTGATCCATGGGTGGCCCGTTTCAAAGAGCATACTGAGCATTTTACGCCAGAGCTGCATCGCTTCCACACGTTTAAAGATAGCAATTTCGCCCTTATCGGCCATCTTCTCATACTCGAGATAACGCGTTTCAAACGCCGCTCCATAGAGATCGTGAAGATCGGGTGCCTCATTGGGGCTAAAGAGCGTCCACTGGCCATTCTCTTTGACCCGCTTCATGAAGAGGTCGGGAATCCAGTTGGCTGTGTTCATATCGTGTGTGCGGCGGCGCTCATCACCAGTATTTTTTCGCAGCTCTAGGAAATCTTCGATGTCGATATGCCACGTCTCTAAATAGGCGCATGCCACACCCTTGCGCTTGCCGCCTTGATTCACAGCAACTGCGGTATCATTCGCCACCTTAAGGAAGGGGATGATCCCCTGGCTTTGACCGTTAGTCCCTTTAATACGGGCGCCCGCTCCGCGCACACCAGTCCAGTCATTTCCAAGGCCGCCTGCCCATTTAGAGAGCTGGGCGTTATCGGAGATCGTTTTAAAGATATTCTCTAAATCGTCCGAAATTGTTGAGAGATAACAAGAGCTGAGCTGAGCGTGGGTGGTTCCTGCGTTAAAGAGTGTTGGGGTAGCAGAGAGGTAGTGAAACTGAGAGAGCACATTATAAAATTCGAGGGTGCGCGCTGTCTTCTCCTTCTCATTGATAGAGAGCCCCATAGCAACACGCATCCAGAAGATCTGAGGCGTCTCAATACGGCGGTAATTCTCATGGATGAAGTAGCGGTCGTAAAGCGTTTGCAGCCCTAAGAATTGGAACTTATCATCCCGGTTAAGGTCGAAGGCCTTCCCAATGGCATCGAGGTCAAAGTCGGCGAGCTCAGGCGCAATGCGATCGAGTTTGATTCCGCGGGCGATATACTCTTTAAAGTATTCGCGGTGCCGGTTTTGCAGCCTTGGAGAGAGGGAGTCGACCCCCAATGTCTCTCTATAAATCTTATCAAGAAGAAGGCGCGCAGAGATCTTGGAGTAGACAGGATCGATCTCGATTTTGGCCTTTGTTGACATAATGAGAGCTTGATCTATCTCATCCTCTTTGATGCCTTCGTAAAAATTTAGAATGGCGCTCTCCATCAGCTCTTCGGGTGAGGCGATCTCTTCAAACCCGAGACACGCGCGGTCGAGCCGGTCGAGAAGATCGGATTCAGAGATCGACGTAGTTTTCCCTTCAGCTGTTTTAATCTCAAAGCTGCGCTCATCTTTTTTTGCTTTGCGCCTCTTCTTACTCTTCACTTCGGGAGTGGCGCTGGTCTGATCACCCTTGGCGGCGCGATAGAGAATGTAATCTTTAGATGCTTGGAAGAAACCCGCACGCATCAAGATCTCTTCAATGAGATTTTGAAGATGGTGGACATGGAGCTGCTCACTCTTTGAGAGTTGAACAGCCTCTTCCACCACTTGCTGGGAGAGTCTATTCACGATAGAGACGATCTCAGCCGGTGTCTGCCCCTCAACATTATTCACCCGTCTAAAGATGCGCTCGATCGAAGCGGAGATTTTGATCGGATTGAAGCGAACAGAAGAGTCACCCTCCTTTCGGAAGATCTTGATATTTCTTGGGTCATCTCCTCTAACAGCTTTATGCTGGTCGCGGTAGATGATATAGTCGCGGGCCACATCATGATGGCCATTTTTCATCAGAACCACTTCGACCAGATCCTGGATTCCTTCAACATTGAGGGAGACATTTTTACTTGCCAGCTCAAATAATTGTTCCACGACTTGAGTCGTAATCGTTGCTATCGGCTCCTTAAGGTCATCCGGAAGCTCAGCCTCCTTTTCAATTTTTTTGGTGTCGCGAAAAGCTGCATCGATCGCTCTCTTGATCCGCTCCTTTCTGAACGGAACGATCGTGCCCGTTCGCTTCACCACAGTGAAAGTATTTTCACCCACAGCGACGTTATCTTCCAAAATTTGATCCTTTATAGAGTTTAGTAGTTCTTTTGAATTATTGGACGTTTTTGAATCCGATTTTGCCATATTAATACCTTGATTTCGCAACTAAAATGTAAACAATCTGCATTTTCAATAAATAGCCCCTTCTACAACATCTAGTACCATCCTCCCCACTAGTGCCACTATATATTGTGTCCGGAAGCAATAAGTCTACAAAAAAAAAAGACAAAACACAAAAAGAATTTTCGGAAATTTTTAAAGTGAAGAGTGCGAGGTGTCTAACAACATCAAGTTGAGAAGAAAATTGAATTTTTCGCCAAAAACCTTTCGCTGTGCTATATTTTACAGCATGCGACAAATTTATCTGTTACCAAATATTATTACAGCTTTTGGTCTCTCATGCGGTCTCTTTGTTGTCTTCAAAGCCAACATGACAGAGCCGGGTGCAGGGATGTACGAACTGCTCTACTCTTCAGCTCTCCTTCTCTTGTTAGCAGCCTTCGCCGATCTGCTCGATGGCGCAGTAGCCCGGATTATCCACGCTGAAAGTGAATTTGGTTCGATGTTTGACTCCTTGGCTGATGCCATCTCGTTTGGCGTGGCCCCCTCAGTTCTTTTTTTAAAGAGCCTATCGCTGCAGCCAGCTACCACGCTCTCATTCTTTGCTGTGGTTGGAGCGATGCTCTACACCATCTGCGGGGTACTTCGGCTCGTACGTTTTAATGTGAAGGCTCATGAAGCGCAGAGTAATAAAGATGCCATGGCCTCCTTCAAAAAACATTTTACAGGCCTCCCTATACCTGCAGCGGCGGCCGGAGCGATCTCGGTCAACCTCTTTCTCAACTCAATGTTTGCTAAAGATTGGTTCCCGATCTCCTATACCGCTCGGGCGATCTTGCTCAGCTGTTTCATGGTAGTGCTCGGCTATCTCATGATCAGCAGATGGAAATTTCCCAGCCTTAAAAGCCTCCACGTCCCCGTTCCATCCTTCCCTCTCATCTTCTTTACCGTTATTATCGCCCTCTTCATTCTCTACGGCATCTTCTACTTCCTGCCGCTCGTTCTCCTCGTCTGCTCTCTAGGCTATATTCTTGTCGGATGCACCCTCACACTCATTCGGATCATCGCCGGCAAAAAGTCCAAAACGTTAGTCGACTTCGAACCCGATGACGACCCTGATGAAGATAAAGATTAAGGAGCTAGGAAGAGATAAAATGGAATACCTTATTGCACTCATTCCCGCGGCATGCGCCGTCTATTTCTATCTAAAGGCGCAAAAGCTGAAAGAGGAGAACATTCGGCTCAAAGCAGAGAAAGAGGCGGAGCAGAGAGCGACCGAGGAGAAGCTTGCTCTGGTCGTAAGCTCGCAGGAGAGGCTATCCCAAGCTTTTAAAGCGCTCTCTGCAGAGGCCCTTGAAAAGAGCAGCAGCTCCTTTTTGCAACTAGCAAAAGAGACCCTTGGAAAATTTCAGGAGAAGGCAAAGGGGGATTTAGATAAGCGCCATCAGTCGATAGAAGAGGTGCTCAAACCCGTTAAAGAATCACTCAAAAAATTAGATAGTGGGATGCACGCCATAGAAAAAGAGCGTAAAGGAGAACATGAGTCCCTCAAGCAGCAGCTGAAGATGATGGTCGAAGCAGAAAAAGAGCTGCGCATCGAAACCTCCACACTTGTAAAAGCCTTCCGCGCCCCTATCGTACGCGGGCAGTGGGGGGAGATGCAGCTGCGCCGCGTCGTAGAGCTTGCCGGCATGGTCAACCACTGCGATTTCTATGAGCAGAAGACAGAAGAGGGGATGCGCCCCGATCTGATCGTGCGTCTGCCTGGCGGCAAGCAGGTGATCGTCGATGCGAAGACCCCCTGTGACGCCTATCTAGAAGCTCTTCAAGCACAAGATGTAGAGATCAAAGAAGAGAGACTCAAAACCCACGCACGCCATGTGCGGCAGCATGTGATGGCGCTTGGTAAAAAAGCATACTGGCAGCGCTTTCAACCCACACCCGAATTTGTAGTGCTCTTTATCCCCTCCGATAACTTTTTTAGCGCTGCCCTAGAGTTCGATCCCTCCTTAATCGAAGTGGGAGTTGAGCAAGGGGTGATCATTGCAACGCCGACTACCCTCATAGGGCTCTTGCGGGCCATAGCCTATGGATGGAAGCAGGAGAACCTTTCGCGCCATGCAGAAGAGGTGAGTAAATTGGGCCACGAACTCTACAAGCGGATCGCCGACATGCGTGACCATTGGAGCAAAGTAGGGAGAACGCTCTCCAGCAGCGTCGAAGCGTACAACAGAGCTGTCGGATCCTTAGAGTCTCGCGTCCTAGTCTCTGCACGCAAATTTAAAGAGATGGGCGCAGCCTCCAGCGCTCTCGAATTAGAAAACCTCGAAGCCATCGACCGTATCCCGCGTGAGCTTCAAGCCTCTGAAATGACAGCTATCCCATCAGAGGTTGAAGAGTAGAGCGGCGGCTCCGCTCCCGATACTTCTCTATTGCGCGCCCAATCATGGTGACCCCAAAGATCGCTGAAAGAGAGACCATCCCGAGAACATAGTACTCGAGAGGCTCAGCGACAATACCTGGCAGCGTAGCAAACGAGGCAGCAGCGAAGAAGGGGAAGAGCTCTCTCCAAGAGGGCCTCACATAGAAACAACAAATTAAACCTAGATTGGCGTACTTCAAGACTATCCAACATAAAATCAGAAATTTCACAAGATAGGTTTTGAGGACAAACCAGGGGATAGTTTTCAGAAGCAGTAGGTATTCACCTCGTAAAATTTGGTTGTACTCCGCGGATAGGTAGATGACTTCAGGTGCTATAGATTTAACTCTCTCTTTGGCGCACCCATCTTCACGGTAGAGGCCGTAATCATTTTCTAAATATCCAAGTCCTATATAGAAGAGATGCCATGTGGGGAAAGGAGCGGGCTGATAGTGGCCCGATGGTCGATTCTGCTCAAAGAAGGCATTCCGATTTTCTACGAGATTTTTTCCATGGAAAAAGGGAATTGAGGAGAAGAGAAAGAGAAGTACGATATAGAGCGCACGCGTTCTTTTCTTCAAAGTTAGATCAAAAAGTATCCACAAAACCATGAATATGAGAGCTGTCGTCCCGGCATATTGACGAACAAAATTAGAGTATCCCACCACTATTCCGCTAAATGCTAACAACCCAACCCAGATCCATTGTGACTTGGGAGGCCGTTTTTTTATCAGGACAAAGAGGGGGACTGTTACTGAGATAGCAAAGAATGAGGCGATGTAGACATCTTGAAAAAAAGAGGCGCAGTAGACGGCAAGAAGTAGCCCCGTTGAAGAGATTAAGCGAGAGAGCCAACTCTTGAAGAGGAAGAAGCAGCAGAATAGCGCAATGGCTGCGCAGAGGGCGAGAAGAGAGATGAAAAAGAGGGATGTCGCACCGTCCGCAGAGAGATTAAAATATTTAGCTATCTGAGAGACAAAATAGTAGAGTCCAAAGTTATCCCCGCTTCCGGCTGCATGGTATCCGTAGTGATCAAGCGCTACGATTGGGATGTTGGACGCATTGAGCCCCTCAATCGTCTTAGCTATCTCTTCATGCCTACTGGGCATAATCTGCATCGGTTCACTCCCTCAAAAAAAATACGAATGCTATCCTCAGATCGATTTTTTGTAAACAGGATGAGATTAAATCGCGTTAAGAATATAGTGCAGAATACCCAAAATCGGATAGCTATTCCATGGAAAAACACCCCATTCATTTTAGCAACATTGCCATCCTAACAACTGAGGGATGTTGGTTCGAACCCTTTGCACGAGAGCTAGTTGAAAAAATCGCTGCTCTCGGATACCATGCAGCTCTTTTTTTTGATGCTAAAGAGATCTCAGACTCCTATGAAGTTGTCTTTATGCTCAGCTACTACCAACTTGTTAGAAAAGAGGATTTGGCAAAACGCAAGCACAACATCGTGATCCATCCCAGTGATCTACCAGAGGGAAAAGGCTGGGCGCCCTTGGCATGGCAGCTCTTAGAGGGGAAAGATGAGATCTCAATCGTCCTATTCGAAGCAGAAGAGGCTGTCGATAGCGGTCCGATCTATCTTAAAGAGACGCTCTCTTTTGATGGGAGCGAGCTGCACGATGAGATTCGAGAGAGACAGGGTGAAAAACTCATTGAAATGAGTCTGAAATTTTTAACGCACTATGACTCCATAAAGGGGATTCCTCAAGGGGGAAGATCCACTTTCTATCAGAGAAGAACCCCAAAAGATAGCGAGCTTGATATCCATAAAACCCTCGCAGAGCAGATGAATCTATTAAGGATCTGCCATAACGAAGAGTATCCACCCTTCTTCTACCATTTAGGAAAAAAATATATTTTGAACGTCTTCAAAGAAGAAAGAATGCTCTGATTTTTTCGATGATGTAGAGAACATTTTCCCTAGAGAGAGACCCTTATAATAGCTATTGATAGCTTGGGCTGCACCTTCAATGACATAGAGATTATATTTTTCGGCAAGATGCATAATTTTGTCCATGTCGCAGGGGACCCCGCCATAATGAACAGGGACGATAGAAATGAAGGATGAAGCCCCTACATGGGTTGAAGCTGAGGAGTTATCTCTGCTTCTCTCATGTATTTTTCGATACCAAGAGAGACCATATAGATCGCAAAAATTAGGGAGAGTGAGATTAACCCCAGAGAATATCTCTCATAGGGGCTTATTACAAGAGCCGGAATAGCTGTATAGAGAGCTGTAATAAAGAGAGGGATGAGCTCTCTCCAGGAACGACGAACATATAGGCTAAATACTAGACCAATATTGGCATATAACAGAACAAAGACGACTATACTCGCTAACTTGTGTAGGTATGTCTTAATCACAAACCAGGGATCAGATTTCACTATCCTAAAATATTCTCTCTTCATGATTTGGTTATACTCCTCAGATAGATAGACTACATTCGGGTTAATGGAGAGAGCTCTATCTATCGCGGAGTTATCAGAAAGAGTGATGCCATAGTCGTTGCTTAGCAATCCAAGCCCAATATAAAAAAGATGCCATGTTGGAAAACTTGGGTTTGGATGAGTTAGATATGTAGAGTCATAAGTGAATGGGTGGGGTTGATAATAGTACTTAGAAGGTTGATTCTCAGTTAAAAATATGTCTCGTCTCTGTTCGAGGCTCTTCTCGTGGAAATAGGGGATTGAAATAAAACTAACTAAAATAAGTAGGTAGAAGGCCTTCTCTCTCTTTAAGAGAATCTGATCGAGTAAGATCCATAAAATCAAAAAAAGCAAGACCGGAGTGCCACTATTAGAGCGTATGAAATTACAATATCCGATTATCATTCCGCTAAAAGCTAGTCCACTAATATATAAAAGCTTAGACTTCCATAGTCGCTGTTTTATAAGGAGAAAAATAGGGATTGTTGAGCAAATTGCAAGAAAATTTGGAGTGTAAGTGACAAAATGCTTCTAAGCAGTATAAGCCAATATTATAAAACCAGGAATTGAAATTAAACGTAAGATCCAACTCTTAAAAATAAGCATGAAACAGATGAAAGCAATCAACACTCCTAGAAACAAGAGAAGGCCATGGAATATTTTATTTGCAGAGAGTGCAGAGACGTCAAAATAATTGGCTATCTGAGAGATGAAATAGTAATAGCCATTGCTATCGGAGAGGCCGCTTGCATGGTAGCCACTATCATCTAGGGCCACTAGGGGAACATTCGTAGCCTTAAAAACTTCTAGAGCGCTCTCAGCTTCATCTGCTCTAAAGTTGTTATTGTAGAAGCTAGATTCCTTCCAAAAGAAGATCATTGTTTTTCTGACAAGTTGCGATTCTTATTGAGCATTCAAAAGTAATTCTAGAGATAGATCTTGTAAAGAGCTTTTCCCCTCAACTTGGATAAATTCATTTCAGAACTATCATTTAGGAAAAAAATATATTTTGAGTCTATTTAAAGGAGAGAACTTTCCATAACTTAGTTCAGAAACTCTTGGGATTTTTTCTAAACTCAAACCAATCATATAGACCCCAAAGATCGCTGAAAGAGAGACCATCCCCAGAACGTAGAGCTTCTGAGGCTCTGCAACAATACCTGGCAGAGCAGCAAATGAGGCGGCAGCGAGGAAGGGCAAGAGCTCTCTCCAAGAAGGTCTCACATAGAAATAACCAATCAAACCTAGATTAGTATACTTCAGGAACTTCCAACATAAAATCAGTAATTTCATGAGATAGGTTTTGAGGATAAACCAGGGGGCGGATTTCAGGAGTAAAAAGTACTCACCCCTTAAAATCTGATTATACTCTTCGGATAAGTAAGCGACTTCAGGATTTATAGATTTAACTTTCTCTGCGGCACACTCATCCTTATGGTAGAGGCCATAATCATTTTCAAAATATCCGAGTCCTATATAGAAGAGATGCCATGTGGGGAAAGGACGGGGCTGATAATGGCCCGATGGTTGATTCTGCTCAAGGAAGGCATTTCGATTTTTTTCGAGATTTTTTCCATGGAAAAAGGGGATTAAAGAGAAAACAAAGAGAAGACCAATATAAAGCACGAGCGTTTTTTTTTTCAAATTTAGATTAAACATCATCCACAAAACCAAGAATATAAGAGCTGTCGTTCCTGAATATTTGCGAATAATGTTGGAGTATCCAATCATAATCCCACTAAATGCAAGTATTCCTAAGAAGAGATATTTTGATTTAGGGAGGCGATGTTTTAACAAAAGAAAGAGAGGAACAGTCGTGGAGACCCCAAAAAAATAGGCAATGTAAACATCTGAGCAATTATAGGAGATTTGAGCGAGTAAGAGTAATCCGAACGATGCAGCTATACGTGAGATCCAATTGTTAAAGATGAAAAAAAAGCAGCAAATAGCGATCGATGTACCTAAAGCCAAAAGAGAGATCAGAAAAAGGGTAGTTGCCATGTCGACAGAGAGGTTAAAATACTTCGCGAGTTGAGGAACAAAATAATACAGCCCAAAATTATCAGCCATACCTGAGGCGTGGTATCCATACTGATCGAGCGCCACTATTGGGACATTGGACGCATTGAAGCCCTCAATCGTATTAGCTATCTCTTCGTGCCTAGTGGACATCATCTGCATAGGTTCTCTCCTGCTAGTGACATAGAATATTGCCCCATGTTGACTTTTTCATCTACGATATGAAAGCCAAACTTTCTATAGAGAGCGAGAGCTCGTTTATTCTCTTTTTTGACAACCAAGGTGATCTGTTTTCTCTCTGGGTAGTCTTGTACAAGTTGGATCAACTGCTTACATGATGCAGAGCCTAAACCTTTTCCCCACCATTTTGGATGGAATGCAAAGCCTAATTCATAGCTATTCAAGTGGTGAATGACTTGGCAATACCCTTTCATTTGGTCTTGTGAAGTTACAATGAAGAAATCGCGCTCATGATTTTGGATCGAGTTTGAGAGAAATTGCATGTGGTCCATGAGATTTTCTGGAGCGGGGGCAAAGAAATGGGTAGCAACGTCAGGGTGCGTTCTCACTCTATATACCCAATCCACATGATCGGGATTATTTAAATCCAGGGGCACTAGCTTGATAGTCATAATACTCGTTGATTTTTTCGATGATGTAGAGAACATTTTCTTGAGAGAGTTCACAATAGAGAGGCAATCTAACGAGACATTGGCTGAATCGATCGCAGTGGGGGAGTGGTCGGCCATCGTGTTTAGCATGATAAAAAGCGGAGCGATGGAGGGGTTGATAGTGGAAGACAGCCTTGATCTGGTTCGAAGCTAGAAAGGCGATCAGTGCATCTCTCTCTTCAAGCGAGCGGCAGACGAGGTAGAAGAGATGACCGTTATTGCTCTCAGTGAGGGGGGAGATCGAGAAGAGCCCCGCGTCAGCAAGCGGCTTAAGTCCCTCATAATAGCCGTTCCAAATCTCTAATCGTCTCTTCTGGATGGCGTCTAGATTTTCTAGTTGAGCATAGAGGAAGGCAGCGATGATATCCGATGGCAGAAATGATGAACCGATATCGACCCACCCATATTTATCCACCTCACCGCGGAAGAAGGCAGAACGGTTCGTCCCCTTCTCTCGAATGATCTCCGCACGGTCTGCAAATCTCTCATCATTGATAGCGATCATCCCCCCCTCTCCGGATGAAATATTCTTGGTTTCGTGGAAGGAAAAGGTGCCAAAATGGCCAATTTTCCCTAGAGAGAGACCCTTATAATAGCTATTAACCGCTTGGGCTGCATCTTCAATGACGTAGAGATTATATTTTTCAGCAAGATGCATAATTTTGTCCATGTCGCAGGGGACCCCGCCATAATGAACAGGGACGATAGCTCTGCTCCTCGGTGTGATGAGAGCTTCAATACTATCGGCATCGATATTGGGGTGCTCTTGCTGGCTATCTGCAAAGATGATCTTTGCGCCTCTCATGACAAAGGCTGTTGCTGTTGAGGGGAAGGTGAAAGAGGGGATGATCACTTCATCCTCTGAGGAGATCTCAGCAAGTATCGCCGACATCTCTAGCGCTGCTGTGCAGGAGGTTGTCAACAACGTCTTCTTAAATCCAAATCTCTTCTCGAAGAAGTGGTGGCACTTCTTAGTGAAAAATCCATCACCCGATATCTGTCCCTTTTTGACCGCCTCCTCAATGTTTTGAAGCTCCATCCCTGTCATGTAGGGTTTGTTGAAAGGGATATCATCCATTCACTCTCTCCTTTACCAGATAGGTGGGACGGTTTTTTATCCCATCGAAGATCTTTCCGACATAGAGGCCAATAATTCCAAGTACAGAGACGATCAATCCAGAGAAGAAGCAGATAGAGGTGATAAGGCTAGCGTAACCGAGGACATTGATCTGGTTGTTAAGAAAGCGAAAGATGATCACTCCTCCCAGGATGAAGGCGAGAAATGAGAAAAAGAGGCCCATTCCTATGATCAGCCGCAACGGTTTATCGCTATAGGCTAAGATGATATTGACTGCTAGATTGAGCTGTTTCCTGAAGTTATAGGTACTTTCACCAGAGGCTCTCTCGCCATGCTCAACAGGAATTGTCGTTTTAGAGAATCCCACCCAATTGATCATTGCAGGGAAGTAGCGGATATCCTCTTCCATGCGGATCAGCGATGCGATGATAGTGCGATGGTAGATACCAAAGTTAGCGATCGAGCTATCATACTTCGTCCCACTTAAGAAGGAGAGTACACGGTAGAAAAGTTTAGAGAATAGACATTTGAGTTTCGAGTCTTGCCGTGAAGTGCGGCTCGCCAGGACAATATCATACCCTTTGATGGCGGCGTTGTAGAGGTTGATGATCTCTTCAGGGCGGTCTTGCAGGTCGCAATCCATCACAACCACCCACTCTCCCTTGGCACTCTCGATCGCCGCAGAGATCGCGCAGTGCTGACCAAAATTGCGGCTGAGTTTGATCCCATGAATGCGTGGCTCTTTTAGACAGTTCTCCTCGATCCTGCTCCAACTGCCATCGCTACTGCCATCATCTACCAAAATGATCTCAAACGCTTCAGTGATCGGGGTGAGGTTTTTCACAAGCTTTTCTACAAGTTCATCAACGATCTCCTCAGCTTGGTAGACAGGAATCGCGACGGAGAGGTGGATATTAGTCTCTTTTGGCAATGGCAAGGAGCGAGCCTCCAGCTAGATTGGGTAATAATCGGTCCATAAAAAACTCAAGCTTGGTTAACAAGCGAAAAAAACTACTTAACCATAGAGGAAGAGTTAACTTCAACCCATCATTTTTTCCGAGTGGAGTGCCACGATCCTTGCGGATCCATCTCCTTAAAAGGAGAAAGGGTAAGATGAAGATAAAGAAATAACGCAACGAGAGAGGTTTAAATCCAGAGTGAATGAATGCGCGCTTCATCGCTCTCTTCGTGTATCTTTTTTTATGTCCTGCGATCCGATCATCACGACTCCAGAGCCAACTGTGGGCAGGGACAGTTAGAATGATCTTCCCTCCCGGTCTTAACATCGATTTGATCTGATTTAACGCCTCCTCTTCACACTCTAGATGTTCCAAGACATCGAAGAGGCAGATGAGATCAAACGCCTCCTTGAAAGGGGGCTTATAGAGGTCAAATTGATAGAGTTTTTTGATGCCACGCTTTTTTGCATAGAGTAGTCCGTTTGAAGCGGCGTCGCTGAGCTCGATCTGATAGCCACGTCTGGCTAACTCCTCCGCGATATATCCCGTTCCTCCTCCAATCTCAAGGATCCTTGCATCCTTCTCTACAAACTGATCAAAAGCTTGGCAGATCTTCTCTCTCCTCGAGGAGAACCAAAAATGGTGGGATTCGGCCTCTTCGATCCGATCTAGATGGTCTGGATCATAGGTAGAGAAGCGTTCATCCAAACTTTTGTCAAAGATTAGAATGCCATCGCTCTCAGAAAAGTTTCGAAGATACTCTTGCATAGGAGCGAGTGTAATCAAGCGTTTATATGAATACAAGAGGTACTAGGGAGTGTACTGAAACGAGGGTAAAATGGTGCGGAAAGCCAAAACTCAACCTTTAGGTACGCTCCCTAGAGTGACTTCAGCTTTGCGATCCACTCCTCTGAGACGCCGGCTTTTTTGCGGGGCTCTTCGTGGAGGATGAACCCGCGGGCTCGTCTGGGCGTTAGCAGGGGGCTGAGCGCTTCCTCCCAGCTCTCCCAATCGCTCTCTCCCTTCTTGAACTTCTGCAGCCAGCTCCACCCAAAAGAGACATGAGCAATCTCATCTCTTAAAATGCGTCGCATCAGCTCTGCTGATTCGAAGTCTCCATGCTGCTCAAAAGATTTGCCATACATTGGAGCGAAGTCGAGGTTGGCCATCTCAAAGGTGAGGCTCATGACGGAGACGTAAGAGATGGGCGTGGTGAGGTAGGGGGTGTGGCACCAGAAGTGGCGGTAGAGAGGGAGGTCACCAAATTGCACGCCTAAAGCTTCAAGCCGGTTCATGTAGAGGCGGACATGTCCCTGTTCTTCCTTCAGGGTGTGGGCTACACCGCGTCTAAAATGCGGAGGCGTTTCTGGAAAGCGAAGGAGCGCATAGGCCATAATCTCAACTGCAAGCAGTTCATGGCCAGCAAAGCGGTGAAGACATATCGCGCGGTTATCCTGCTTATCATGGGCATGAAAAGGGGGGAGTTTCTCCTCTTTACTCCGCTTTTTAAACCCCATGGAAGGAGGGCGCACAGGCTCGTTCCAGATCATCGGCTCTCCTGGGTTATGGTCGGTGAGTCTATCTGGAGAGAAGAGTTTTTCTTCGATGGTGTCGGCACTTAAAATACGAACGGCCCACTCTCTTAACTCCAGAGAGTGGACCGATGAGTCAGAATTATACAGTGCCACGCTACTCTACATCTAAGACGTAGTAGGCAGGGAAGGCAAAGTTGTTATTGGGTCTAGAGGTGACCATCAGATTGACACGCTTGCCAGTAAATTCATCTAGGTTCACATGAGTGCTGTAGATATAACCAACGATCATATCACGATCTCTTAAGATGAAGTCCCCAGGTTTATTTTTTACGGGATCTCTATAGGGTTCAAGGATTCCCGATAGATTCTGACATTTCAGCTTCTGATTGTCGTAGAAGTTCTCCATCGACTTCGCATGGTGCATCGAAGACCAGCTCTTGTAGAGGGCCTCTTCGAGGGGCTCCCATACTTTCATGCGGTCCGTTGGAGAGAGAACCTCATCAGATCTATATGCAACCTCATATATATCAGCAACTTGACCATTGTTCATTTTAGATGCTCTCGCCTCTAAAAATGCAATTTTGCGGTGAAGATAATCTTCCTGAGCAGCTGATAGAGCTGTTGCAGCCTTAGCAATGAAGAGTGGAAAGTCACTATATTCGTTGATGATGGTTTGAAAGCCGTGTGCGATCCGAGCGATATCGATCTCATGAAAAGCTTTACGTAGCTCCGATTGACTCAGCAAGTTTGTCGCTTCGAAGAGTTGCGTCACAGTGGCTCTTCTCTTGTCATGAATCGCTTTGAGTCCAGGCTTGCCTGCATACTCCACATACTCTTTGGCAATAAAGAATCGAGTATTTTTTGGAGCAGAAATTTCTAGCCATTTACTATTATCCTTACAGATGGAACCCGAAATCGGTTCTCCAGTACTATAGTGGCCAATAACCGGCGCTTCACGGTCAGGAGAGAGGCGGATATTCACATGGTTGCCTTCGACAAGATTGTCGATCACAAAACCACGGAAGATATAGGCTCTTAAATCGGCTGGAGCTTCTACAGCATAAAAGTCTCCCTTCTCTCCAATGACAACGACATATTGCTCTTTGGACAGTTCAGAGATGATGAAGCTATCTAGATCTGCAGAGCTGCGCATACGCACCTTGCTACCGAGGACCTTTCCAGTAAAGCTGGTAAATTTGGAACTAGATTTAACTTTTTTAGATTCGACAGCAGTTATTGCCTTGTCGAGTGGGGGTGCTGCGTCTGCAAATAAAACCCCAGTGATAAGCGCTGCAAACAATGCAAATGCTCGTAACATTTTCAAACTCCTTCTTAGTAGAGATACACTAAATCCCCATTTTAGGAGCTTGACTTTTAAAAAACCAGGAATAAAAAAACTTCAATGATCTTAACGCAGAGCATGCGATGGTGAAAAGAGAGTCTTTTCCCTCTTAACTATTTAGAACCGTGCGGACATGTTCACAGTTTTCTTCACCACACGTGCATCCTACTGGGCTACCTAGGAAGACTTGGTAGTGCTCTTCTGCATTCAGAGGATTCGTCACAATGTAGAGCTTATCGCCCTCCTGTTTAATATCCCAATCGCGGAAGCGAAGATCATCTTCAGTGATCTCTTCTTCAGCTTCTTTCTGATCGGTGATCTCGCCATCTCCCTCTTGAATCGCTCGGGCGATCTGACAGTAGGGGCAGTTGCAATGGGGTTCAGCCTTTGGAATGGTCATCTGATCCATATCCATGCCAAGTGCCTTTGTGATGGAAGTGATCTTTTGAATAACTTCGGGTGGCATCTGAGGCGCATCGCTCTGCTCGGGATTGTGTTGAAGAAACGAACCAACATTATCCAATCCTTCCGCTCCGCTCATCTGGAAGGGGATACCAAAGGAGAATGAGTTCTCATCCATGCCTTTGGGCGGCTCATACTTTTTGAGAGATTCCACTTGGGGCTCTGATTGATCCTGCTCTACATAGTTAGTATGCGCAGCAAAGACCTGCTCAATAAGTTCGGAGTCTAAGTTAGGGATATCGATGATCGTACCATTATGTAGCACGATAACGAGCACGGATTTGCCGTCTAACTCCTTTACATGTAAGGTGTTAATATTTTTCCACGATGTAGAAACGTAGGGTGGTAGACTTAGAATCTTATGATTGATGTTTTTCATACTCTCCTCACAGAAGAACTTATTGAACTCACTTCCATTATAGGAGCATAGAGTTTCACTGTCAACATTGAATTAGCACTCGGGTGTTTTAATTGCTGAGTAATAGCATAAATACCATATATTTAGTGATTTACAACCATCATAAAAGTTTTTTAATCCTTTTCTTGTCTCTAATAAAATTTCGATTATAAAGAAGTTAGCCCCCAATGAGCGAGATTATCTAGAGATGGCGTAAATTGGGGGCATGACGAGCTGAACAAGGAGAGGATGAGCTGACGTAAAATAGTGGTTTGAGAGGTGATCAATAATAAGAGATAAGGAGAGAGCTCATGGCGCGAAAAACTTTTGTCTTGGATACGACTGTACTACTCCACGATCCCGATGCAATTCAAAAGTTCGATGGCAACGATGTTGTGATGCCACTAATTGTTCTAGAAGAACTAGATAGAATGAAGCGATTTACAACTGAACTGGGGAAAAATGCAAGAACCGTTATCCGCTTCATCGATGGACTAAAAGGGGACCTATTTAAGGGGATAGAATTAGAGAATGGAGTCAACTTCTCCATCTATTTAGAGAGTAAAGTATCTGAAAGAGAAGGATTTCCTCTTCCATTAGACTCAACCAAACACCATATTCTCTTCGCAGCTTATAAGTTGCAGCTGGCAGGAAAGGATGTGGTCGTATTGATTTCGAAAGATTTTGTCCTTCGGATCAAGGCGGAATCAATCGGACTCAAAGCTCAAGACTATGAGACTCTGAAAGAGTCTTTCGATAATCTATATAGAGGCTATCGGAGGGTAGATCTGCCTAAGCCGCAACTCGACGCCTTTATGACAAAGGGCTCGATTGAACTTCCTGGTGAAGAGCTACTTCCAAACGAGTACTGCTGGTTTAACTCTGGCAAAAAATCTCCCTTGATCGGGAAGTATAATGCTAAGACAAAGAGCGTTGAGGCACTGGATTCCATAGGAAATGAGGTTTGGGGAGTTCGGCCCCTCAATGATGAGCAGAAGTGCGCAATGGATCTACTCATGCGCGATGATATCAATCTGGTCTCGATGATTGGACAGGCCGGGACAGGAAAAACTCTTATGGCCCTGACCTGCGGGCTGAGAAAGGTCTTTGATGAGGGCGTCTATAAACGCATTCTCATCAGCCGTCCAATCATGCCGCTTGGGAAGGATATCGGATATCTGCCGGGGACAAAAGAAGAGAAGATGGTCCACTGGATGCAGCCGATCTATGATAACTTGGAGTATATCTGCGAAACGACTTCAGGGTCAGGGAATGGGGCCGAGACGAAGCAGTGGATCCTGGAGAGTGAAAAAATTGAGATGGAGGCGGTGACCTTCATTCGCGGGCGCTCCCTTGCAAACACCTATATCATCATCGATGAAGCGCAGAATTTGACGCCTCATGAAGTGAAGACGATCATTTCGCGGGCCGGCAAAGGAACGAAGGTCGTCCTCACAGGGGATCCGACTCAGATCGATAACCCCTACCTAGATAAAGACTCAAACGCCCTCACCTATGTGGTAAGTCGCTTTAAGACATACGGGATCTATGGACATATCTTCTTTGAGAAGACAGAGCGCTCTGAGCTAGCAGCCATCGCCGCAAAGGTCCTATAACCTGCAAACTCCCACCAGCTATCGGAAAAATTTTTGCATCTGTTTTCCGACTCATCCAAGAAGCTCTCTCGAAAAGGTTAAAAAACCTTCCCTTCGAGACCTTCTTGGCGCCTCGAAAAACAAAGTAGCGTAGCTTTCCGCGAGATCTGGCGAAAAAAGCAGGTCGGAAAGATAAAAAAACAGTTGGTCTTCGTAGAATATTTTTTCGATTCGAATCGAGTGCATTATGCAGTATGCAGGCCTGGCCTCGTGAGTTTACACATCATTATGTGGCAGCTATCTCTCATTCAAATTTTCCTTGATGATCAGCCAACATTGACATGTTGACCGTTCCACTGACCCCCTTCATAAGAATATTGAATACGTTGGCTATTAGGATAGTCCATAGGAGTAAGTTTGAGAATTTCCCAATGAACAGGCTCCACCACAATCATTCCAAACTGAATTGGTACATCTGTGGGAGGAACCAAGTTGGAATGTTCTATAAAAGGACCTTCGACATCGTATTCATCATATATTTTCTTTATATCCACACGCATTCTATCCCAATATTGTTGGAGCTGGATGCACTCAGATTCACCTGCTAGCAATGTTACTCTTCCTCTCAATACAATCTGCACTGTCATGTTCTGATTCAAAAAACAGATTGCAGCATTAGGATTTTCACGGAGTTGAGACCACTTTAGCGAACCTATATGCGACAAAAATATTGGACAACCACGTTTATTAAACTCAAACATACGCATTGTCCTCAAATCTGGAGCATCATCTACTATGGTGGCAAACTGTCCCATTAACGGATTATCAGGATAATCGAAATCTTCATACAGACTAGTCTTAATCTCAGCTGGTATCATCGACACATCTCTCTATTTAATAATTGCTATGGGCCACACTCATTAGTCAACCAAACAACCTGTAGGTTTGTTTAAATAATTTTTTGTTCCGTCACCATAGCTGATATTTTTACCGACCCCTGAATGTACCGATCTCTCATTTAGTGCGCGCTTTCGTGGGTGTGCCTATGTGAAAAACAGGATTAAGTGGATCTTCTCGCTTGGCGTGATAGTAGGCGCCTCTATGATCTCCTTCAGTGAGCTTATTCAAGGTGAAAAGCATGGCACGCCTTGGAGAAGAGCTTCGATTAGGCTCTGAATAGTGGGGGATAAACGAGGTGAAAATGACAAGATCGCCAGGAGAGGTTTCAAGGGGAAACCAGGTGAATTTTTCAGAGTACTCAGGCTCGATCGATCCATGGTTCACTCCCCCTATTATATAGGGTAAAATGGCGCGCCTCGCCTCGAGCTCTTCACGATCGATTGCATCATCATGAGCAAGGGGTTTCCACCACTCCTCAGCAACCTGCAAGCAACCATTCTCAAGGGATGCTCGATCGATGCATACCATCGCAGTCACATGACTCCTAGGGCTAAAGTTTTCATAAGCAGGGAAATCTTGATGGGGAGTAAACGCTCCTCCACCTGGCCATTTGAAGTTGAGCTTATCTTTAAAGAGAACGTAGGGCTCACCGAAAAGGCGCGTTAAAAAAGAGCTGACCGTTCCCTGGACAAAGTGGTGAAGATCGGGGTAGAGCGAAAGCATATCCTCTGTGCGGCAGACTTGAGAGGGATCGCTCGCCTCGGGAACAACAATAAGCAGCCCCGGGATCTTCTGGTTCGATGGCAGTGCCAAGATGTTTTGAGCGTCGGTATGGATCTCATCTGCCCAGCTCTGAAGAAGAAGGAGCTGCTGCTCAGAGTAGAAGTTCTTAATCCAGAGATAGCCCTTCTTGTTGAAAGAGTCTCTCTGTTCTTGCCAGGTAGTAACGGCAAAACAGTGCACCGAACACACTATAAAAAAGAGTAAAAATTTCACCCAAAAACCTCCATTGGAGAGCAACCCTAAAGCATGGGGTTTATTGAGTCAAACAAAGAGCCCTTGCAAAATTCCAGATCAGTTGATTCTTGAAGATGTTTTGACCAATTTGGCCCTTTGACACAAATTCACATACCCTTCTGGTAAGGTGTTTGTGTCAAAGGGCCAAATTGGTGAAAGAGACCAAGAAGCAACCATCTGGAATTTTGCAAGTGGCTCTAGGATCTAAATTTTTTTGTTGACGTTTGTTCTAGACAATTAGATTTATACCTTGTAAAAGACGAAAAATAGCCCAGATGGAAAGATGAAGTCACGATATAAAGTCATCCTATTAGTTCTACTATTTTTTGCATCGGTCGCCTTAACTGCGATCTATCTAAGTAGCCGTTCTGTTCCCGTCTTGGAACCTAAAGGGGTGATCGCAGTGCAAGAGCGTGAGCTTCTCATCACCGCATCACTTTTGATGTTAATTGTAGTGATTCCGGTCTTTATCCTAACCTGGCTCATCGCCTGGAGATACAGAGAGAGTAACGAAAAATCAAAGCATAGTCCCGACTGGGAACATAATAGTGTTGCAGAGTGCTGCTGGTGGGGGATTCCACTCATCATCGTCATCATCCTCGCTATTATCACATGGAAAACAAGTCATACCCTCAACCCCTTTCGACCGATTGTAACAGGTAAGAAGCCGATAGAGATCCAAGTTGTCGCTCTTGAGTGGAAATGGCTCTTTATCTACCCCGAATATGGGATTGCAACGGTGAATTTCGTTCAATTTCCAGAGAAGACCCCCCTAAATTTTGAGATCACAGCTGATGCTCCTATGAACTCTTTTTGGATTCCCCAACTGGGGGGGCAAATTTATGCGATGCCCTCCATGAGAATGAAGCTGCACCTTCTAGCAAATGAAGTGGGTGACTACCGCGGCTCTTCATCGAATTTCAGTGGAAAGGGATTTGCTGGAATGACATTTATTGCTAGAGCCAGCTCTGATGAGGAGTTTGAGCAGTGGATTGAGAGAGTAAGAGATTCCCAGAATCTCCTGACCTTTGAGAAGTATAATCAATTAGTGGAGCCAACTTCTTACGATCCTGTCGCTACCTATCGCTTGGAGCAGCTAGATCTTTTTGAGCGAATATTAGAAAAATATAGTCCGCCAGCGCGGTTAAAATAGGAATGGGTATGTTTGGAAGACTAAACGAACACGCTTTGAAGCACGATTGGATCGAGTACTCTGCAGGGATCTCAATGCTCTTTGCCGCGCTGGTCGTCCTAGCGCTCATCACCTATCAAGGGCGTTGGAAGTGGCTCTGGAAGGAGTGGCTCACATCTGTAGACCATAAAAAAATCGGAGTCATGTACCTCGTAGTTGCCGCTCTGATGCTTGTAAAAGGGCTGATCGACGCCCTCATGATGAGAATGCAGCAGGCTTTTGCTGTTGGCGACTCGATGGGCTATTTAGGTGCTGAACACTTCCAACAGATCTTTACAGCCCACGGCGTCACGATGATCTTCTTCGTGGGAATGGGGATAGTCTTTGGTGTCATCAATTTAGTCTTGCCTTTACAAATCGGCGCTCGCGATGTCGCCTTTCCGTTTCTTAACTCTCTCAGTTTTTGGCTCTTCACTGCAGGGGGAATGTATATCCTCGTCTCCCTTATAATTGGGGACTTTGCCGGAACAGGATGGACAGCCTATCCACCTCTCTCTGGAATCAAATACAATCCGGGAGTCGGCGTCGACTACTGGCTCTGGAGCGTCCAGATATCGGGGGCAGGAAGCTTGATATCGGGGATAAACTTCCTAGTGACGATCCTGAAGATGCGCTGCCCTGGAATGACACTCCTAAAAATGCCTATTTTTGTCTGGTCAGCATTCGCGACGATGATTCTTGTAGTCTTTGCCTTCCCTGTTCTCACTGCAACAGTGGCGATGCTGACAACCGACCGTCTCATCGATACGAAGCTCTTCACCGCAGGTTATGGCGGGAACCCGATGATGTTCATCAACTTGATCTGGGCATGGGGCCATCCCGAAGTCTATATTCTCATCTTGCCGGCGTTTGGGATCTTTTCAGAGATCGTTCCAGTCTTCTCACGAAAGAAACTCTTCGGATACACCTCCATGGTATGGGCTATCGGTGCGATCACCCTCCTCTCCTTTATCGTCTGGTTGCACCACTTCTTTACAATGGGAGCAGGAGCCAACGTCAACGCCTTCTTCGGGATCATGACGATGATTATCGCCGTTCCAACAGGTGTTAAAGTCTTCAATTGGCTCTTTACGATGTACAGAGGACGCGTCAGTTTTACAACGCCGATGCTCTGGTTTATAGGATTCATTGTCGTCTTTACCGTAGGTGGGATGGCAGGTGTTCTAATGTCTATCCCTGGAATCGACTTTCAAGCCCATAACAGCCTATTTTTGATCGCCCATTTCCACACTGTAATCATCGGGGGAGTGGTCTTCGGCTTCTTCGCGGGGTATACCTACTGGTTCCCCAAATTTACAGGGTTTATGCTCAATGAAAAGCTCGGCAGATACGCCTTTTGGTGCTGGTTACTCGGCTTCCTCTTCGCCTTTTTGCCGCTCTATCTCCTTGGCTTCATGGGAGCGACAAGGCGGTTAAACCACTATGATACAGCGACAGGGTGGCAACCGCTCTTCATCGTCGCACTCCTAGGTGTCCTGCTCATTCTATGCGGAGTCTTTTTCCAAGGGTTACAGCTATATGTGAGTATCAAAAAACGTCATGAGAATAGAGATACGACAGGCGATCCATGGGATGGAAGAAATCTCGAGTGGTCCACCACCTCCCCTCCACCATTTTATAACTATGCTATCACGCCCGAGGTCGATCAGCGTGATCCCTTCTGGGTAAAAAAACACTCCAAAACGACGCCTCCATCGCATGAATATAAGGATATTCATATGCCAAAGAACACCTCAGCGGGACTCTTTATAGGAGCGTTGAGCTTCGTTTTAGGGTTTGCCATGGTCTGGCATCTCTTCTATCTCGCAGCCCTCGCTGCTGTAGGGATCCTCGCAGTGATCATCAAGCGCCTCTACGTGAAAGAGACAGACTACTATGTGACGGCTGAGGAGGTAAAAGAGATAGAAAGTAGGGAACAAAAACTATGACAGAGACGCACTATCCCGATAGCCACCACGATGTCTACTCAAAGACGACCTTCGGTTTTTGGATCTATATCTTAACCGACTTCATGCTCTTTGCCACACTCTTTGCAGCCTACGCCGTCCTCCATGACAACCTCTTTGGAGGCCCCCCCTTTAGCCAGCTATTTAATCTAGAACTTACCTTAGTCCAGACGCTCATCCTACTCGTCAGCACCTTTACCATAAGCCTCGCCGGAGCATCCGCCCACCGAAAAAAAAGAGGCGTGACCATCACTCTCTTCCTCATCACATTCCTCCTCGGAATAGCCTTCGTATGGATGCAGCAGGATGAGTTTTTCCGTTTTATAGAATCAGGTAACAGCTGGAGTAGAAGCGCCGCACTATCCGCTTACTTTACCCTCCTTGGCACCTTTGTACTGCATATCTTAATTGCTCTGCTCTGGATAGTTGTTCTGATCATACCAGTCTGCTTGGAAGGTCTCACACCTCGTAGCATTAAAAGGCTCACCTGCTTCAGGATGTTCTGGCAATTCCTAAATGTCGTCTGGATTTTTATATTTTCAATCGTTTACCTACTAGGAGTGATCAGATGATTGATGCACATCATGGATGGAATGTAAGCTATAAACCCCAGGTTATAGGGTTCATATTATCAATAATATTGACTCTGGCAGCCTACAGGATTGTAGCGCACTATCACCTATCGAACTGGATTTTAGCCGTCACAGTTGTTGGACTGGGCTCCGCGCAAGCTCTTATCCAGCTTATATTTTTTCTTCACTTAGGGCTGGAGACAAAGCCGCGCTGGAATGTGATGATGTTTCTCTTCTTGGTACTCGTCAGCTTTATTCTAGTTGGTGGGTCGATATGGATTATGTACAACCTAAACTATAACGTCATGCCAATGGGAGAGAGATAGATGTTACTCTTTTTGAGAAATAGTATTGGAAGGGCAGCTTTTGCAATTGCAAGCGCACTCCGAGTTCTGACCACTCATCGAGCCGCAATTGCAACTCTCACAACTGCAACCACAACCAGAAGAGGCAGTAGCAGCAGAGCTACAGGATGAACATTGAGAGTTGTTACAAGAGACTAAAACGCAGCAGCTAGCTATTGCGATGAGAGAAAGGATAACTTTATTCATAAGGATACCTCGTAAAATTTCACCTATGGATAGCAGAACACTCCCTTACTTTCAATAGAAACCTTAAACATTAGGAAGAGGATGGAAAGATTATCAAGGCCAACAAGATCACTTGCAATCAGAGCCTACTGCGCCCTTGCAAAGCCCGGGATTATTATGGGTAACGCCCTAACGGCTGCCGGAGGTTTCGCTCTCGCATCGAGAGGACTCTTCGACTTCTGGCTCTTCCTAGCGACCATGGAAGGGCTCGCTCTAGTCATCGCCTCCGCCTGCGTCTTCAATAACTACATCGACCGTGAACTCGATGGAAAGATGGAGAGGACCAAAAACCGCCCCCTTGTTAAAGGGTTAATCTCTCCACGTAGCGCGATGGTGTTTGCTACTATTCTCGGGCTCCTCGGCACCCTTATCTTAGCCCTATTCACCAATCTTATCACCGTGATGGTCGCCCTCATTGGCGTTATCGTCTATGTAGCCCTCTATAGCCTTTCGAAGTACCGCACTGTCTATGGAACGCTGATTGGAAGCATCGCAGGTGCCACCCCGCCCGTTGTCGGTTACTGCGCTGTCACAGGTCAGTTCGACCTAGCCGCCCTGATCCTATTTACCATGATTGTGATGTGGCAGATGCCCCACTTCTATGCGATCGCAATCTATCGACTTGAAGATTATGCCAGAGGATCCATCCCCATCTATCCGATCAAGAAGGGGATTCTTGCTACCAAGATTCAGATGCTGCTCTATATCGTAGCCTTTATCGCCGCATCCTCGCTCCTGACCCTCCTTGGCTATACAGGGTACGCCTATCTCACTCTCGTAACCCTTCTAGGGGCAGTCTGGCTCTATCTCGCCCTAAAGGGCTTTAAATGCGCAAATGATCAACATTGGGCACGCAAGATGTTCATCTTCTCGCTGCTGATCGTCACAGCGCTCTCAGTGGCGATTCCCTTTAGTGTACGATGATTCATATTACATGGACTCAAAAAAGCCTATCAGGGGAGTTATTCCCCCCGGGTTCTAGCCACCTGGGCAAAAAGCTTCAAGGAGTGGAAGAGAAAAGGGAAAGAGATCTTCTGTTATTCTGATAACGATGAAAAAGGGTATGCTCCTAAAAATGCTCTGCAACTAATCAAACTCTGTTAAGAAGAATGAAAATCGTATTTTTAGGAACAAGAGGAGAGATTAAGCCCAAGAGCAAATCCCACCTTATGCATACCTCTACCCTATTGGTGCATAACAACCAGCGCATCATGATCGATTGTGGCACCACTTGGCTTGGGAAGATTAAGATGTCGATAGTTTCAACCTATATTCTTAATATGTCGAAAATAATGATAAAAATCAACACGACATGTTGAGGAAGATATAGACTTTCAAAGATGGTGAGAAATATGGGTTAACCCCTATTGCGCTGACGACGACCCTTGCTCTTGAACGGTTTCGCTCCTCCAGCCTTAAGCCTCTGTTTACCGCCACGACGGAAGGGAGGGCGTCCCTTCGGCCGCGTGGGACGGATCTTTCCTTTAGGCTCCAAGCCAGGAATCTCGACGATATCGATCTTATGATCCGAAAACTTCTCAATCTTTTTTGACAGAAAGATATCTTGTCCAGCCACAAAAGATAGGGCTGTCCCTTTAGCGCCTGCACGTCCCGTACGCCCGATGCGATGAACATAGTCCTCAACAGAGCCGGGGAGGTCAAAATTGATGACGTGAGTGATCGACTGCACATCGATCCCTCGCGCAGCAACATCTGTAGCCACCAAGATTCTAATCTTACCCCTCTTAAACTCCGCAATCGTCCGTGTCCGCTGTCTCTGGTTCATATTACCATGCAGTGCTGAAGCCTGATGCTCCTTTCCCTTTAGATCCTTAACAAGCTGATCTGCGTGTCGTTTTGTTGAAGTGAAGACGATAGCGGACTCAACGCTCTCCTGACTTAGAATATGGTCGAGAAGGCGGTTTTTGTGATGCAGATCATCCACATAGTGGAAGGTATGATCGATATCAAGTTTAGTCTCTTTAGACTTAATAATGATCTCTTTGGGCTTGTTTAGAAGCCTCTCCGATAGTTTGATGACAGGACCTTGCAGAGTCGCCGAAAACAACAGAATTTGGCGTGATGGTGGGGTCTTTGCAACAATCTGCTCAACAGGCTTAACAAATCCCATATCTAACATGCGATCAGCCTCGTCAAGAACCAGCATCTCCAGGCGAGAGAAATCAATTTTTCCTCGATCCATGAAATCAATAAGGCGCCCCGGCGTGGCAATTAGCACATCGTATGGGCGAGAGAGTTTGCGAATCTGTGGAGGGTATGGCACACCTCCCACAACACAGACAGATTTACCGCAGGGTAAGAACTTACAATATTTTTCCGTCTGCTCCGTAATTTGCATAGCAAGCTCCCGAGTCGGGACCAGGACAAGGATGCGCGGACCCGAGCCACTCTTCGTTGCAGGAGTGGTCAACTTATTGAGGGCAGGCAGAAGAAAGGCTGCCGTCTTACCCGTTCCAGTCTGTGCCGAAGCCCTTAGGTCGCTTCCTTTCATGATTTCAGGAATTGCTCTTAACTGAATCTCAGTAGGTTTAGTATATCCCGCTT
>JAAKFF010000070.1 GCA_011065165.1 Chlamydiota bacterium
GTGCTGAAATAGAGAGCATGTTTAAAGAGAGGGGTCGTGGTATGTGCGATATGTTTTGCCAATCCTGTTACCTTGAGAATCAAGAGAAGAGCTAATGATGCCCCACCCATTTCTAAAGACTGAGTTATCGTTAATTTAACTAATCCTGACATAATTTTTTCTCCGTAAATATTGAATATTCTAAGTAGAGAATATAGACAAAAGTTCACATTTTGTAAAGAGAATATCATGGCCACCAGACGATCTTTGACAACTATTTATAATAATTTGTTGCAATAAGTCTCCACATATCATATAGGAAGTTCAAGGGTAGATTATAGTTTAAATTTTGGAGTCTCAAAAGATGAAAAATTCTCATTTAAAGATTGTATCGCTCACAGCCATCTCTGCTGTGCTAGCGACCTCTCTCTTCGCTGGTATCGAGGAGCGTCTCGATACATTGGAAAAGGAGATGCAAGAAATCTCAACTCGCACTCCGCAGGATACGCTTGGCGTGACCTTTGTCTCTGCTCAACCCGAAATCAAGGATTCCCCTTGGTTTGCAACGTTTGATGTCATCTATTGGCATACAAAAATGGGTGGAACGGAATATGCTTATAGCATCAACAAGTTTAGAGGTCCGGGTCCTATTCCTATAGATGGCGACACCAAAGACAATGATTTCGGTTGGGATCTTGGTCTAAAGGTGGGGCTAGGTTATAAGTTATCAGATCACGACCAGTGGGATGTCTACGCCCGCTATACATGGTTTGAAACGACTGACTCAGATAACTCAACAAAGCCGAGTCCCAGCGCTCTAGTCTCACTCACCTGGTTTGATCAGGTGATCGCTTCGAGAGCAAAGTCTCATATCGACATCAACTACAATAACTTAGAAGTTGAAGTAGGTCGCAGCTATTTTTCAAGTGGACAGCTATCGTTCCGTCCCCACTTTGATGTCAAATCTACTTGGATTGATATCAACCATGATGTTGTCTTAACAGCATCAGGGCTGGATCCAGATCTCGATCCACTACTTGTTGGTATGGATTTCAAAACCAAAGAACATCTGCTTTTCTGGGGATTTGGACCTCGAGCAGGTGTTGATAGTAAGTGGTTTCTAGGATATGGCTTTCACATCTTCGGTGAAGTAGCAGCTTCTATTCTCTATTCCCACTTCAAGACGACTCAGAAGGATCTATTCCCACCGAGCGCCTTTGGAGATTTGAATGATGGAAGAGCCTTCAATGTGAAACATAAATTTCATCGCATGGTTCCTTTTGCACAGATGTTCTTAGGACTTGGATGGGATACCTACGTCAATGATGAGAAACAGCATCTCGGCTTCAAGCTCGGGTATGAGGTTCACTACTACTGGCGTGTTAACCAGATCCATCAACCTGAAGATCTCACCCTATCTGGAGACATAGCGACAACCCCTCTGCGTATCCAATTTGAGAAGCAGAGTGAGGATCTCATGTTTTACGGAATCACCGGTGAGTTCCGCATCGACTTTTAGTAACTCTCTAATGAGAGCGCACTGTTAAACGACAGTGCGCTTCTCATCATAACCAGCTAATAACTCATATCATCTATCGATACTTTGCCACGGAAGATGTGGTAGACCCACCACCCGTAGGCTAAAACGAGTGGCACCCCAATTACAGCAATGAGTAGGACAACCTTCATGGTAGGCATCGATGCCCCAGAATTGAAGAGGTCGAGGCTATAGTGGGCTGGATCTATGCTAGAGCGCACCATATTGGGATAGGTACCGACTCCAAAGAGAGCAAAAAGGAGCATAATGGTGAACGATGAGGAGATGAAGGCCCACCCATCGCATTTGCGATTCACCAGAAATGGAACGCCAGCTATCGAGAACATCGTCAAGAGAGCGATTAGAAAGAGCCAGGGCATGTCCCGCATCAACCCTGTCATATGTGGCATGAAAAGAAGGGTAGCAAAAGTTGTTAAGATATAGAGAATCACGAAGATAACAATAGAGGGATTAACCCATCTGCGGATCCTTTCATGCAGGGCTCCCTCTGTTTTCATCAGCATATAGATCGCTCCATGCATTGTAAAGACAGCAACCCCGGTTAATCCCACCAATATTGTATATGGGGTAAAGAAGCCCAAAAAGGTCCCCTGAAAATCTCCATTTTGATCGAGAGGGATCCCTACGATCAGATTTCCCAGGATGAGTCCTAGAGAAAAAGCGATGATATACGAGGCGCCGCTGAAGAGACCATCCCAAAACCGCCGCCAGCGCAAAGACTCCTGCTTCGAACGAAACTCGATCGCAACCGCGCGGATCATCAGCCCAGAGAGTAAAATCATAATGAGTGTATAGAAGGCTGAGCAGATCGTTGCATAGATATTCGCAAAGCCGACAAATAGCCCCCCAAAAATAATGACAAGCCATACTTCGTTCCCATCCCATACGGGACCGATGGCATTCAGCATTACCCTCCGCTCTCTATCACTGCGCGTGAAGAGGTGGAGACACCCCACACCCAAGTCAAAGCCATCCAAAACAGTGTAAAAAACGAAACTGACTCCAATGACGAGATACCAGATGACATGAAAGATCTCTAATAGCTCCACGCTCTACGCTCCAGATGGGGTTTGATAGGGATCGCGATAGGGGGTGTCAGCCCCTATCTTCTCTTCTACATCTTCCTCTTCCGGTCCATGCTGGATCTTCCGATTTAAGAGGAAGATGAAGAGGGAGAACATGAAGATGTAGATCACTGAAAACATGATGAGCGATGCGATCACTTGACCCGCAGACACTGAGGGAGAGGCTCCCTGCGTCGTCTTCATGATATTGTAGATAATCCAAGGCTGTCTTCCCATCTCAGCTGTGAACCAGCCCATCTCATTCGCAATGAAGGGGAAAGCAACAGAGAGGACAAGATAGCGGTGGATCCACTTTCCTCTCTCAAAAGCTTTTCGTTTCCATAAAATGAATCCCAAGATCACTGCAAGAAACATCCCGCTCCACATGTAGATCATGATATGATAGAACTGAAAGACGGCCGCTACATTAGGCCAATCGCTCTCTGGAATCTGGTCGAGTCCGGGTACAGCCTCCTCAATGTCGCGATTGACAAGAAGGCTCAGAAGACCTGGAACTTTAATGGAGTTCACCTCGTGGGTTCTACTATCCACCCATCCGATGAGATTCATCCCCGTTCGAGGCTCCGTCTTATAGACCCCTTCAAGAGCAGCGAGCTTCGCCGGCTGATTGACAGCGACCCCACGTGCTGTGCTGTCGGCAGAGATGAGCTGCAAAATCACCATCAAGGCTGCAATCGAGAGGCCGATCTTCATTCCCACACGCGCAAAGTCAAGCGCACGTTTTTTAAGAAAGTAGTAGGCACAGACACTAATCACCATAAAAGCCCCTGTGAGCCAGCATCCAATCAGAACATGCGTCAGACGATCCAAAAACGAAGGGTTAAAAATCATCTGCCAGAAATTGGTGATGACTGCATGAGCCTCCCTGCCTGTCCCAACAATTTTATACCCTGCCGGTGTCTGCATCCAGGAGTTGGCTGAGACGATCCAAGTCGCACTAAAATGGGCTCCAAAGGAGACGCATATCGTTGCCATATAGTGAACACCAGGCCTAACCCGATTCCAACCGAATAGCATGATACCGATAAATCCCGCCTCCAAGAAAAAGGCGAAGATCCCTTCAGCCGCAAGAGCGCTCCCAAAGACATCTCCCACAAAACGGGAGTATTTAGACCAGTTGTTCCCAAAAGCAAAGAGTTGGACAAGACCCGTTGCAACTCCCAAGGCAAAACTGAGAGCAAAGACCTTGGTCCAGAACATCGTAATTCTTCGATAGAGAGGCTTCTTCGTCTTTAGATAGATCCCCTCCATTATCACTATCATCAGACTGAGCCCAATGCTCAAGGGGGGGTAGAGGTAGTGAAATCCAGCAGTCAGAGCAAACTGGATCCGAGATAGAGTAATGACATCCACAAAATTTTCCGAAATAAATTTTCAGACTAAGTATCTAATCGCAAAAATTTTTTGTCAACATTATCAATCTGCTCACTTGCAAGCAACTCAAGGAAAGTCTACAATGACTCAAACGGAATGGAATAGACTATGGCCTTCTACTACACTATCAGTCCAATCATTGAAATTGTGATCATCGCGATCATGATCAACTACCTCCTATCTTTCTTCTGGAATACGCGTTCTATGGATCTGATCTTAGGCCTTCTCGCTTTCCTCCTGATTTTTGCTGCTTCCTCCTGGTTTAACCTGCCCGTTCTCCACAAATTAATGCTGGAGGTCTCAAGTGTCGCCGTCATCGCCGTCCTGATCATATTCCAGCCTGAGCTGCGGGTCGCCCTCTCAAAATTGAGCTTGAAGGGGAAACGATACAAAGAGATCACCGAATTCGACAAATTCCTCGACCAGCTCACCACCTCCACTTTCCGTCTAGCTGACAAAAAGATCGGATCGCTAATCGCGCTTGAGAATGAAGACTCCCTCGATGAATTTGCCATCAGAGCTTTTATGCTCAATGCAAACTTCTCCTCGGAACTCTTAGAATCGATCTTCGCCCCCAATACCCCCCTCCATGATGGAGCGGTGATTATCCGTGACCTCACAATCGTAGCAGCATCGGTCATCCTCCCACTTGCTGAGGATACCTCGCAGGTCGCGAGATCGATGGGAACGCGCCATCGCGCTGCTGTAGGAGTAAGCCAGCTCACCGACGCCTTGCTGATCGTCGTCTCTGAAGAGACAGGAAAGGTCCGGATCGCCCGCGATGGAATCATTACACGAGGACTTAAATCCGATAAATTTAAAGGAATCATCCGCAGCGTCTTCAATCCTCCTCTGAAGAAAACCTTGCAACGACGCTTTAGATTTAGGGAGTGGTTAAAAAAATGAGAACGCTTCTAAAAAATCTTTTCATCAATAATTGGCCGAGAAAATGCCTTTCGATCATTCTAGCGATCATCATCTGGTTTGTAGTAAACAAATCCCTCACGACGACAAAAACGATCAGCAATGTTCCAGTGAGGATTGAAAACCTCCCCCCCGGAAAAACCGTGGAAGGGATCCAATCGAATGGGAACCTAGGCCGTCGAGTAAATCTGACGCTCACAGGCAATAAAAACATCCTCGATGACCTCAACCCCAACGATATCTATGTCGTCTTCGATGCCTCCGGACGGGAGGGTGAATGGATTGAAACGATTACGCGAAAAAACATCCATTCCGATACCCTGGAGGTCAACATCTCTCAAGGGATCAGTCGCATCTCCCAGCAGAACTTCATTGTTAAGCTGACCAAACTCGTCACTGAGAAAGTCCGGATCATCATCACTCAGCCCATTGGAGAATCACCCAAGGGCTACCAGTTCATCGATATATGGCCCTACCAACTCTATATCACCGTCAGCGGCCCCGAAGATGTCGTGAAAAAACTGAAGACACGCGGTCTCAAGCTCACATTCAACCTCAATGACATCACCAAAACCCAACTCGATGATCTGCGTGCGACATCAACCCAGGAGTACTCCGATGTGATCAGCTTCTTCATCCCGAACAATTGGAAGCAGATCTCCCTTCCCCTTCTCTCCTCAACCCCCATCGAGATCAACGACCCCGATGCGAAATATCTGAGAGTTGATTTCTTGCGCTATGAGCTACTTAAGCTTGAGACGCCCGTCCCTGTCTCACTATATTTCCCTCCCAACAAGACAAACTCTATCTCTCCCTCAAAAATCACTCTTGTTCCCAATAAAATTGTAGAAAACCGTAATGGAATCAAGATGGTGACACTTCCCCTCTATGCCAAAGGCGTCAGCGCCCTCTTCCTCGATATGGTCAGGGATATGCTAGAGATTCTCATCATCGTCACCAAGAGTGATGATGGAAAACTCAAATGGAGTACAGAGTTTGTGAATTCTCGCGCTCTCGAGGACCGCTACGTCCGCCTGTTAACCTCTGATGTCTCCGATGAAGAGCTCCGCGATCTTCAACCTCAAGTGAGAGATGAGATTTTGCGCAACCGCTTCCGCAACTACATGAACCGCTTCCAACTCTACAAAAACGAAACTGAGAAATTTGAGATTTCTCCACAACTCAAAGGACACTCCGTTTACATCCATGCCGATTAAGATTAGTCTGCTCACACGTCACTTTAAATCTAAAGGCGGACTAGAAAAATATGCCCTCCGCATCGCTCAAGGTTTTGCAGAGAGAGGAGCGCATGTAGATCTCATCACCTCAAGCCCACCCAACAAAAGTGCACTCCATCCCGCTATTCACTTCCACACCCTCCCACTCAATAAGTGGTTGAATTTCAGAAAGGTGAAGGAGTTCGACCGATTGTGCAAAGAGTGGCACGCTAAGCGAAATGCCGATCTCATCTTCGCGATGGACCGCACCCGCTTCCAGACCCATCTCCGTGCAGGAAATGGAGTCCACGCCGCCTACATGAAGACGCGGGAGAAGCGCTACCCATTCAAAGCCGCGTTAAACCCCCTAAATAGGACGATTCTGAAGATCGAAAAAGAGGCCTTTGAGAGCAGAGAGCTCAAAGTTCTCTTCACCAACTCATCTATGGTGAAGCGGGAGATTTTGGAGTATTATCAAGTCGATCCCGATAAGATAGAAGTGGTACACAACGGCGTAGAGTGGAAAGAGATGCAGAGAGAGTTCGACTGCTGGAAGGAGAAAAAAGAGAGCAGCTGCGACCTCCTAGGATTAGACTCCTCCCACTATCACTTTCTATTCATCGGAAATGGCTATGAGCGCAAAGGGCTCTCCCCCCTATTAAAAACCCTTAGCATTTTGCCATTTAGAGAGTTTCACCTCTCCGTATTAGGCAGAGATAGAAAGCCAAATAGGTTCATTCAAGAGGCAGCGAAGTTAGGCCTCTCCAACCACGTTAGCTTCTTCGGTCCCAGATCTGATACCAGAACCTTCTATCAAATTGCCGACAGCTTAGTGATCCCTTCATTTTACGACCCCTTTGCCAATGTCACAGTCGAAGCTCTTGCAATGGGGCTCTTTGTCGTCTCCTCCAAATCCAACGGAGGCCACGAGATATTAAGCGAAGAGCTTGGAACAGTCATCCCCGATCTAAACGACATCGAATCGTTCCGAGAGGCCCTATCGATAGCTCTCCTTCGCCCCAAGACCGCGACCCGCTCCCAAACCATCCGCAACGGGGTAAGAGACCTCGACTTCTCAATCCAGCTTAACGCACTCATTGAAAAGAGCCTAGACAGCCGATGATCTCCTACCTACTGATCCGCATCTTCACACTCCCCTTCGCCTTCCTCCCCTTTAAGCTGATCCATCTCATTGGGCGAGCCATCGGCAACTTAGCCTACACCCTCCACACAAGATACAGGAAGAGGGCTCTCTCCAACCTCTCCCTCGCGGGGCTCCATGATATCAAGAAAACTGCAAAAGCATCCTTCCAGAACCTAGCTATCACCTGCCTTGAGTATGCAAAGTTCGCCCGTTTAAAAAATACCGATAAGGTCCTCAGCTGCGAAAATCCTGAGTTGGCTAAGAAATTGATCGATCGGAAACAGGGAATCATCTTCTTCTGTGGCCACCAAGCCAACTGGGAGCTCCTCTTCATAGAAGGAACGCGCCGTATGCCAGGTGTCGCCATAGGAAGACCGATAAAAAATAGACGCCTCTACCAGTGGATCCTCTCGATTCGAGAAAAATTCGGAGGAACGATCATCCCTCCCAAAAAGGCGCTTAGAGAGGG
>JAAKFF010000071.1 GCA_011065165.1 Chlamydiota bacterium
CAGCCTTGATAGCTATTTCAGTGCGTTGTTGGAGGGGGTCGATTTTCTGATAGACAAAAAATTTGAAGAGTTCAAAGTTGGCAGAGGATTTAAGGGTTGGTGCAATTGAGATGGGGCCGACAGGTGTTCTAGGATCAAGTAGAGCTCCGACGGATGAGACGAGTCCCTTAACCGATTGAATGAATCCTGTTGAGCTTGTTTCTACTTTGAAATCGCTAGACATAATAGTTCCTTTTAGCAGAGAGTATACCTTTGGAATAAATTATATTCAACAGATGAAGCTCTCAATTTTATTGTTTACTATTTTTGCCTGTTTAGTGGGGGAGCTACGGGCGGAATGGGCAGAAAATATTTTAGAAACGTTGACGATTCAAGAGAAGATTGGACAGCTCTTTGTCGTTCCGGCCTCTCCACGCTATGAACCGGAGGCTCTCTTTGAGGCGATAGAGCGCTACCATATCGGATCTATCCTGATCAAGCAGGCGCATCCTCTTGAGCAGATTCCTTTTATGAATGGTCTGCAAGCGCGCACGCGGCTCCCTCTACTCTGCCTCGGAGATGCCGAATGGGGTCTTGGCATGCGGATGGAAGAGACGCTCTCTTTTCCAAGAAATTATGCGCTGGGGAGTATTCAGGATGATAGGCTGCTCTATGAATTTGGAAAGATGGTTGGGGAGCAGTGCAAACTTGTCGGTATCCATCTCAATTTGGCTCCTGTTGTTGATGTGAACCCCCCTCGCAATCCGGTCATCGGGATGCGCGCCTTCGGCGAGGAGCCGGGGAGGGTGGGGCGCTCTGCTGCCTTAGTGATCCGCGGGATGCAAGATGCGGGGATCTTAGCCTGCGCGAAACACTTCCCTGGTCATGGCGATGCAAAGGTAGATTCTCACTACGCTCTTCCAACCATTCCCCACTCTCTTGACCGTTTGGAGGAGGTTGAGTTCGCTCCCTTTAGACGCGCTCTTGCGGAGAGGGTGGCGGCTGTGATGTCTGGCCATCTCTATCTCCCCGCATTGGACGATCAAAATCCTGCCTCGCTCTCTCACCCGATTATAACGGGGCTTTTGAAAGAGAAGTGGGGTTTTCAAGGTCTGGTTATCACCGATGCACTCAACATGAAGGCGCTGAGTAGAGATCGAACGACGGAGGAGATCGCTCTAGGTGCACTCTTGGCTGGCCACGATCTCCTCCTCTATGGAGCGCATCTCTATCGCGACATTGAAGAGATCCTAGTAGAGCTGATTCCTGCCGCCTTTTCGGCGATTGAGAGGGGGGTGTCAGAGGGGAGGATCAGTATGGAGTGCATCGATGCGCATGTTCTCAAGATTCTCTCGTTAAAGGAGCGGTTGGGACTCCATCAGAAGCGAGAACTCCCGTTGCCGCAAGATTTAATGGAGCAGCTTCACTCTGAGGCGGCTCTTGCGCTGCAAGAGGCGCTCTTCCGCGCGTCGCTCCAAGTTATTAACGGTCCTCTCCCAACTCTCCACTGCGCAGAGTATGTTAGACTCTGGGAAGATCGACCGATCCCTGCAGAGGGTGCTCTCATCGTAGGAGTGAACCATCTCGATCAACTCCCGCTCCTGCGAGAGATCTATCTGACCCACCCTCAGCTTATCGTGGCGCTCTTTCTTCCTCCCTATCTAGTGGAGGAGTTTCCTGATCTACCTATCGTAGTCGGATATGGCGTAAGCGAAGCGAGCGAACGAGCTGTCCTAAAAAAAGGGGGGGTTGTCATTGACAACCCCCCCCTTTAGGACTACTTCTCTTCCTCGTCGAGGACTTCTATCTCCGCCTCTTCGATATCGGGCTTCTCCTCTTTCGGAGGCTCTTGCCCTGCTCCCATATTGGCAGCACCAGGCTGAGGCCCTCCAGCTTGTTGACCCTGCTTTTGGATCTCTTCACCGATCTTCTGGATGTAGCTATTGAGCTCTTCACTGCTCTTTTCAATCGCAGCAGAGTCTGTGCCCTCTAAGGCTTTTTTCACCCCATCGATGCGTGTTTGGATCTCTTTAGTGAGATGTTCAGGAATCTTATCTGCATAATCCTTGATCGCTTTCTCTGCTTGGAAGACGAGGCTGTCTGCTTTGTTGCGGGTTTCGACCTGCTCTTTTTTCTGCTTGTCTTCTTCCGCATGCTCTTCCGCATCTTTCACCATTCGATCGATCTCGGTATCATCTAGACCGGAGCCAGCTTCGATACGGACCTTCTGCTCTTTTCCAGAGCCAAGATCTTTTGCCGAAACGTGAAGAATGCCATCTGCATCGATATCGAAGGCGACTTCGATCTGCGGAGTACCGCGTGCTGAGGGAGGGATTTCTGAGAGGTCGAAACGGCCGACCTCTTTGTTATCCTTTGCCATCTGCCGCTCTCCTTGAAGGACGACGATGGTCACTGCGGGTTGATTATCTATAGCAGTTGAGAAGATCTGCTTCTTCTGAGTGGGGATAGTAGTGTTCCTCTCCACAAGAGGTGTCAGAACGCCGCCAAGGGTCTCGATTCCGAGAGTGAGGGGAATAACGTCCAGAAGAAGGACATCCTTCACATCACCTGCAAGGACTCCTCCCTGAATCGCAGCTCCTGTCGCCACAACTTCATCGGGGTTGACTCCTTTGTGGGGCTCACGTCCGAAGATCTCTTTCACCTTCGCCTGAACTGAGGGCATCCGCGACATTCCGCCAACGAGCAGGACATCATCGATCTGCTCTTTGGAGATGCCTGCATCCTTAATGGCATTGAGGCAGGGCTCAACAGTTCGTTCGATCAAGCTGGAGACTAAGCTCTCGAATTTTGCACGTGTGAGTGTCAATGAGAGGTGTTTAGGACCGCTTGCATCCATCGTGATGAAGGGTTGGTTGATCTCAGTCTGCTGGGTTCCAGAGAGCTCAATTTTGGCTTTTTCAGCGGCATCTTTAATCCGTTGCAGCGCCATTTTGTCCTTAGATAGGTCGATTCCACTCTCTTTCTTAAACTCATCGAGTATCCAATGGATCACCACATTATCGAAGTCGTCACCGCCGAGATGGGTATCACCGTTGGTGGCAAGCACTTCGAAGACGCCATCTCCGATCTCTAGAACTGAGATATCGAAGGTACCGCCGCCGAGGTCAAAGACGGCAATTTTTTTGTCCGCCTCTTTATCAAGTCCGTACGAGAGTGCAGCGGCCGTAGGCTCAGGAATGATGCGCTTGACATCGAGGCCGGCGATCTTACCCGCATCTTTCGTCGATTGACGTTGAGAGTCATTGAAGTAGGCAGGGACAGTGATAACAGCCTCAGTCACTTTTTCTCCGAGATACTCTTCGGCTGTCTCCTTCATCTTTATCAGGATTTGAGCTGCGACCTCCTCTGGAGTGAGCGTCTTTCCATCGACTTCAAAGACTGCGTCGCCACTGTCGTTTGCAGCGACTTTATAGGGCACCGTTTTGATTTCAGACTCAACTTCTGAAAACTTCCGTCCAGTGAAACGCTTGGTTGAATAGAGGGTGTTTTCAGGGTTGGTAACTGCCTGTCTCTTCGCTGGAATTCCAACGAGCCTTTCACCACCTTTGTAGGAGACAATAGAGGGTGTTGTGCGTGTTCCTTCTGCATTGGCGATGACCTTAGCCGTTCCGCCTTCCATCACTGCTACGCAGGAGTTGGTGGTTCCGAGGTCAATTCCAATGACTTTACTTTTCTTAGTAGCCATAGTTAGCTATCTCCTTGATTATTTTCTTTTTCTTCTAGTTCTTTATCTATCTCTTCTTCGACCTTCGCAATCGCTTTAGCTACTTTAACGCGGGCAGGACGTAGGACTCTATCACCACATTTATACCCTCGGACGAACTCTTGAATGATCGTTCCTTCAGCGTGCTTTTCCGTCTCTTCCATCTCGAGCACCTCATGCAAGTGGGGGTCGAATTTGAGACCCTCTGACTGGAAAGAGACAACTTTGTGGTCTGCTAAAATGTCTTTAAATTGGGTGAGAATCATCTCAAACCCTTTGGCCCAATTCTGCGTCTCTTCAGAGGTCTGTTGGGAGAAGCCTAAGGCGTTCTCAAAATTATCTAGGGGAGCGAGAAATTCATTGATCACGTTTTCCACGGCGAAGCGCGTTGTCTCATGTTTCTCTTTTTGCATCCTCTTTCTAGAGTTCTCCATGTCTGCCAGAGCTCTGAAATACTTCTGCTGTTCCTGCTTCACTTGCTCCTCGAGATCGATCTGCTCTTCCTCAGTTTCATCTTGCTCTTCTACAGCGTCAACGTGCTCTTCTACAGCGTCAACGTGCTCTTCTACAGCGTCAACGTGCTCTTCTCGAGCTTCATCTTGCTCTTCCATAGCTTCAACGTGCTCTTCGTGCTCTTCCTTAGGCATATCTTCCATCTATTTTCCTATACTTTTGTCTTCGAGCTGCAACATCTCCATCTGCATCTCAATTTGCTGCTCATTAGGTTGGCGGTAGGTAATTTTATACTTGTAGAGATTACGTGTAAGCATCTCGCTTAAGATGATAGAGAATCCACGTAAGATTCCAAAAATTTTGGGATAGGGCATGCGGATGGGGCCGAGGAGTGCGATGGCGCCCACAGCTTTTCCATGAATATAATAGGGTACTGCAACAACGCTGCTTTCGAGCGGTGATGCTCTTGGATGGTCGAGATCGTTCCCAATCCAGAACTTTAAATCTCCCAGCTTCATAGACTCATTGAGAAGAGAGCGCATATATCCGATATTTTCAAAGATGGAGAGGCTACTTGCTAGAGCTTTTGCATCCCTGAACTCAGGGAAGCGAATGAGTTTTGAGAATCCCGTCTTATAGATATCTTCAACGCTGAAGTTTGAATAATCGACGATGTGCCTTAATAGAATCTCGCTATAGAACTGAGCTGCGATCTCCTCCTCCTGCTTACTCAGTTTGGGGCGATCTAGCCCCGTCATGCGGAAGTGGAAATAGGCTTCAATTCTTTTGAGAGAGAAGCTGCTGAGTTTTGATGGAGTGTAGAGAATTTCAGTGTGGACCAAACCAAAGTCGGTAACCATCACACAGAGACAGCGCTTGCTATCGATGCTAATCAGCTTGATCTCAGTGATCAGATCTTGATCAAAGCGAGGAGAAGAGAGGAAGATTGCCCCCTGCGTCAGCTCACTTAGAAGCTCTGAGCCATGTTGCAAGTAGGTAGCGATCTCGCGCGTCTCTCGACCTAGCTCTTTCTTGAGCGCTGCGAGGTCAGCTGGGTCGATCTCTCTGCTGTCAAAATGGTGGTTGGCGTAGAGCTTAAAGGCCTCTGGAGTTGGGATCCTTCCACCAGAAGAGTGCTGCTGCTTGACCATTCCCTGCGCTTCGAGCTTCGAGAAGTAGTTGCGGATCGTTGCCGAGCTGATATGGTCAAACCCGTTATCTTTTAGTGTGTTAGAACCAACAGGGTTCCCTGTGACAAGATAGAGCTCAACGAGGCCCAATAGGACCGCCTTCTCCCGCTCAGCGCGTAATCTACCTTTAGAAGCCATATTTAGCACTCACTCTACTTTTTGCTAAATTCCACTATAGCAGAGAGGGGGCGATCTTGGCAATAAAAATTAGCAGTCCAGGATTTAGACTGCTTATTTATATCATAACACACTTAATATAAATTAGTTATATTTACATATAAACAATCTATTATATTAAATTATAAAATATGATATAATAATTATTATCTAATAATAAATATAATTAAACTTTATTAAAAAAGGATAGTAATTATGACTAGTACTGAACTCACACGTGAATCGATCAATCGCCAGCTCTATGGTGCGATGTATGATGCCTTTCATACTGCTTCAGATAAAACGATCTCTCAAGTAACCAAAACTGGTGGAGCTCATTGGATAGACGATTTTGGCAACATTACGAATATAACTATTAGGAAAGACCGTTGCGGTAAGCTCTTTATTCAAATCCATAGAGATGGTCTACGGTTCGGTGACTACCAACAATGGCGCAGCCCTAACTACCCTCATTATATGGACGATAGCAACTTATTAAGTATAAGTTCCAGCAAGGTCACCGTCGAAGGATCCGATTCCAAATCGATGAAGGTCTTTCAGGCTCGGTTCATAGATGTTTTGACAAATCAAAAAAGATTAGATGGCCCTAATGCGCCTCTTAATCATTTTAAGTTTAATCCTTCAAAAGAGGATTGCCAACTCATCTTAGACTTCTACCCAGAACTCAGCCTAGTAACCGAGAATCTCCGCGATGGCGTCGTCAAAAACGGCAAATTCCACGTGAACAAACAATTTCATCTCAAAGATAAAAGCGTCGAAGACGAAAAAATTGAGTTTTGTAAATCCTTTAGTTTGCTTTTTTGATTAAGATTGCGATTCACATGATTTTTACTCTGTGGAATAAATAATTATAATAAATTTTATATAAAGGGAAGATAATAATGGCTACTATAACTAGAGAAATTATTTCTGAGGACTACTATAAAACTCTCGCTGGACTGAAGAATCGAGATAAAGTGGTTGCTCAACTTCACAGCGATGAAGGAGTTCAAAAGAAGACCCCATCTGGCATGATTTCGGTTCATATGAGGGGGTATTTCGATAGCGATGGCGAGCGCATTGGGACTATTACCCGATTGTATGCCAATAAAGCACTCCATATATCTATCACTCCTCCAACTGCTCGACCAAACAAACACCACTACTTGTTGATCAGATCGGATGGAAGTTGCCATGTCGGAGGGAATAAAAATTATCGTCAATCTGAACGAGCCCGCAATGCCCTCTCGATGAGAATCATTGATTGTGGCCTTAGGAGCTGTTTTTCAACCCGCAAGTCCAACCTAAAACGTCTCATTGATTATGGCTTACGCTTCTTTGGTTTAACCAAAAAGAGAGCATTTGTGTTTACTTATAAGGAGATAAAAAATCCCGAAGTCGCCGAAGAGTTCTTCAGGGGAGTAAAATTTGTCAAACTATTTGCTGATATCCTTTTCGCTTCTTCGGAAGATACCCTCAGAGAATCCAATAGCCAGTTTCATCTTGAAGACGAAGCGTTCCAAGAAAATAAAATTGAGCGTTTGAGAGCGTTAAATATGTTCTGATCATGGCTGCGAAAAAAAATAAACGAATTAATAATTTTATTTAAAAGGAAATAATAATGACAACCGATATTAATATTAATATCACACGTGAAGACCTCCGTCCCGTTCTAAATGATGCCTTGAATCAAGCTTTTGACAAAGCGAATGTTTCACCTACTAAAGACCTCACTCCACACTTCAATGGTATAGGAGTTCAAAAGACAACAAAATGTGGCGAAGTTTTGATGCGTATGAGTGTAGATTTTGGTGAAAATCAACGCATTACTGAGCTATGTATCCAAACACTTCATAATGGTATACTTATGAATTGGAGCAGCCTTGGGGACGAACTTATAAAGACCAAGCCGGATGGAATTTACCACACCAACGAAGGGACCAGTTCTAAGAGAGTTGCCAAATTCGTAGCGTCCAACAATAAGTGTCTCTTTGGTCTTCTGGTCGCTGAATTTTTTAAGAGAGGCATGGAATCACATGAGGATTCTCTTTTGCCTAGACTTCAAGAAATACTAAAGCGCAAAGACGTTGTAGAATACTCTACGAAGAAAAAGATCTACTTACTATCCGATAAGAGCACCGACCCTGATTATTCAAATATTTACAACCTCCGCGTGCTTCATCTTGAAGAC
>JAAKFF010000072.1 GCA_011065165.1 Chlamydiota bacterium
ATAGTCATCGGTTGTAAGGATAGCTTGAAAAAGTCCCTGCTGATACAGCTATTTAGAGATCTATGTTCAAATCTTAAGGCCACTCTAAATGAACAAATCAAAGAGGGAGCTCCTTTTGGGGTAATGATGTTTGAGGACTACACTTTCCTCCAACACTCTCCGAAAAGTCTGAGTGAGAGTCAGAAGAAAAAAGTGGAAAAAATATTTCAAATTTATCTTGTAAAGAGGCGTTCCTTAGAAGCATCGGCAATGGAAAAAAGTGAAGCCCTTATTAACCACTATAAGCAAAGAGGAAACTCAACTCTCTTGGCGCGATTAATGGAACAATGGAAGGAGAACATTAACCAATCTTTTATGGATATTTTTCAAGATATGGAAAACACCCCCAAGACAGAGAGAAAAGAGAGGCAAGCCTTTTTTAAAAAAGAATTGAAAAGAATATGCATGAAAGTATTTTTTAATCACGCCCATAAGTATGTGACAGAAGAATTAACACATGCCGGGTGCTCCCATTTATATTGTAAGATGAGCTCTGGTCATCGTGATAAAGAGTACTCTTTAATGCTTGTTTTTACTGAAGAGCCTTCCCTGGAGGAACAGAAAAGAATAGAACAACTGAATCTAAAATATAATAAGTTATCCAAATTTTTAATTAATAGAGCGATCAACGGATCTTACGCACTTATCTTAACCTATAGAAATGGAGGAAAGGGGGATGACTTCGATACTGCATGCGCTGAGTTACATCGCACTTTTGGAGTACAATTCGTTCAATTTACGAACGAGGTTTTTTCACCTGAAAATCTCACTGATCATTTAAATAACCATCTAAATGTTCTTCTTCAAGAAATGAGTGACAATCCCATAAAAAAAGGAAAAGCCGCTCTAGACCAGCTATCCCTATATTCAAGTAAATTAAGAGATTCTTTTTCAAAAAACTCTTTTTTAAAGACTTGTAATCAAATCAACAAAATCTTCAAAGAAATTAGATCAGAGATGACTCTTCACGTAGAGAAGGATAAAAGTAACCAGTACAGATTTGAAATGGAAATTTCTGGTAGTGAACCGGAGGTAATAGGAAGATTCAAGAAAGAACTACTCAATGAAAGTAAAAGACTAAGAGAGTCAGCTGGGTATAAGACCAGACAACTCATTAAGCTCTATCAGAAAGGTGCAAAAATAGAGGATTTTCTCCAATGGATAAATCTAAATGAAACGAAGATTGCCAAGGCTGGATCCTCACTTAAAATATTAAGAGATCCCCACTCTCATCCAATAATGAAAGAATGGTCGAAACAATTGAGATTAGAAGGAATAAGGAGTAGACGCATTCGGAGAGAATTGATAGAGGAATTTATTTCAACAACAAAAGGGCTTCACTCATATATCTTGGAACAGGAGAGGGCCAAAGAGGCTGCTAAAAGCCTCATTTTAGATGAGAAACGCGCTTTAGAAAAACAGAAACCCAAACCTCTCAAACCAAGAAAGGAGAGACCCTTTGTAAGAACCTTTCCACATGAAAATATTTCCCCTATCGAAGAGTCAGTAACTAGAGACATTGTAGCGCCTCTTCCTATTATCCCCACTATGAGAACTCTATTTCACTCTGATAGAATGTTCACTTTAGATTTTCGTATGGGAAGATGGGTGATAAAAGATTGGATACTTATTAACAAGTTTGGAGATGTAAAAGAGGGAAAGATCATATATCCGTATAAAAAAATGACGGAGACTATGAATCCTAAGCAGGAGCGTCGTTATCTTAAGCAGCAGCGTCGTTATCACTGCGCTTTAGTCTTCGCAGAGATCCTTGCCGACTCCTCTAAAGAGGGCAAATACTACTTTGAAACTAAAACTGGGTACGCCTTTAGAGTGCAACTAACACATTTGGAAAACGGTGTTAAAGTAGAGGAGTGGGGCACTGTATATCTTGGTATTAATAAGAAGACCAATCGGATCTACCATTGCTACTTCGTTTCAGATGCAGGTAGAACAATCGAGCAGATTTACAGACATCAAATCAATACAGATCCTAAGGGAACCCTACTAACCCAGAATCTCAGAATGAAAGAAGAGGGCTGGAAAAAAGAGGGTGGATACACCTTGGATAAGAATGAAAATGAAGTCCTCTCTTTCTCTTTTACACATTCAGATCATATCTTACACATGCATCCCATTCACTGATAAAAAAACTTTCTTTCGTAGCACTGGCCGTGCTATGGATGAAACTATGAGTTTACGCTACCGCCTTTTTATCTGGGTTGCAGGTGTTTTTTGTATCACCTTTATCGCCTCATTTTTTTTAGAAGATTATTTAACGCGCGTTAACTTGAAGCGGACGTATAACGATCTCGTGAAAAAGCTAGAAGTGGTCAATGATGAGAAGACGAGAGAGATTGAAGCCTACCTTGGTGATATGCTCTACAGGATTCAGGGTGACGTCGATGCTGTCCTTCAAGGGGTCGCAAAATATCAACTCATCAGAAATGAATTTGCTCCCTCTCTGAAGAATGAAGGGGAGTCTAACTGGCTCGACTCCGCTTCGCTCATGATCACAAGTAAGTGGATCGATTTCATACAGAGCATGAATGAAGATGAGCTGATGTCAGGGATCTTCGTTGATGGGAAGCGACTCAACGATGTGATCCAGTTTCAAGTAGCAGAGGATTTTGATCTTGTCTCTGTAAGGAGCAACCGTGGCCATTGGGAAGGGCCCTACATCGCTATCAATGTAAATATCAGCTCTCTCCACGGAGATGGGGTGGAATCTGGGGGGAATGAGGCTGAAGAGGAGTACTTCGCTTTTTTTACTCCTCAGGCGCTGCAGAGCCTCGAGACGGAGCACGACCACCCCTCTCTCGATCTTTCGATCAATCTGCTCGAACCTTTTCTGAAGTGGTTGGAGGTTCCCTCTGAAACCTACTATTTAGCTGAAGTTCTTGAGCGCATTAGAAGAGCTCAGCGCTATCTTAGGGAGAATCCTACTGCCATCCCGAGTGGGGAGGCTTGGCAGAGAATGGTAGAGAAGAGGATCAAGAGCCTTAACCTTGAAAAGAGAGAGAAGGAGCCTCCTCCTCCAGGAGAGTATTATGAAGATCAGGCCAAACACTATGTCAGACGCTTTGTTGAACACTATAATAAGATTGGATTGATCTGGGGGCTCTCTACGATAACCCACTCAGATCTCTTTGGCAAAAGTCCCCTTGCTGCTAAGGCGCCGATTGGTTTGGGAATGATAGATAGAGGAAGTCGATCTGGAAAGGTCTTGCTCAGCAAAAATGCCTTCTACGACCAGCCGAAGTATGATGTGACCAAGGCGCTCGTAGGCAGAAAGACCGTATCAGATGAATTTCTCACGACTCATCTGGACATCATCGCTCCCTCAGGGATGCACCACGTCTACTTTGGTAACACCTTAAAATTGCAGGATAGGGTGAATGGCAAGATACGCACAGGCTACTTAACTCTTGGAATGGATGGGTCGATCGTCTTGGAGTCACTTGCTCGCTCCACCCATCGCAACGTTCTCTTTGTCTCAGGGGAAAAAATTATATCCGTCTCAAATCCCGAGGGAGATGAGATCTCCGATGCTGAGTGGTACGCGGTTCCAACTGAGCAGATTCTCGCTAAAGCGCAGGGAGTCATAAAAGTGGGGGGAGTGGAGTACTTCTTCCTCCATGTCGCCCCCTATAAAAAGATCGACCTCCACTTCTTTATCTTTACTCCTAAAAAAGAGGAGTTCGCACTGATAAACTCTCTGAATGAAGAGGCTGCAAACATCCTGAAAAAGATCTCCCTGCAGATGCGCTTAGCATCGATTGGAGGGCTCCTCTTCGTTCTGATCTTCTTGAACAATATCGCAAAGAGAATCACACGACCTATCGCCCACCTTGCCGAGGTTACGGGCGCCGTTGCAGAAGGGAAATTGCATGAGATCGAAATCCCTGAGATCAGAGAGAAGAAACGACATGATGAAGTGAGTGCACTCTACCACTCCTTCTTTGAGATGGTGAAGGGGCTGAGGGAGAAAGAGCGGGTACGTGGTGTGCTCAACAAAGTTGTCTCTAAAGAGATTGCTGAAGAGGCTCTCAAGGGGAATATCCAACTGGGTGGTGAGGAGAAGCGAGTCACCGTCTTCTTTGCTGACATCCGCCACTTTACAGAGATGACAGAGAAGATGGCGCCTAAAGAGGTCATTCAACTGGTGAATGGCTGCATGACTAAGGTCTCCGATATCATCGACAAGCATGGCGGAGTGATCGATAAGTATGTGGGAGATGAGGTGATGGCTCTCTTTGGAGCTCCCATCGATCTCGAAGAGGGGGCACTTCGGGCGATCAAATGCGGCATCGATATCCGCGAAGCGTTGAAAGAGTGGAACCGAGAGAGGAAGGACGGGCCCCCCATAGAGATGGGAATCGGCATCCATACTGGCACTGTCATTGCGGGAAATATGGGGGCGGAGAATCGCCTGAACTACACCGTCTTGGGTTCCAACGTGAATCTAGCCTCGCGCCTCTGCTCTGAAGCGACAGAGATGGAGGTGCTAATCAGCGAGAATACCTATGAAGAAAAAAATGTGAAGGAGAATGTGGAAGTGGAAGCAAAAGACGCCGTCTCTTTAAGAGGCTTTACAACGCCCGTGGCGATCTTCACTGTTAAGGGCTACACGGGAGCGGCTAAGTGAAAGAGATCCTCTTAATAGGGCTCGGCGGTGGAGTCGGTGCGATCTTCCGTTATCTTCTATCACGGCTCTCCCATGGAATCTTCGGCGTGAGCTTTCCCTTTGGCACGCTCATCGTAAATGTGCTCGGGGCCTTCCTTATCGGCACTCTCAGCTTCCTGATTTTTCAAAGGGTAGCAGAGCTCTCGAGTGAGCTGCGCGCCCTCCTTCTGATCGGTCTTCTAGGAGGATTCACCACCTTTTCGACCTTCTCCCTCGAAACGATCGAGCTCTGGGAAAATGGTGAGACAGTAAAAACAGCCCTATATATCCTCCTATCGGTGGGCCTCTGCCTGCTCGCCACATGGGGAGGAGGTATGCTAGCAAAGAGGATAGGTTCATGAATATTAAAGTTGTTAGAGTCTACATGATGGAGTCAGAGCACCATCTGAAAGCGGTGCTCAAAGTGTTACATGACGAAGTCAAGGTGCGCCATGCTGCCGTCTTCCGAGCCATAGAAGGGTTTGAGAAGGGGGGCGAGGTCCACTCCTCTCAGCTGCTAAGCCTCTCCCTGAACCTCCCCCTTGTTGTAGAATTCTTTGATACTCCTGAAACTGCAGATCGAGCGGCTGAGAAAATCAGAGAGATCCTTGAAAAGGGAGAGATCATTACTTTTACTGCAGAGTTGGTATAAATCCACCATTTTTGCTATCCTAAGATCCATGAAAAGAAGATATGTTTTTCTCTTTATCGCGCTCATCTTGGGGAGTTTTGTCTGCTTCTTGCACCCCTCATTCCACGCTTCAAAAGATTGGGTACTCTTCCTGCTCCTCTTCACAATCACAGCGGCTGTCTTAGGAACGCAAGTGCGCAAGGCGCCACAACGCTTTCGAGAGAGAGTGCAGATCTTAGATGCTCTCCAGGAGGGGGTCGTTCTACTCAATGGTCAAGGGCTCATTCTTAAGATCAATTTGAAAGCGGCGCAGCTCTTTGGAGGAGGTAAGAGCGACTTCCTAGGCCGACACTTCCTCGACTTTGAGCTATTAAAAAAGAATCAAGAGCTGTGGAAGCGATGCACCGAGACGCTCATGCCACAATCTCTCACATTCTGCTTAGATAGAGAGGAAAAAAAATGTTGCGATATGGTGGTAAAGCCACTAGGGAATTCGGGGAGATTTATTCTCACCCTCCGAGATAGCTTTAGGCAGTATCAACAGCATCAACTGGGAAAAGACTTTGTGGCCAACGCCTCTCATGAGCTCCGCACCCCCATCACCATCATCAAAGGCTTTGCTGAAACGATTCACGACCTACCCGAAATTTCAGGGGCGATGCTCCAAGATTTCACCAAGAAAATAGTGCGCAACTGTCAAAGAATGGATAACTTAGTAAAAAACTTACTCACCTTAACAGATCTTGACTACCTTCCCCAGGCGCGCCTTCAGGAGTGCGATCTCGTCGCACTTGTCGACAATTGCAGCCATACCCTACTTGCACTCTACCCAGATGTGAGTATTGAGCTCCTTCAGAGCAAAAAGGTGATCACCCTTCCCGCCGACCCCGACCTCCTTGAACTTGCCCTCATGAACTTACTAGAGAATGCTGTGAAGTATTCAAAGGCTCCTGCATCCATTACGATAACAATTGAAGACTCTCCAGAGAAGGTAGCATTAACCATTGCCGACAAGGGCGTGGGCATAGCCGAGCACGACCTCGATCATATCTTCGATCGGTTTTACACCGTCGATAAAGCCCATTCACGTAAATTAGGGGGCGCAGGCCTTGGCCTCTCCATTGTGAAAGCGATCATCGCAAAACATGATGGTTCAATCGCTGCCGGATCGCGACTTGGATCGGGAACAGAGTTCTCCCTCATCTTTCAAAAGGTCACTCAATCCGTACTGTAATTTTCGTCTCTTGATCGGTATAGCTCTCGGGGTTTTTGATAGTTTTTTGAGTTTTTAGGTTAAAGAGTGGCAGCTTCTCGCCCAATAACAGTTCAATCTCCCCTCTTTTTAGGGGAGATTTGAGAGCATTAGGATGAGCCCCCACCTTCGCCCTCTCCCTCTCAATCAGCTCCTCTGCGCCGCTCTTGCCCAATACAACTTCCAGGAGAAGCTCACTTGCAGAGTGGAAGTTGATAGGCGCAATCTCTTCGCCTTGAAAAGTGAAGAAGTGATCGAATGGAGGATAGCCCTCACCACCCATCAGATCGTAGGTCTGCGTGCCGCGCAGCATCTTGTAGAAGAGAGCTTGCATCTTTGGATCATCAAGTTCGACCTCATGAAGAGGAGTCAACTCTTCGCTAGCAGTGAGTTTTACAATAAGCGCTTTTAAAAGAGGCTTTAGATTCTTCGGAAAAGTATCATTCGTTCCATAGAGCGCCTCAAGATATTCTACTGCGATCTTCTCCACTCCCCGATACTTTTGACTAGCGCTTAAAAGAGCAGAGAGGTTGAGCCTTCCCCCGCTCCATCCTAACTTTCTCTCCCGAAAGAAGGGGAGCTCTTTGACTTCATCTTTAGCCTTTGATGAAGAGGAAGTGCCTCTCTTAGAATTTGACTCCCTCCTTCTCTTATATGCAGAGTCCTCTAAATGGTTGCGCGCTTTCCGAAGACCTTCAAAGTAGGCAACGTAGATATTTTTTTCTTTCTGCAGGGAGTTGGCATTCTCAAATTGGGATAGGGAGAACATCCCCAAGATCAGCACAATAGTTATGACAAAGGGCAAGAGGTTCATCGGATCGGGACTCCTTCAGGCTCTTTGTTAACCCAGAAGACATACTCCTCCCTCTTCTCATCTTTCAGATGGAGTATGAGTTTGATATAGGCGGGGGCGATCTCTCTCTCCTTCTCCCAACT
>JAAKFF010000073.1 GCA_011065165.1 Chlamydiota bacterium
CAAGCAGGATGGGAGGAGCAAGCCTGGATCAATTGGAATACTGCCTTCCCAGTTGATCGTATCGACATCTGGAATAACCTAAGCTTTCACGGTCTAAATCTAAAATTCCGTTTTGATTTCTAAGTAAAACCCTTCTTTCTTGAAGCTATTCTCCTATTCAGTTAACCAGAGGGAGGGGGAAGTATGGGGGGGAGACCATGAAAGGAAAGCTCATTTTCCTTATCTGTTTCTTGTTGATGGTTAAGGTGTTTGCCGATGAGAGGGAGGAGATTACGCCTCCTGCGGGCCCCTTTGTGAAAAATGGGTGGGATATCTTTGTCTCTGCTGATTTTTTGTGGTGGCAAGCGATACAAGAGGGGCTCAAATTCGCCACTACGGGAAAGGTCTATACGGTCGACTTTCCCAGAGAGATAGGCTTCCGCGCTGGAGTCGGATTCTACCCCCATCATGATGGATGGGATATCTTTGCTCGTTTCACCCATCTTCATAGTAGTTCAACGCGCCATGTCCGAAGCGATGAGGGCACCATCTCAGCGATCAACCTCAGCCTCAGTCAGATCACAAACTCCGAGCTCTCCCAAATCACCTCTGCGCGTAGCCACTGGCACCTCCACTATCATATTGTAGATCTTGAGTTAGGACGCAATTTTTTTCTTAGCCGCTTCCTTAAAACCCGTCTCTTCTGGGGTTTAAGGGGGAGCTGGATCGATCAAAAGTGGAAGAGCCGCTACGTTGCTAACCAGGTCACCCTCGGGAGCACGGGGCCCCTCCCTGGGAGCGTTACAACAGATCAAGACCACGATAGCTGGGGCATTGGGATCCGCATGGGTGCAAATGGCACGTGGACCCTCTATAAGGGGTGGAGCATCGTCAGTAATATCGCCTTTTCAGGAGTGTGGAGCGACTATGATAATCGTCGCATTGACCGTGTTCAAATCGGTAACGGCCAAGCTGTTGCCACTGCTAACATCTCCAGCGACCCTGAATCGATCGTCCCTTGCATCGAGATGATGCTCGGTATGGAGGGTGAGTGGTGGCTAAAAGATGAGCGCACTCACATCTCACTGCAAGTGGGTTGGGAGAACCAAGTCTGGATCAACTACGGACATTTTATCTCCTTTCGTAACCAAAACAGTGGCGATCTCTCTCTAAACGGCGCCGTGGTTAAGCTCCGCTTTGATTTTTAAGAGCCGCTTGCAAAATTCCAGATCAGTTGATTCTTGAAGATATTTTGACAATTCGGCTCTTTGAAATTGGTGAAAGAGAACAAGAAGCAGCCATCGGGAGTTTTGCAAGTGGGCTCTTTAGGTTAATGAACTAACCGAACCTCCAACGACCACGTTATAATTCAGAGTCAAGCAATCCAGAAAACCCTTTAACCATTAGTAGTTTAAGTGGGGTATGAAATTAGGTGATTGTTTGTCATATTTTTCTAAAATCACACCAAGATTATCTAATATTGTAGAAACGGTGAAACTCTCTTCATCCAAATATTTTGAAAACATTGTAAGAATTTTCTCTTTGCCAATAGTTTCGATCTTTAATAGACGTTCATAAAAATTTTTAAAGTCATTATGAATCTCTTTACCATCGGAAATAGAAAAACAAGGGTGAGTTGCAACGTTAAATAGTTCAACAAAATGATCCATACGAATGAGTCCTTCTTGTTTAAATAGATAGAGAACAGCACTTGGCGTATATAATAGATATCCCATATGCGCTGATAGGGCCAACTTGTCTAAGTCAGGTTGAGACTCCGAGTTAAATTGAATATACGCAGCTAATAATGGATTAGACACATGAGAGAAGTCCTTATAAATTTTACGAATAAAGTTTTTGAGGGGCTCTTTTTGCAATTCAAGATGATCTACCTGTTTTATTAAGTTTAGGGGACCATAATCCCATGTTATGGATTCACCCTCCTCGATCTCAGTTATAATAACAAGTAGAGTTTTCACCGAACCATCAGGAGATTGCCAGCAAATACAGATGGCATTAGGAAATCCATCGTTAGATTGTGCAGCAAGGGAACGATATGTTTTCAGTGAATAGGTCTCATCGGTGTCATATCCATATCGCTCCTGTTGCTCCATTAAACTTTTTCCATAAATATCCTGCGACGTTCTCGGCTGCTTCTCAGCTCCAATAAGCTCGCCAGCAATAGTTCCGACGGAAAGGCGTTTTCTAGCTACAATGTTACACCCTACCTTGGGAAGTATCTCCATGTATACAGGGGGTGACTCTAAGTTTCTATACTCTTCATACTTCTGAGGTAGCTCTTTCCTCCAACCAAACTGTTCGGGTATGCTAGGTATTACTGTTTTCCCCTTACAATCCATTCTCGTCTTCCAAACAGTTCCAAAATTGAGGTGTGGAACGTTATCCATGTAATATTTTGCTCCAGTTCCATGTGCCATTCTGAGGAAATCTTTACCATTACCTTTTACGACTTTCTTTGTTTTCGAATCGAGGAAGTAAACAACTGACTTTGTGGGATCGGGATTGAGTCGTAGATCTAGAATCTTTTTCCATGTATACCCCTTTTTATTACTTATGGGTTTCGGATTCAAATCCATCAAAATTTTGTACGCCATCGAATCAACATTTTCAGCATTCAATGCTAAATAGTGACCGACTCTATTTCCCCCTCGATCTGGCGTCTCAGTATTTGCACCAAGCTCTATAAGACATTGCGTAAGACGAGGCTTATTCAGGATAGCAGAGAGTATCACAGGTGAAATATTATCCTCAGTGAATTGGAGGTCTAGAAATGGCCTAAAGAAATTGGGTTTGGTTCTAAATGCGTTCTGAATATACGATAGAGCTTTTTCTTCATCTCTGCTCGCTACTACATGAATAAGGAGATGATTCCACTTAATTTTTTTATCATCTGTTTTGACAAAAGAGTTTTGCGTTAACTTCCTAATACTATCATTAAAAATGATTCCTGACATTGATTACTCCAATTTAAAAATGACTAATTTCTTTTAGAAGGAAATTCTACCATAAAACAGAATATCTACCTATTTAAATTTATAAGTAACAGATTCTAAGATATTTATATGATTGCCAGTTTCTCTTCTTTTAGGGTGAGATTATTTCGCAAGTTTACAACAGCTCAGTGATGATTCCATCTCTGTGGAGCCTGCCTTGAGTGGCCAGGGACTCTATAGTCGGGCCATTGTAAGATAATGATATTGGAAAAATCTGCTTAAGATGACCTGGTTTTTTAGGATAAGGTAGTCAGTTTTTTGAATAATTCTTCATGATTCTTTGAAATTTTCAATGTTTGAATGGTTTTTTTTGATTTTGGACACACCTCTCCCGTTGATTTTTGAAGATGTTTTGACAATTTGGTTCTTTGACACAAAGTCACATACCCTTCAGGGCAAAAGTTTTTGTGTCGAGTTTTGTAAGTGGCTCTTAGGTTAATTGGAGAGATGTCTCTCTGATAGCTTGGAGAGTGAAATCTATCTCTTCGTGGGTGTTATAGACGCCAAACGAGAGCCTGCAGAGGGCGCTCATGCCGAAGCGACGGAGGAGAGGTTGGGCGCAGAGATGGCCCGTTCGGATAGCGATCCCTTTCAGCCCCAAGAGGGTCCCTAGATCAAAGGGGTGGAGACCGTCCATGGTAAAGCTGATGATGGAGCTCTTCTTCGCAGCTCTCCCAATGATGCGTACTCCTTTGATTTGGAGAAGTTTGTCAGTGGCGTCTATAAGCAGTTCATCTTGCCAGCTGTCGATAGCCTCTCTTCCTATAGATTCGATGTAATCGATTGCTGCGCCGAGAGCGACCACCTCAGCAATAGAGGGGGTGCCAGCTTCAAACTTTAGAGGGGCGCGTTGAAATGTTGAGTGGTCGAGATAGACCTCCTCAATCATATCGCCCCCTCCCATGAAGGGGGGCATCGCATCTAAAAGCTCTCTCTTTCCATAGAGAACGCCAACCCCAGTTGGGCCGTACATTTTATGGCCTGAGAAGGCGTAGAAATCGGCATCGAGCTCTTGAACATCGATCGCATAGTGCGATGCGGCCTGCGCTCCGTCGACCATCACCTTAGCTCCCCAATTGTGCGCCTTCTGGATGATCGTTTTAATGGGATTGACCGTACCGGTCGAATTAGCGATATGAGCGATACTCACAAGCTTGGTTCTTACGCTCAATAGTTCATCGAAACGTTCAAGAATCAGCTCTCCCCTATCATTGATTGGAATAAATTTGAGCTGTGCGCCCGCTGCTTCGCATAAGAGCTGCCAGGGAACAATATTGGAGTGGTGCTCCATCTCAGAGAGTATTATCTCGTCCCCCTCCTTAATGAACGCCTTTCCAAAAGAGTGGGCCACTAAGTTGATCGATTCTGTGGTGCCACGCGTAAAGATGATCTCCTCTTCGTTCGTGGCATTGATAAAGCGCTGCACCTTGCTTCGCACTGCGCTATAGAGCTCTGTAGAGCGGCTCGCTAAGCCGTAGAGAGCTCGGTGGACGGTGGCATACTCCTCTTCATAGAAGCGCTTCATCGCTTCAATGACCACTTGCGGCTTCTGCGCCGATGAAGCAGAGTCGAGATAGATGAGCGGCTTGCCATTCATCGTCCTCTTCAGAATGGGAAAATCTTCCCTCACTCTCCAGACGTCAAAGGAGTCCATCGATCGCCTCATCATCAATCAGTTCGCGACAAAATCCTTTCACGAGGATGCGTTTAGCCTCCTCTTCATCTAACCCACGCGCCCTTAAATAGAAGAGCTCGTCCGCCTTAGGTTGGGTAATCGTCGCGCCGTGGGAGGCTCTCACATCATCGGCCATGATCTCTAAGTTGGGCTTACTCATCGCCTGAGCCTTTGGGCTGAGAAGCAGATTGTTATTCAACTGGTACGCCTCTGTCTTTTGCGCCTCTTTCTCTACGTAGATCTTCCCCTCAAAGCTCGAACGGCTACGCCCTTGCAATACGGTCTTATAGTGCTGATTCGAGCGCGTATGAGGCGCCTCATGTCTTACCAAGAGATGTTGATGGATCTCAGCTTTTTCGGTGAGAAGGGTGAGCCCTCTTAGATCTACTTCACAATTTTCTCCTGTGAGAAGTGCAGCAATATCGTGGCGTTCCACTCTTGCTCCAACTGATAGCGTCGTGCAGCTGAACTTCGCATCTCTCTTAAGCCTGGCGCGTTTGGAATGGAATGCCCACGCCTCTTTTGAGTGGAAGAATTTCTCTTCTATATGAAGCTTAGCCCCTTCATCTAAGGAGAGGTTGACGCTCTCATTATGCCAATACTTTCCCTCCCCTCGAATCTCCGACTTAATGGTGAGCTCAGCTCCTCTCCCCAGATAGAGTTCGATCTTTGGTGTGTGAATCTGCCCCTCTCTGGTAGTGAGAAAGCGCCACTCAACTGTCGCCTGCTCCCCTGGTGGAAGATAGAGAAAGAGCCCCTCTTCATAGAGGGCGTGGTTGAGCAGATAAAAGGGATTTGTCTCATCCTTCAGCATGAGCGCCCAGCTCTTATGAAGGAACATACCATAGGAGCTCACCGCCTCAGAGAGCGGGAGGGAAATGAGCCCTTCCACATGGGAGAGATCGGCGCGAAATACGCCATTTACAAAAACGCAGCACCTCTCCTTTTTTTCAATCTTAGGGGCGTCCAGTTCTAGAGGAGCAAAGCTCTCTTCATAGAGCGCTTTTAACGGTACATATTGAAAGGCCTCCCACTTGCGCGTAGGAAATCCTCTACTATGGAGCGCTTCCCAAGCTTTCTGCTTCCATTGATCGAGACACTTATAGTGGGGGGCTAGCGTTTCTAAGAAATTCATTGAAGGTTTTCATACCCCTTTTCTTCCAGGTGCAGTGCAAGCTCGGGCCCTCCGGACAGAGCAATTTTTCCCTCAACAACCACATGGACGAAGTCGGGCTTGATGAAGTCGAGGAGCCGCTGGTAGTGGGTGATTAAGATGAGGGCGTTTCCCTCGTTCATCTGGCTCTTGATCCCTTCGGCAACGATGCGCATGGCGTCGATATCGAGACCAGAATCGGTCTCATCTAAGATGGCAAGTTTCGGCTCCAAAATAGCCATCTGAAGGATCTCGTTTCTCTTCTTCTCCCCACCAGAGAAGCCGCCGTTGATGTCGCGCTCGGCGAAGGCTGTCGGAATGCGCATCGCCTCCATCTTCTCCATTAAAATCGTGCGAAAGGCCTCTTCACTTATGGGCTCTAACCCTTCACTCTTACGCTTGGCACCCAGAGCGCTATGTAGAAACTGAAAGTTGCTCACTCCAGAAATTTCAATCGGATATTGAAAGCCCATGAAGAGTCCCAAGTGGGAGCGCTCTTCAGGGAGAAGCTCTAGGATATCTTTTCCACAAAAGGAGATCGTTCCCTCCTTCACTTCATAGTGAGGGTGGCCAGCTACTACCTTTGCAAGGGTCGATTTTCCTGCGCCATTCGGCCCCATGATCGCATGGATCTCTCCACTCCCCACCTTAAGGGAGAAGCCCTTCAAAATGGGCTCATCTTCTACAGAAACGTGAAGATTTTCAATCTCTAACATCTTATCCAACCGATCCTTCTAATTTAAGGGTTAAAAGTTTTTGCGCTTCTACGGCAAACTCTAGTGGAAGCTGGTTGATCACCTTCTGGCAGAAGCCGTTGACGATCATCTGAATCGCCTCTTCCAAGGAGAGCCCGCGCGTCTGCAAGTAGAAGAGCTGCTCTTCATTCATCTTCGAAGTGGACGCTTCATGCTCAACTTCTGCGCTCTCATTGTACGCTTCGATATAGGGGAAGGTGTTTGCACTGCAGGCGTTTTTCACAAGCATCGAGTCGCACTGCGTATAGTTGCGCGCGCCATCAGCTTTCGAAGAGATGTGGACCAGCCCGCGATAGGTATTGGACGACTCATCGGCCGAGATCCCCTTCGAGATGATCGTAGAGCGGGTTCTCTTGCCAATATGAATCATCTTCGTTCCCGTATCCGCCTGCATCTTTCCATTGGTGAGGGCGACAGAGTAGAACTCCCCGACCGAGTCGTCCCCCTCCAAGATGCAGCTGGGGTATTTCCATGTGATCGCAGCGCCAGCCTCCACCTGCGTCCATGAGATCTTAGAGCGTCTACCTGCGCAGCGACCGCGCTTCGTCACAAAGTTGTAGATCCCTCCTCTTCCGGTTTTTTTATCCCCCGCATACCAGTTCTGCACAGTCGAATATTTGATCTCTGCCCCTTCAAAAGCTACCAGCTCCACAACAGCAGCGTGCAGCTGGTTCTCATCGTAAGCGGGAGCCGTGCACCCTTCCAAATAGCTGACATAGGAGCCAGGCTCAGCGATGATCAACGTGCGCTCAAACTGTCCCGTCTCCCTCTCATTGATCCGGAAGTAGGTAGAGAGCTCAATCGGGCTGCGCACCCCCTTGGGGATGTAGACGAACGATCCATCAGAGAAGACCGCAGAATTAAGCGCA
>JAAKFF010000074.1 GCA_011065165.1 Chlamydiota bacterium
TCGGAGTTGAGAACGCCCACTAGGGTTACTGCCGGGAAGTGGAGCCCTTTGGCGATCATCTGTGTGCCGATAAGCACATCAGCCTTACCAGATCGAAACTGCTTAAAGAGAAGGTCATGGCTCCCCTTATGGCGTGTCGTATCGGCATCCATTCTTATGGTACGAACCGTTGGGAAGAGGGCGTGTAGGGTGCGCTCGACTTGCTCGGTTCCCACCCCTTTGTAGTGCAGCGTGGCGCTCTCTTTGCAGTAGGGGCAGATGGTGGGCGGCGGCGCTATAGTGAAGGAGCAGAGGTGGCAAGTGAGGTGGTTGGCTCTCTTATGAAAGGTGAGGCTGACAGAGCAGTGAGGACACTTGACGCCCTCCCCGCATCCGGCGCACATCTGGAAGGTATGGTAGCCGCGACGATTTAAAAAGAGGAGGGTCTGTTCGCCTAGAGCGAGCCGTTTTTTTATCCCTTGAAGCAGCGCATCACAGAAGAGAGTAAACCCCTCCGACTTCCGATACTCTTCTTTCATATCGACAATTTTAACTTGGGGAAGCTGCGCATTTTTGGCACGCTTTGTAAGATTGCTTAAGAGATATTTACCCGACTTTGCATTGGCATAACTCTCGAGTGAGGGTGTTGCACTGCCGAGGACGACCGCGCACTTTGAAAGTTTTCCGCGCATGATTGCAATATCGCGTGCATGGTAACACGGCTCCTCTTCGGACTGCTTATAGGACGATTCATGCTCTTCATCGACGATGATTAGCCCGAGCTTTTTAATGGGAGAGAAAATAGCCGAACGGGCACCGACCACAATAGAGATCTCACCCATATGGATACCATGCCAGATGTCAAAACGCTCGCCATCACTCAGCCGGTGGTGCAAGATACCCACCTTCTCAGTAAATCGCGATTTTAGACGTTCGATCGTCTGGGTGGTGAGAGCAATTTCAGGGACAAGCAAGATGACCCCGAGCCCTCTCTTTCGCGCTGCAGCGATCGCCTGCAGATAGACTTCGGTCTTTCCACTCCCCGTCACGCCATGGATGAGGTGGGTTTGGAAGGAGTTAAATTGAATGCAGTCGAGGGCGCATTTCTGCTCACTGTTGAGCACCTTCGGTTTGGTCGGGAGAAACTCCATATCCTCTAGGGGTGAGCGGTCGATCTGGAGCTTTTCTATCGTTAAGACTTTCTGTTTTTCTAGCGATGTGATCGGGCTTTTCGAGGTACCAGTCACTTCTAAAAGCTGACTGAGGAGCATCCCCTTTGGCTCCTTTATAAGAGCGCTGATAACTTTAGCTTGTGCAGGATGCTTTTGCCGCAGCTCAGTGCAGAGCAGAGAGAGCTTTTTAGGGGGGAGAATCCGTCTCACAAAGAGCTGCTCCTTGGCTTGAGTCTCCTTCCGAATCGTTGCAGGGAGGAGCACCTTCAAAACTTTACGCAGCGAGGTGCAGTAGTAGCGGCTCATCCACTCAGCTAGTTGAAAGAGATTGGGAGAGATAAGGCTCTTTTCAGAGAGCACCTCCTTGATCGGTTGGACTTTGGCGACAGAGGGGCTCTCTTTCAACGCAACAACCGTCCCTTTCCGCAGCGATTTTTGCACGGGGACAAGGACGCGTCTCCCCACTTCTACCGGAGTGGTGATCGCGTAATCAAGGGGCATGTCGAGCCCCTTATCTAAGATAACGGCAGCAAATTTTGGGTTATCACATTCCATAACGATCGCTTAAGATAGGGGTCCTTGTAATAGAGAGATAGGTCAGGCAAGAGCAGAAGAGGGATGTCGCCTAGAGTTCGCCTCTTCTCCTGCGGATTTTCCTTATAAAAGGGGAGGAGCTCTCTGCTGGAAAAGATCAAGTTGTCGGGGGCGATAATGAGCTTTAAATTGGGGGATTTAAAGAAGAGATCCCACTTCTTTTTCGGTTCAACTTCAATGAGACGGCAGGTGCCAAAGGTACTATCAATCGCCTTAGCAATATTCACCACAAAAGATCGATAGGCTCTTCCTTGAATGAGGATCGGAATGGTCGGAGTGTCGCGCTTCTCCTTCCAAGCTTCATTGATCCGTCTCGCTCGAGCGTCACTAGGCGGCCCTTCATGCAGAAAAAGCTCCGGCGCAATCTCCATCAGGAGCTTTTTCATCCCCACATTGGGCTCGCTTGAAGGTGCACTATGGGATTCCAATTTGAAGGAGGGCTTTTCAATCTTCTTCTTCTCAGGCGCAGCTGGTTTTATTTGGGGCGGCTGAGGAGCGGCCTTCTGAACTTTTGGCAGCGCCCTCTTCTTAGGCTTGCCGCTCTCCGGAAGCAGAGCTTTAACATAAGTAAGGGTGTCATCAATGAGGGAGTGGTAGGTGCTGCTGTTCATCCCCTCTATTTAATCCCATGGGCGCTTTTTTGAGGAGCCTTTTATCATTAAACCAGAAGAGAAGGCTCTTTAGGGAGGAGTTAAACAAGAGAGAGTAATTATATTAATAGATCCGCCCTTGATTGCATCCCCCGCTGCCCCTTTGAGCTTCAATCCGCTCTGAGGGTCTCTTCAAATTCATTCCCACACCTATAGAAGCTGTCTTTTCCCCTAATAAGATTTCTTCGGCCTGCGCAACTCTATAAGTTGACTTCGGCCTCCAGAAAATCTTCTTAGGAAAAAACTCTAGCTTCTGCTGTGGAAAGCAACTTAAAGAGACCCTCTGGCAAAGCGTCCCTCCGTCGGGGGTCCGTACCTTCAGTACTGTCCCCCACTCCTTCGGATCATTTTTCCTCTAGCGCCTTGAAGCCGCGGGCTGCTACGCTCGCCCATCTTCCAAACTTCGTTTGGGATGGATCTCCCTCCGCAGTACAAGTTCAGAATTGTCCTGTGAAAGGACATCCATCCCGAACCTTCGGTTTGGAAAATGGATGCCTGGAGCAGTCGATGGCTTCAAGGCGCTAGGGGAAAATCGATTCGAAGGAGCCCGAAGGGCTTGGGGCGGACAGTACTGAAGGTACGGACCCCCGACGGAGAATTGATTATCATCAGCGGATTGAAGCTCAAAGGGGCAGCAGGGGATGCAATCCCCGACGCATCTTTCAATCAGAATCAGAGGGTGCGACTATAATTTTTTATATAAGTTATGAAAATAGGGCATCGACATACGCATCAGGATCGAAAGGGGTGAGATCTTTCGCCCCCTCTCCTATGCCAATGTAGCGGACTGGGATTCCCATTGAGTGATAGATCGAGAGGAGGATGCCCCCCTTGGCTGACCCATCGAGTTTCGTTAGGATGAGACCCGTGAGGGGCGTGAAGGAGTTGAAGATTTGAGCTTGATCGAGGGCATTCTGTCCTGTTGTTGCATCGAGCACGAGATAGATCTCATGGGGGGCGTCGGGAACGACCTTCTCAGCAACACGTTTAATCTTCGAGAGCTCTTCCATCAGATCGGTTTTGGACTGGAGGCGACCGGCGGTGTCGACAATAACCAGATCGTGACCGCGCGCTTTGGCTGCAGTTAACGCATCGAAAATGACGGCTGATGGATCGCCTCCAGCTCTGCCCTTGACGCAGTCGACCTTGAGCCGCTCGGCCCAGGAGGAGAGCTGCTCGATCGCAGCGGCGCGGAAGGTGTCACCAGCGGCAAGGAGGACTCTCTTCCCTTCGTCTTTATAGATTTTAGCAAGTTTAGCAGCGGTGGTGGTCTTTCCACTGCCATTCACCCCAACGATGAGGATCACTTTGGGTGAGGGGTGAGCCTCTCTTCCTTGAACGCGAGGCGGCTTCTGTAAGATCTCTCGGGCGTGCGCCTTCATCGCCCCCATAAAATCGCTCTCTCCGACATTTTTTCGCGTGTAGGAGCGGAGATGGTCGACAAATTCAAGGGCTAAGGCAGAGCCAAGATCAGCTTCAAAGAGAATCTGCTCCAGCTCATCTAAAGTTTTCTCATCAAGGGGCTTAGTGAAGAGGGCAGCTATTCGATCACCTAGGATTAAGCGCGATTTCGAAAAAGCCTTTCTAATTTTGTTAAAAAAACTAAGCATAGTCACCCAAGATTTTTGATTGATGGATAATCGATTCTACCACATATAGAAATTATGGACACACATGAGTATCAAGCAAAAGAGATCCTTAAAAAATATCAGATGCCAATCCCAGAGTTCGGAGTCGCATCTACTCTTGCCGAGGCTGAGCAAGTGGTTCAATATTTAGGGCTTACAGAAGCTGTCGTTAAGATACAAGTGCATGCAGGCGGCCGGGGAAAGGCGGGTGGGGTGAAGTTTGCTAAGAGTAAAGATGAGATCATCGAAGTAGCGAAAAAACTCATCGGCATGAAGATAGTGAACAATCAGACTGGACCTCAGGGGATTATCGCACGTAAGGTCTTAATCGCCAAACCCGTCGATATCAGCAAAGAGTACTATCTTGGTGCGATCATCGATCGGGAGCATGCGATGGCGATTCTTATCGCCTCCCCAGAGGGGGGAGTGGAGATCGAAGAGGTGGCAGAGAAGAGTCCAGAAAAGATCTTAAAGCTTCCAATAGGACTCTCTGGAGAGGTCAAACCCTACCATCTTGTCAGGCTTGCGAATTTTATGGGGTGGAAGGGGGAGAGTGCCAAGCAAGGGATGCGCGTGGCTGCCTCTCTCGCTAAAGCTTTTATCGAGAGCGACGCCTCGCTGCTGGAGATTAACCCTCTTGTCGAAACTCCCGAGGGGAAGATCTGGGCGATTGATGCCAAACTGAGCGTCGATGACAACGCCCTCTTTCGCCAGAAAGAGATCGCAGCTTTTTACGACGCTACGCAGATGTCAGAAAATGAAGTGGCGGCGAAGGAGCACGACCTCGCCTACATCTCGCTTGAAGGAGATATCGGCTGCATGGTGAATGGAGCGGGCCTTGCCATGGCTACGATGGACATCATCCACTACTATGGTGGGAGGCCTGCAAACTTTTTAGATGTGGGAGGAGGAGCCGACAAAGATAAGGTGGTTATGGGGTTCAAGATCATCCTCTCAGATCCGAGTGTCCAAGCGATCCTTGTCAACATCTTTGGAGGAATCATGAACTGCGCCACGATCGCCGAAGGGGTGATCGCTGCAGCGAGCGAGGTGGAGATTAAAGTGCCACTCATCGTCCGCCTGGAGGGAACCAACGTCGAAGCGGGGCGCAAGATGCTCAAAGAGTCGGGCCTCTCCATTATCTCTGCGGAAGGGATGGCGGATGCAGCCCAAAAGGCTGTAGCTTCCATAAAAGGAGGAAGATGAGATGGCGATCCTAGTCAATAAAAAGAGCAGAGTCATTACTCAGGGAATCACGGGAAAGTCGGGGCAGTTTCACACTGAGCAGTCTATCGCCTACGGCTCGAACTTTGTAGGCGGAGTGACACCTGGAAAGGGGGGGCAGACCATCTTTAATCTCCCCATTTTCGATACCGTCATGGAAGCGAAAGAGGAGACAGGAGCCGATGCCACGATGATCTTTGTGCCGCCGCCCTTCGCTGCCAATTCGATCTTAGAGGCGGAAGATGCAGGGATCCCCTTGATTATCTGTATCACTGAGGGGATACCGATCCGCGACATGCTAGAGGTTTCACGTGTCATGAGCAGCTCGAAGAGATCAAGGCTCATCGGTCCCAACTGCCCGGGAGTGATCACACCTGAGGAGTGCAAGATCGGAATCATGCCTGGATACATTCATAAAAAAGGGAAAATTGGGATCGTCTCCCGCTCTGGCACGCTCACCTATGAAGCCGTCTGGCAGACAACCCAAAATGGTCTAGGACAGTCGACCTGCGTTGGGATTGGAGGAGATCCACTCAATGGAACGAGCTTTATCGATGTGCTGGAACTCTTCGAGAAGGACCCCGATACCCATGGCATCTTCATGTTAGGAGAGATCGGGGGCAACGCCGAAGAGGAAGCTGCAAGCTGGATCAAGGAGAAGTGCAGCAAACCTGTTGGGGGATTCATAGCCGGAGTGACTGCCCCTCCTGGGCGGCGCATGGGCCATGCTGGCGCGATTGTCTCTGGCGGAAAAGGAACAGCACAAGGTAAGATAGAAGCGCTTAAAGCAGCAGGAGTCTTCGTTGCAGAATCTCCCGCTGAGATAGGATCTACCATGATGAAAGCGATGAGTGGCTGATGAGCTCTTCTAGAAGTATCTCTATTAAAATCTCCCCCTTTTTCTGGGTCACTGCTGGCCTCATCGGTTGGATCAACAGCATGAGCTCGCCCAGCCCCCTACTCTTCACGGTCATCTGGATTTTTGTCATCTTCATCTCTATTCTTGTTCATGAGTTTGGCCATGCGCTGACGTCGCGTTATTTTGGTCAGAAGCCGCGCATCGAGCTCGTTGCATTTGGGGGGCTGACCTATCCCGAAGGGCCGAGACTCAGAGGATGGCGTGAGTTTCTTATGGTCTTGAATGGCCCGATCTTTGGCTTTATCCTCTTTCTCCTTGCCACTATGGTGCATGCAACAGGCTTCTTCACCGCAACGTACGCCGTCTACTGCTTGCTCATTTTTCAGTGGGTGAACCTCTTCTGGACGGTCGTTAACCTTCTCCCTGTTATGCCCCTTGATGGAGGACAACTTCTGCGCATTATCTTTGAATCGATCTGTGGAGCCAAAGGGCTGAAGTACGCCCTCTTCACCAGCATGCTCCTCTCCGCAACCTTCAGCGTCATCTTCTTTACTGTCGGCTTCTTTATCGTTGGAGCGATCTTCTTCCTCTTCGCCTTCCAAAACTTTGCCACGTGGAGAAAGACGCGTGTCATCACCGAAAGCGATCGAGACGACGACCTAACCGCTGAACTTAAAGAGATCGAAGAGTGCCTAGCGCAAGGCCGCAAGCAAGATGCGATGACAAGATTAGAGGCGGTGCGAGCAAAAGCAAAAAAAGGGCTAATTTTTAACATCACATCGCAATACTTGGCCTCCCTCAAAGCTGAAAAGAGAGAATTTAGGGAGGTATATGAACTATTAAACCCGATCAAAAAGCACCTCAATCCAGAGTCGCAGATCCATCTCTTCCGTGCTGCCTATGAGATGAAGGATTACCCCCTCGTGCTGGAGCTTGCCCCCTCCTGCTTTCAAATTCTTCCTGATCCCGATATCGCCGCCCGCTGCGCAGAAGCGTGCGCCGCCCTCGATCAGGGCGAACCGGCAATTGGATGGCTGAAAGCGGCCCGCAACGCAGGATTTGAAAATCTAGACGCCCTGCTATCTAAAGAGGTCTTCAACCCGATCCGCAACGCCCCAGCATTCAAAGAACTCCTTAACAAGAGCTCCTGAGAGCTCTCTGATAGAGTTGGACATTTAACCCCTGATCCTCTATCCTTTTATTTAAAATTCCGATTTAGAGGGCTAGATGGACTTAAGAATTTCTCTACTATGTGCAGGCACCGCATTCATC
>JAAKFF010000075.1 GCA_011065165.1 Chlamydiota bacterium
CTAATCCTGGGGGGGCCAGTTGAGGGTCCAGAGGGTGCAGCCGACGTAGACGGATGGGAGCCAGAAGAGCCAGCCGATGATCGTGGTGGTGAGGAGTGTGCTGACCATACCGGCAATGATGCCGGCGGTAAGTATTTGGGGAAAGCGCTTCCTGATCTCTTTAATGCGCCTCTTTCCAGGGATACCTTGGATGGCCATGGAGAGATCGGTGGCATCTATAATAGCGATATGGCCCATTCCTATCTGAGCAACGAATAGTGCGAGGGGTCCCAAGATAAAGAGTGAGAGGAGGGTGGCGAGGGGCCAGAAGAGGCGCCAGCCGAGGGTGCGGACGATCACTTGGACGCTTGAAATTATCGCACGCATCATCCCCTCCGCTTTTATCGGCACTTGCTGATCGTGAAGAACTCTCCCAATCATATTCTCAAAGGCGAAGTTGAGTATCACAGGAAAGAGTGAGACCCATAGGGCGATTATGGCGAAGGAGGCGTAGCCGAGGGATCTGAACATTCCCCAGGTGTAGTCGTACCATCCGTCACCTCCAATGGGCCAGCTGAGATAGGCTGTGATGAAGAAGACGGAGAGAAGAACGAGAAATGAGACGAGTGCTGCCAGCAAGGGCCCGAGCCAGAGGTAGGGGCGGGTGACGAAGTAGCCAAACCCTATAATGGTGCAATTGGTCGCTGTGATATTTTTCTTCATAGCTTGAAATGTGTTTTTAGGGTTTCCCCTACTTCTTGAATGGCCATCTTTGCTTCATCGAGGATTCCAGCCATCTGAAAGAATCCATGGACCATCCCATCATAGCGATGGAGTGTTACAGCGACGCCTGCATCTTTGAGCTTTTTGGCATAACTCTCCCCTTCATCTCTCAAGGGATCGAACTCTGCAGTGATGACCAGTGCAGGAGGAAGGGCGGAGAAATCTTTTGCTAGAAGTGGGGAGATGCGAGGGTCAGCGGGATTCCCGGCCGCTCCGAGATAGAGCTTCTGATACCAGTCGATCGACTCTTTATCTAGGAGATATCCCTTCTCATACTCTTGGTTGGAGGGGGTAGAGCTAGTGAAGTCGGTTGGGGGGTAGATGAGGAGTTGAAAGGAGATCTTGGAAGGGGCTTCTTGGGCGAGCACTGCAGCTAAGTTTCCTCCAGCGTTTTCGCCGCCGACAGCGATGCGTCCATCAAAGCCGAGCTCTTTGGGGCGAGTTAGGATCCAATTGAGGGCGGTTTTGGCGGCACGGAGCGCGGTTGGAAAAGGGTTTTCCGGTGCTAATGGATAGTTCAAGGCGGCAACTAAGCATCCGCTCGCATGGGCGATGCTTCGGCAGACGGGGTCGTGGGTATCGATATCTCCTTTGACAAATCCCCCAGGATGGAAGTAGAGAAGGAGAGGCAGAAGTCTATTTTCTTCAGGGTAGTAGAGACGCATAAGGAGCTTGTCATGCTCTATTGGGATGAGGTGGTTCATCACCTTAGCCAAGGGTTGTGGCTCTCCCATAAGACGCCTCATGCGAGAGGGGCCCCTCCGCACCTCCTCGAGGGAGATTTTGCTGACAGGGAGGTTGTTTGCCTCGCTCGTTACTTTGATGATCTCTTTGATTGTTGGATGGAGTGGCACAGTGACTTTCCTTAATTTATCCACAGTATGTCCTCTGTTTCGGAAAAAATCAAATGGGGATTGATTTTTTTATTTCAAAAAAAAATGATCTGTTCTAAACTTTTCCCCAGAGACAAATCACTTCAAGGGAGAGTACTATGTTGAAAAGATTGACGCTTTGTTTATGGATGTGCCTCTTCTTGCTGGGAGGAAGCTATCTTAATGCGAGTCGATATCAGATTCCGAATGAAGTTCCAGCTGTAGGGATAATCTTAGAAGATGGGCAACATCTCCTCTGTTTAAGGAGTCTTGAAGGGAAAATTGAACTGGAGAATGGGGCGCAGTTTAAAGTGGTTCCGGAAGATATCGATGTAATGATGAATGAATGGCATCCTTATGACCATTTAACATTTTCACCGAATCGTTATCCCTTTGCTGTATCGGATTTCTTTATCCATAATTTGACTAGTGGAGGATATGTCCATGCAGATTACTGCTTGGCTCCTCAATATCAGAGTAGTCGCACGAAGAAGATTCATCATATCGATCCCTTCTATGGAGAGATCTATCTCGTTGATGGTCAGTCTGAGAGTCGTTGGATCGTAGATGAGAAGGATCGGGAGTATCTGAATGAGTGGAAAAAGGGTGAAGCTATTATCGTGGGGATGAATAACGACTGGTACTCAAGATGGTTCTCTAGTTCACCGTTTATCTTGATCAATAATAATCACATGGATAGTGTGAAATTTATCAGAGCAAGTCGTGAACCGTTGTAATATATGAAGTCCTCATTAACTCTTCGTATTCGATTCAAACTATGAAAAATAGAGAACTCTCACTTTCAGCTCAGACATTTAAATATTGGGAGATCTTCCTCTCTTGGTTATTTAAATACCCTTCGCGCTGTTATGAGCTTAAGCAGAGGATGCGCTCCAATGTTCTAGAGAATCCCTCTGAAGAGTTCTACCAATTTGCAAAGAGCTACCGGAAGCGTTCTGCATCGAAAGGAATCATCTGTCGCGTCACATCGCACTACAAAGATATCGAGCGGGTTTCAGCTCTCCTTCATCTCATCTACTCTACCATCCCAAATCCTGAGCTCTGCGAGCTTGCGGCTTGCGAAGTGATGGCGAAGGTGATGGCCTACCGCAACTTAAAAGAGGAGCATACCATACCCTTCCCGATCATGGGCCGCGATGGGTGTATGCAGATGAGCCTCTACAGCGTCGACCGCGTCTTTGATCTATGGAGTAAGGTTCGTGCGTTTGGTCTTGTCTGCGTTGAAGGTGATGGCGCCCCTCTTCTGCTCTATCGAGGAACGGACTTCTCTTTCCTGACTGAGGGTGGACGTGCTTCGATCATCAGTGATCTCGATCCAAAGGGGCCTGGACGCACTCTCTTTGAGCAGGCTGAAAAACCTCTCAAGGAGTGGCTGGGGAGACAGAGAAAGAAGACGCGAGTGATCGGCCATAGTTTGGGTGGCGTCATCTTAGCCTACACGCTCCTTCATGAATCTGAATTTATCAGCCAAGAGAGACATGAGACATCTTTCGCCTTTAATTTTCCTGGCGTGAGAAAGGATCTAGTTGACAAGTGGGATCAGAAGAGTGAGAAGCCGCGCTTTAGAGGGTATATCTGCCGTGGTGATGTGATCTCAAAGTTCGGGATGCTCTTTGGAGAGATCTATGAGGTCTCACTCAAAAAGCCCCTCTCCCCTGTCAGGGCTCATGAGCAGCTCCTCTTTGCAGAGCCCCACTGCACACTCCGAGAGGTCGATCTCAAAGAGGAGAATCGCTCTTCATCTCGTCAGTTTTACTCAAGGTTGCAAGAGCAGACCTCTTCAATGATCTATGAGTTTGGCTTGAAGTTCCTCTTTCCAAGAAAATGAACTCCCCTCTCGCTTTGCTACTCAAAAATCCACTGGAGGAGAAGCGAATCCATCCAGTGAAATCCCCCCTTTTTTCCTGGAGTCCCTAGAAAGCCTAAGTGTCCCCCATGCTCTGTTATTAGAATATCGACGTTCTTTGGGATGTCGATGGAGTCGAGGTAGGTGCAGTCGACAATGGGGTCGTCGCGGGAGAAGAGAATATGACTTTTGATAGTTATCGAAGAGATCAGGCGCCCTGAGCTACAGGCGAGGTAGTACTCCTCGGCACTCAAAAATCCTGCTTGTGGAGCGGTATACTTATCGATAAATTCATGGAGTGTCATGGAACTTGAGATCTCCATGGAGGGTAGATCCTTGAATTTCTTACTGCGATACTCTGCATCGGCTTTAAGCGCTCGCATGAAGAAGCGTTCGTAGATCCTATTTTTACCAATCCGGCGGATACAGGAGTGCATATCAAGGGGCGGATTGATCGCAATGATCTTATCCACAACAGCTAGAGCTTCATCTCCCTTATCACCCCCCATTTTTAGGATGATATTCCCTCCTAGAGAGAAGCCGATTACGATCAGTGGTGAGTTGGGAGCATTCCGTTTAATCTCTTTGAGAGCGTGCCAGACATCTTCGCTCGCCTCTGCATGGTACATCCGTTTGGCATGCCCTCTACCGCTCCCACAACCCCTCAAATTAACACGAATCGACCTGATCCCCTGTTCGGAGAGCTTCTTTGCTAATCGGACGGCATAGGGCGACTTATGGGAGCCACAGAGACCATGCACCATCACTATAGTTGGCTGATCTTCGCTCCAGTCAGAAGGTGTCGTCACCTCCATCGAGAGTCTCTCTCCATCGAAGAGATGGATAAACCATGTGACGCTAGAGGGATCGCGGTTGTATGTAAAAAAAGAGGCTACGATTGTCTGTGCATGGCATCCCGAAAAGAGCGGAAATGGCTTAAACACAGGCTCTTTTTCTGGCATACTCTTTCTTCCCTTTCATATAGATTCGTTGGAGCGTAAACGAATTCATAACTCGCTGATGCTCTGTTAATTTTGTCTGTTCTATTAGATGGGTAGTTCAGTCGGTCCCCTATTTGTATTGTACAAATATAGGGTTTAAAAAAGAACAGTTTTTAAAAAGAATTTATATAAGATTGATGGAGTTAAAGTTGCATAATTAGATTAAGGAAGGGGAATCATGTAGAAAAACACAAGGCACTCAGTTCCAGGGTTTTTATATCCGATGCTGGCATTTGAAATGTGGTAGAACATCGCCCCGAAGCGCGCTTTATTCTTAAAACGATAGGAGAGCTCGGCTGAGGAGCGAAATTCAAGGGGAAAGCCTAACTCCATCCCCCCCCCTTTTATATAGATACCTGGGGCAAAACTAGGAGTGAATACCACTTGCTTGGCGAGGAAGAAATCGAAGGCGATGCCGCCATAGAAGTAGGCTGATCCGTTGGAGGTTGCCATTACGCCAACAAGGGGGCGAATAAAGGTCATAGAGTTCTTATAGAGAGAGGTGTTGGAGCGATACTCTATCTGAAAGTTTGCAGCCTTCTTATTTCGGACGATATTGAAGACTCCCACGCCAAGGGAGAGGAGCCTGGGATCCTCGATGGGAGGCTTTTCTGCACTTTGAAGAGAGAGAGAGAGTAGTAAGGCTAAGCAGGCTAGGAGTCTCTTCATCTCAGAGCCTCAATGATGGCTCTCCCAAATTGGGGCAAGTCAGAGGGTGAGCGTGAGCTAATTAGATTTCCATCGATCACGACGGCTGCATCTTGCCAAATAGCGCCTGCGTTTTCAAGATCATCCTTGATAGCAGTGGACCCGGTGGCTTTTTTCCCTTTGAGAATTTTCGCTGAGATGGGTACCCATCCACCATGACAGATAAAGGCGATCATCTTCTTCTCTCTATCCATCTCTTTGACCAGCTTGAGCACTTCAGCTATGCGTCTGAGGCGATCGGGGGCGAAGCCTCCTGGGATGAGCACTCCATCGAAATCTGAGCTCTTTAGGTCTTTGAGAGCCGCATCACTTCTGCAAGGGTAGCCGTGCTTACCTCTATAGAGGGCTCCGCTCTCCTCTCCTGCGATCGTCACCTCTATCCCCTCCTCCCTCATTCGGATGGCTGGATAGAGCAGTTCTAGCTCTTCAAATTCATTATGTACGAGGGCTAATACTCTGCTCATCTCTTCTCCATTTATAGATACCTTATTTTTTAAGAGGGTTTCTTGTCAAAGTTGTGTATAATAAATTCCATGAAAATGATGGAACAGTTACCCACAGTCTTTCCCGATAGCTCGAAAGCTACCTTAAAGAAATGGATCAAACATGGCCGTATCCTTGTCGATGGTAAAGTCGTGCGTGATTTGAGGGCAACGCTTCGCGAGGGGGCGATCCTCGCCCTTAAGAAAAAGAAGAACTTTCTTGAGTTAGAGATTGAAGTGCTCTATGAAGATTCAGACTTAATCGTTCTCTCTAAACCTGAAGGTGTATTGAGCGTCGCCACAGCTTATGATGGCGTTAATACTGTCCATGGGGTGCTCAAGAACCACTACCGCGAGGTATACCCTGTCCATAGAATCGATCGCGAGACGTCTGGGGTGATGGTCTTTGCACTTTCAAAAGAGGGCAGGGAGGGGTTAAAAGAGCTCTTCTTCCACCATACGATCTTTCGCGAGTACCGCGCGATAATAAAAGGTCAGATTAGCGGAGAAGGAACCTGGACAAGTCGCCTTAAAGAGGATGCGAACTACTTTGTTAAGCCCCATCCCGATGGAGATCTATCTATCACGCACTATAAAGTTCTCAATGCAAGAGGTCTTGTGAAGTTCACATTGGAGACAGGGCGAAAGAACCAGATCCGCGCTCAGGCATTGGAGGCTGGCTTTCCCATTCTAGGGGATCAGAAATATGGGGGGAGCACGAATAGAAGGCTCTTTCTTCATGCCTATCGACTAGAGTTTGTTCATCCGGTTTCAGGTAAGCAGATGGCCTTTAAGGCTCCCATTCCATTTGCAACTTAAAAGCTTTTTAGTAATAGTGCAAGTATGAAGAGACTCTTTAGAGATCGCTGGGATAAGAAGATAGCGGGTGTCTGTGGCGGTTTGGGACAGTACATTGGAATGGATCCAACCATTATCAGGCTACTTGTCATACTAATCTGTATTTTTACGGCCGTACTTCCCCTGCTCGTTCTCTATATTATCGCATGGATGCTCATTCCCCAAGGTCCACAAACCTATATCCAATACAAGTGTAAAAAACTCTACAGATCGGTCAACAACCGAAAAATTGGTGGGATCTGCGGAGGGATTGCTGAGGCGATTCGAGTCGATGCAACAATTGTTCGTATTGTGATGCTCTTTGCGATGATTCTCACCGGTATCTTCCCCATTCTCATCTCCTATTTCGTCGGGATTGTCATCATTCCTGAAAAACCTAGTGACCAAACCTAAAGCTATTTTTTGAAATCAATAAACAATTTTTTAGTTGAATAGTAATCAATCTTTCTCTATTATTAATACTTAAATTTGAGGTAAGAATGAAAAACAAGATTTTTATTATTTTAGCGGTTTTAATTGGTTTAGGTGGATACACTTTTTACTCTAACTTTCTAAAAGAGAGCAGTTTATCCTTTGATCTCCACGGAGTGAGCAAGAGAGCTGCAAACTTTGATAGATGGGTCACTTTCAAACCTAAAGGGGAGCACTATTCTGCCTCCTTTCCTCTAAAACCGACGAAAAGCTCAAGAGAGATTCCGATTCCAGGAGGCAACTCTACCCTCAAATATCACGAATATCTATGCACCACAGCTGAGGCGAGACTCTTCTCTGTCAGCTATACAACGCTTCCAGACTCCTTTCTAAAG
>JAAKFF010000076.1 GCA_011065165.1 Chlamydiota bacterium
GCTGTCACCGAGGCCCCCTTGCTGATAGTGAGCTTTGAGCTCTTGAATCTTATCGATATCGGTTCCGAAGGCGTCGAGATAGCTGAATACGGGATTTCCCTCGACCTTACCTGGATCTTCCACGCGTAAGTGGCCTGGATCGGTATACATTTTTTTTACCTTCTTGGTCACCTGCCCTACTGTGTCACTCAGGTAGATGGCGTTACTGAGCGACTTGCCCATCTTGGACTGACCATCGGTTCCGGGCAGCCTAGCAATTTTGGGGATGAGGGCTTTGGCTTCAACTAAAACATCGGTTTTATAGGTGCGGTTGAAGGCGCGCACCACCTCATTGGTCTGCTCGATCATGGGTCGCTGATCCTCACCGACTGGTACGAGCGTCGCCTTGAAAGCGGTGATGTCGGCAGCCTGGGAGATCGGATAGGTCATGAATCCAGCTGGCACGCTCTCTCCGAAGCCCTTTTGAACGATCTCCTGCTTGACGGTGGGGTTGTGCTTGAGTCGATTCCACGTCACGAGATTGAGATAGTACATTGTCAGTTCTGAGAGGGCGGGGATGAGCGACTGAATGAAGATCACTGTCTGCGTAGGATCAATTCCTACTGCTAAGTAATCGAGCGCTACTTGCAGGACGCTATCACGTACGAGCTTCGACTCTTTGGCATGGTCTGTGAGGGCTTGAAGGTCGGCGATCATCACATATTGATCACAACTGCTCTGCAGTTCCACTCTAGACCGGAGAGAGCCAACAAAATGTCCTAAATGGAGAGGTCCTGTCGGACGATCTCCTGTTAAAATAATCTCTCTTTTACCCATAGGGCGACAATAACATGATTTTTCCTTTGAAGAAAGAGGAAAATCTTTGCTATTGTGCAGGGTATGGAAAAGAATAAGAAGCAGGAACCAACATATAATTTCCCTTTTCAACTGGGCCCCTATAGGCTGACGAAGCTGGTAGGAAGGGGGGGGATGGGAGAGATATTCTTAGCGGAAGATCCCACATGCAAGCGGACGGTCGCTCTTAAACGCATTCTGCCAAAGCATATGTCCAAAGAGATCTTGCGTAAGCGCTTTTTAAATGAACCGAGGATTGCCGCGCAACTCCCCCACCCTTCGATCATCCCCGTCTATGCTCTGCATGAGGAGAGTGAGACGATCTACTACACGATGCCCTATATTGAAGGGCAGACCTTGCGCGAAATCTTGCTCAAGACGCGCGCCTCTATTGAGCGAGGTAGACCTCCCTATCCAGTCGGCTCTTCGATTCAGACGTTGATGCTCCTCTTTCTAAATATCTGCAATGCGATCGAGTATACTCACTCGAAAGGATTTCTCCATCGAGATATCAAGCCTGAAAATATCATCGTAGGAAAATTTAATGAAGTGGTGATCTTAGATTGGGGAGTCGCGACGGCGATCGAGAATGCTGAGGAGGATGAGAGAGGGGGGAAGGAGGATGAGAACGCCTCCCTCAAGGGGCTGACAATGCCTGGGAAGACGGTCGGCACTGTGGAGTACATGGCACCTGAGCGGGCCCTTGGTGCCATCTCGAGTGTCAAGACGGATATCTACTCTTTAGGGGCGACGCTTCACTTCATTTTAACGCTCTATCTTCCCTTTAACCGCCCAAATTCTCTTAAAGAGTGGCGTAGACAGTTGGAGAAGGTGGGAACGGAAAAACTCCTCGACCCTCAGGAGGTCGCTCCCTATCGGGAGATCACACCGCAGCTCTCCCGCATTGCTATGAAGTGCATGCATCCTGATGCGACCATGCGCTACAGTAGCGTCCAAGAGCTCATCGATGATGTGCACCACTACATCGAAGGGAAGCCCGAATGGACGCTCTCTACAGAGTTGCAAATTTCTCGTTCTGAAGATTGGGAGTTTCAAGAGAATATTCTCCTCGCTAAACATATGGCTATCTCCCGCTACGCTGGCATGATGGAGTGGTATATGCTGATGCTCTCTAAGGAGGTCTACTCTGGAAATATTCAACTTAAAGCGGTGGTGACGCTTAAAGAGGGTTGTCGGGGGATTGGATTTTTGATGGGCGTCCCTGAAAAGAGTGAACGGCAGAGTTTAGAGAGTGGGTTTCTCATCTGGATCGGATCAAAAGAGCATCCAGGGTGCAAATTTTTACGTTCCAATATCGAAGTGATCAACAAAGAGAACATCTATCTCGAAGCGGGAAAAAAGTACGTCATCACTCTGGAGCGGCAGGACAACACACTCTCTCTCTCGATCGATGGTGAGCTTATGATGAGCTATGCGACCCAACTCCCCATTGTTGGCGGCCATTTTGGCCTTCTCTTTCGCGATGCAGACTTTGAGATCAGTCCGATCTCTCTTTTTATGGGTAGCCAAAATGTACGTGTGAACTGTCTCTCCGTTCCTGATGCTTTTCTAATGATCAGAGACTACCCCAAAGCGCTCAGTGAATACCGACGCATCGCCCGCTCCTTTAAGGGGCGCGCTGAAGGGCGGGAGGCGACCTTCCGAGCGGGAGTCACTCTGATTGAAATGGGGAAGAGTAAGAGAGCAAAAGCAAAAAAGAGCTTTGCAAAGGCGCTCGAAGAGTTTGAGAAGCTCCATAAGACGGCAGGAGCTCCTCTTGAATATCTTGGGAAGGCGCTCGTCTATCAATCCGAAAAAAATCTCGAAGAGGAGACCAAATGTCTGGAGCTCGTTATTCGGATGTATCCCAGACACCCCCTCACCCCTCTCATCAAGGAGCATATTATCTACCGTCTCCATGAGAGTGGTCAACATGACAGGATCGGCGCCTACACTTTTGCCCTTCTTACACTCCGCCATCTTCCCACCATTTACGAGAGAAAAGAGGCGCAAAATTTCATCAAGAACCTCTGCATCAGCTGGGAAGAGATTCCCTTTATCGAAACGCCAGCGAACTTTCAAGATAGAAAAACTGAGCAGCTCAACCTCTCCATTCAACTCGCATTCTGTCTAACGCGCCCGACCAGCCTCTATGAACTCGCCCTACTCTCCACCCCTCTCCTCCTCAAAAATGCCCTTCTCTCCCTACTTGCACTGGGCTATCCGAAACTTGTCGATTTCATCCTCACTGTCAAGTTCCGCGAGCGGAACGACCCTGAGTTTTTAGAGCTAAAAGCAACCTTAGAGAAGCTGATGAGCAAAACTCCTCTCACAGAGAAGCTCGACCTCCTCCTTCAGAGCACCCCAATACGATTTTTTATCTCTCTCATAAAAGAGTCTCTAACCCCGAAACAAGCCCCCGCACTTCTCCCCTATTTTGAGCAATCTAAGCTCCCAAAATCACTCCACATTTGGGCTCTACTCTTAGCCGGAAGAGAGGGCGAGGCGAAGCGCCTTTTAGAGAGTGAAGAGTGGGGAGATAGCGCCTCTCCCTTCTATATGCTGCAAGGATGCTACCTAGCTAGCGTGAAGGGAGAGAGGGCAGCTCTCAGCCACTTTGATGGACTCATTGAAGTGAACCATCCTAAAACAACGACTCTCCTCGGACGCTTCCTCAAGGGAGAGATCTCCCTTCAATCAACTTGGATGAGTGAGGCCTTTCTCTGGGAAAAACTTGAGCTCTATCGTCAGCTCGCCCTCTACCACCACTGTTTAAAAGAGCCGCGCAAAGCCGCTCACTACCGGAAGATGGTTGAAAAAGAATTTTCCCAGTCACAAATCCCTTTGAATTTCATCTGAAATCCCACTATAGTGGACGCCAATGGAAGAAGAACTACCTAAAACCTACACGCCAGATCTAGTAGAAGAGAAGTGGTACTACTTTTGGGAGCGCAAGGGGTTTTTTCACGCCGATCCTCTCTCTGATAAGCCCCCCTATTGCATCGTGCTGCCTCCTCCAAATGTAACGGGGATTCTGCATATGGGACACGCCCTTGTCAGCACGCTCCAAGATGTGATGATCCGTTGGAAGCGCATGCAAGGATATGAAGTCCTATGGGTGCCAGGAACTGACCATGCTGGAATCTCCACTCAAACTGTCGTTGAGAGGGATCTCATGGCCACAACAGGCAAGCGTCGCTGCGACTTTGACCGCGAAACCTTTTTAGAGCATGTCTGGAAGTGGAAAGAGTCGCATGAAGGGAGGATCATCGATCAGCTCAAGCGCGTTGGCTGCTCCTGCGATTGGATGCGGGCGCGCTTCACTATGGATGATGATTCCAACTTAGCTGTGCGTACCCTCTTCAAAAAGATGTATGATGATGGGCTCATCTACCAGGGCGACTATCTGGTCAACTGGGATCCCGTCACAGAGACAGCTCTAGCCGACGATGAGGTCGAATATGAGGAGAGGGAGACGAAGCTGTGGCACTTCCGCTACCCCTTTGAAGAGGGGGAGGGCTATCTAGTCATCGCCACGACGCGTCCTGAGACGATGTTGGGCGATGTCGCTGTTGCCGTCTCTCCAAAAGACCCCCGCTATAAAGCTCATATCGGAAAACGGCTCCTCCTCCCCATCGTTAATCGAAGCCTGCCTATTGTTGCAGATAACTTTGTCGACCCCAAGTTTGGAACGGGAGTGGTCAAGATCACTCCGGCACACGATCCCAATGATTGGGAGCTGGGCAAGCGCCACAACTTGCCTTGCATCAATATTCTTAATACCGATGGAACGCTCAATGAGAATGGCCTCGAATATGAGGGGCTCACTGTGGAAGAGGCGCGGCGTCACATCGTTAAACGGATGGAGGAGCTGAATCTCTTAGAAAAGGTAGAGCCCCATACCCACCGCGTTGGCCTCTCCTACCGCTCCAAAGCGGTCATCGAACCCTTCCTTTCAAAGCAGTGGTTTATCAAGATGGAGCCCTTCAAAGAGAAGCTTATCGACGCCGTTCAAAAAGGGAGAGTCAAACTCATCCCAAAAAATTGGGAGAAGACCTACTTCCACTGGATTGAAAATCTGCGCGACTGGTGCATCTCTCGTCAGCTCTGGTGGGGACACCGTATCCCTATCTGGCAGCACGAGTCGGGACGAACCCTCTGCTATGAAGGTGAAGGCCTCCCCCCCGAGGTGAAAGAGAATCCCGATGGCTGGACGCAAGATCCCGATGTTCTCGATACCTGGTTCTCTTCAAGCCTCTGGCCCTTTAGTGCGCTTGGCTGGCCCCATCAGACCAACGAGCTGAAAAAATTCTACCCCAACGCCACCCTCATCACGGGACATGACATCCTCTTTTTCTGGGTTGCGCGCATGATCATGATGGGAGAGTATGTGATGGGAGAGCTCCCCTTTCCTGAGACATCACTCCAAGGACTCATCTTCGGAAAATCTTATTGGCGCACCGAAAAAGAGGGAGGCATCACCTACCTCTCTCCCGAAGATTTAGGAGAGCCACTCCCTAAAGATATCAGCTCGAAATGGGAAAAAATGTCCAAGTCGAAAGGGAATGTCATCGACCCCATTGAAGTGATCAACACTTACGGCGCAGATGCGATGCGTATGGCCCTTGCGGCTAGTGCCACCCATAGCCCACAGATCGATTTAGATCTCCGCCGCTTTGCGGAATTTAAGAACTTTGTAAACAAGGTGTGGAACGGCTCCCGTTTTGTCCTGATGCGTCTCACGATCACCTCTGAAGAGTTGATGGAGGGACTCAGAGAGCTCTCTCTTGAAGACAGATGGATCCTCTCCCTTCAGAGTCGCACCATCGATGAGATGAATACCCATTTAGAGAGGCAGCATTTCGACCGCGCTGCAAAGCGCTGTTACTCCTTTTTCTGGGATGATTTTTGTGCTTACTATGTGGAGATCTCTAAGTCTACCCTTACCACAAACAAGCAAAAACTACTCACCATCGTCTTGCTCACAGCGCTGCGTCTCATGCACCCCTTCGCCCCCTTTATTACCGAAGAGATCTTTCAGCTCTTAAAAGCGCGCTTCCCCCACCTCAAACCTGCCAATCCCGATCCCTACACCCGTGAAGCGATAGAAGCCCTCCTCTCCCCTGCCTGCATCGTCGCCCCCTATCCAAATGTGGTCCGCAAAGAGGATATCAACCCCGAGGTTGAAGAAGCCTTCGACTTTATGAGTGAAATTGTCTATGCGATCCGAAATATTCGCGCCGAAATGCAGATTGCCCCCAGCGTAGCTACAGATGTGATCATTGAAGGAGAGGCAAGCTCAATTGAGCCAAACATTCATATTATCTCCTCCCTAGTCCGCACCAAAAAGATCGATCTAAATCCTAAGGAGATTCCCGAAGGCTTCACTTCGTCAGCCTCCGTTCGGGGCCTAAGAGTGATCATCCCCCTTCCAGAGGAGTTGCAAGAGAGAGAGAAGCAGCGCCTAAAGAAAGAGCAGGAGAAGTTGCAAGTGCAGATCGCCTCCCTGAAAAAACAGCTTAGCAACCCCAACTTCCTCGAGCGTGCCCCCAAACCCCTCGTCACCAAGACAAAAGAGTCCCTCTCGGCCGCCGAGCAAAAATCCAAAGAGATCTCAGAGAGACTCTCTAGGTTCAAATAGACTTTGCGTACTCAGCCATTATCACAAGAGGACAGACAGATAATGCCTTCTCGATTCTCTGCGGCATCTTCATTACTTCTTCATAATAGCGATATGAGCCTTTCTCCCAGGCTTCCGCCTCCTCTGTCACCATTTTCTCTACCAATAACTTTTCCACGGCAGCCATGTGATGAAGGGAATCTAGCGTAATAGCATACTCATCCCACCGGGAAGTGTTCCTCTTTACATCTTTTACCAACTCTTGTAATGCCCCGGTCTCAATAAATTTTCTGATAATCTCATCAGTCGTCTTCTCGCCTCTAATGCTAATCATAGACGTTTTCGCCTCGATCGAGAGAGTGATGCTCGCCCAGAAGAGATCACTATCAGTGAGATCTCTGTTACCAGGGGAGAATTGGGTCAGCTCCTTTATGGCATCCGCCATAACCCCCTTCCTATAGAGGATGTGCTCCATGTCTTCTAGATTCCAAGCCATTCCCCAGCAAAGTTTCTTATCGGCCTTCTCCTCGATACGTTTAGCTACAGTGCGGAAGATGGTTGCTACTTTGATCATAGCACGAGTATGGGCTCCCATTTTTGATGCAACAAAACAGTGGTAAAGATCGTGGTAGGCAAAGTCATAGCCCTTTAACGCAATAATTCCATCTGCCCTATCGAAACACAACCCTGGAAAGGGTGTACAGACGTCCCTGGTATGGGTCCTTCCGTTCTTCTGGATATCTTTGATACTCGACATCCCAAGAACAGGATTAGGTTTTGTATAGTGCTTGCCA
>JAAKFF010000077.1 GCA_011065165.1 Chlamydiota bacterium
GCTCTGCGTTATGGTGGCAGTTAATTTAATCATCGGCTGAGTAATACTCCCCTCTTCTTTAGACTGAAGAGTGTCGTTAATTTTTCCAAACCGTGATTTTGATTTTTTTTCTGTATGTTTCTGAGCTACAAGCCCTTTTGATAAATCTCTACTCATGATGTTAATTTTATCACCTCTTTTATAAGTTTTCTAAGCTCATTTTTTGCATCAAGGTTCCATATTGGAAGTGGAGGCTCATCAAACACATCTTGGTAGCAGATCCTTTGTTTGATAACCGTCTTTAATGGTTTAATCCCCAATAGCGCTGGAGCTTGTTTGATGCTCTCCTTGTGAGCCCTAACTCTTGGCTGTACAAAAGTCCAAACAATTCTTGCGTTCGCCTTTTCCGCAACAATCCGTTCGCTTAACTCTAAAGTTGCGCGAATATCTCTTGGTGCTGGTCTACAGGGTAGCAAGCATAGATCAGAGAGTTGGATAATTTTTTTTGTCCGCTTTGGATCTTCAAGGAAGCTTCTTGGATTAGTATCAATGATAATCCAGTCAACTCCCTCACTTTCGAGACGTTCACCCTCAGAAAGAACGTCCTTCAAGAGTGGGGTTGACACTACTTCATAAGGAAGGTCAGGGTTTACTTTTTTTGCACTCACACAAGTTAGTTGGATATCACAGTCTAACAGAGCGACTTTTCCCTTTTTGCTAAGACTGGCTGCAAGAATGAGAGAGAGAGTTGATTTCCCTGTTCCACCTTTTGCACCCAATACTGAGATTATTTTCATAAACATCCTAAATCAAACTTTTCTTTACTTTAACATTTGTGAAAAATAACTCAAGAGAATTCTCTTATCCTCCTATTCTACGATCGTACTCACCTACAATCGTATTGTATGACGGTACGAGCTTATCTCCTTATCGTACGATCCACTCAATCCCTTGTTATGCAAACCGAAGTAGAGGGACATTGCAAATAATGGGAATACCCCCCTGATGAAGTACTGATCTCACCCTAGTTATGGCTGTTTTAGTGTTTATGGTAATTCCACCACCTGAGAGTCCTTTCTTCTCCTGACGGCTCCTTTTCCAGAATCCAGACAAGCCTCTAATACGTTCCGACACTGCTTTAAACTTACCCTATTATACGAGAATACGACGGTACGATAAGCCAATAGTATCGTACGATACGACTATACCCCTTATTTTTCCTGACAACTTATGGTCTGAGAAAAGGAAGCTGCCAGTCAATTTGTTTTCAAAAGCTAGAAAACACCACAACGCTTATTCTATTCGATGATCCCATGTTTTGAACATCAACTTTTCTACAACATTTTGCCAATTTACTTTTTCTATATATCTCAACAACGCCCTATAATCAGATTTATGCGCGTTTCTCCTAATGAACTTTCCAGGGATACTGAGTCACAGCAGGGGAGTATCGTTCGAGTATCAGTTGAGATGGATAGTATCTCATTTTAGATAGTGTAAGCAGCTCAGCCCTTCGATCTCTTATACTGTGCTGCGTCAAGGAATCAAGGCTTTTGACAGAAGGTTGAGAAGATGTACGAAATATTCAAAGAACATCGAACTCTGCTAATCAAGAGTTAGTATGATAGAGAACTATCAACCAACTCTGAATCTGCAGTCAAAGGCGTTCATCTCGATTCAAACTGGATTGGACCTTAACCCTTACTTATATTTTTCATCTAACAGCGATACGAACGTACGATAAGATAGTCGTATCGTACGATACTATTATACCCCTATTGGATTCTCTGATTATACGCTATTAGGACTAGTGTGACGCCTGGGATCAGTTCATCCTAGTATTGGCTCAAAGTTACAACTTGGTTTTTTCTGAGATCCGGGACAAACCGTAAGTTTGATTGTTCAGTTGAGTAGAAGCCTGGTCCATTTAGGTGGTGTTTGGTGGTCAATGACTTACTTTCTTTTCAAACTTATTCCTTCCAGGGATTTCCTCTTCCACCACACTCATCACACATACGATACATATCAAGCATAATACACATATAATATGTTTCATTCATGGGATATCTTCTATAGGTTGCCAATCCATTGTAGGGTATAACTTACAAACTCAAAGAGCAATACCTCACCATTTAGATTAGAGGATGTGTAACAGTTGCACATTTGGTAATATTGCGAATTTTCATCATTAACCACTTCGTATCGAGGTAAATCCATGCTCAATGCGCTGGTTTAAGGGTATCCTGAAAGAACTCATATACTGGGACAGGTGGGTTGCGACAGACATACGATGCATATTGTACATATAATATGAACACAACTATATTACATATTGTATGCTCGAGACATATGATATGTTTTCTATGTTCGACACCTAAATTACATATGAAACATACATTATTGACAAAACATATGATATGTGTTTTACTCACAAAATGTACGAAGAATCAAAATGACTGAATAACTGTGGAGAAGGATATGACTACTTCAAATCACAAAAAGGCAAAAGTACTTTGCCTAAGTAATCACAAGGGGGGAGTTGGGAAAACATGCTCGACTTGTAACATCGGTGCAGGACTGGCGAAGCGGGGGAAAAAGGTACTGTTAATCGATCTAGACCCACAAGCAAATTTATCTCTAAGCCTTGGCTTAACTGAGGTTGAGAAAAATGTCTATTTCGTTTTACTCAACCAATGCCCAATTGAGGAGGCGATTTATAACATCACAGAGAACCTCGACATTGTTCCATCAAACCTTGATCTTGCAGGAGCAGAAATCGAACTTTCCTCTGAAGCGGGGAGAGAAATGATCCTGAAAGAGTGCTTAAATCAAATTTCAAACCAATACGATTACATCCTCATCGATTGCGCTCCTTCATTAGGGCTACTAACTATTAACGCTTTGACAGCTTCGAATGAAGTATACATCCCTCTCCAAGCACAATACCTATCGTTGCAGGGAATTTCTAAATTAACCACAATAATCGAAAAAATCCAAAGACGACTAAATGAAAATCTAAAAATCGGAGGAATTTTCATTACCCAATACGATGCACGGAAAGTTCTTAACAGAGATATCGCTGAAAGTATTGAGAAATACTTCTCCAAAGACGTGTTGAAAACAAAGATTAGAGATAACATCACTCTTGCTGAAGCTCCCGGACACGGGAAAGACATCTTCCGATACAGCCCAAAAAGCTATGGTGCAGAAGACTATGCCTCTCTATGCGACGAAATACTAACAAGATAACTGAGGAAAAAAATGGCAAAGAAAAACTTTTCTGCAGGAATTGATGCAGTCTTAGGAAATCGAATTAGCCCCACGCAAAGGCCAAAAAAACTCGAGACAGTCGAAGATATTTTGGAAGAAAGAACCAGTATTATGCTTCAGTCTGAATTACTCGAAAGATTGAGAGCAATGGCCTTTTGGGAGAGATCAACAATAAAAACCGAAGTAGAAAATGCGATAAAGCGGTACCTTAATGAAAAAGGTGATACCATTGTTGAAAAAGCTCTGAAACATTTCAGAGAGAAAAAGATCAGAAGAAAAAAACAACCTAGTTAGTCATCCTCAAGGGCATAAACCATGACAAACGAAGATAAGAAACTAAACGCAACTCAGGTTGGACTTCATTCTGTTCGGAACATCCTTGGAACCCACCAACAAGTAGATCTATTTAGCGAACATAGCAAAGACTTCTGTGATGAGTTCGGCATTAAATCTGAGAACACAATAGACAGGTTTGGTGTTGATCTAACTGACACTCAGTCAAGAGTCATGGAGGGGATCCTACATGGGTTTAGTCGCACTGCATATAAAGGAAATACCACCCCAACAAGCAAAGAACAGGTCGCTACTCAAAAGTTTTCAGGCAAACTTCCAGCTTCTTATAAATATATTCAAGAAATTCCAAAATTACGAGTGACGCAATCTGAACTTTTAGTGTGGTCAGGGATCAATAAAAACAGCATCGCAGCTTGGAGCAGGGCTATCGAGGCGATCCAAGTCCTCGGACAGAAACAATACTGTTTTTACTATGATAGATTAGCGTTAGATGAAACTGGCACGCCTATTAGGGATGAAAAGAAAAACTGGAAAAAAGAAGAGGTTGTCTCAGTTGACACACTCTTCACTATCAAAGAAATCAGGGACAAAAGCTCTGGGACCCTAAAATACTACGAAATCATGCCTAGTGCCATCTTTCTTGACCAAAGAGAGAGTTATTTCATGTTCATTCCTCTAAACTGGCGTGAGGAAGTCAAGCAACTGACCGGAAAAAAGAAATCCTCCTCATACACTTTTCGATTCTTACTATTCTTGCGCTATCAATACGAGCTCAAGAGAAGATCCAAAAAACTCTCACCTCCATACAGAATTAGATGGAGCCCCGAAGAGATAGCCATAGCAATAAAAATGCCACGATCAGTATACCTTAGAAAGAAGAAAAAGGCTCGCGAACTCCTTGATAACGCTTATTCAGTAGCCAAACTCTTAGGGTACTTAAGTGACTATAAAAGAACAGGTAGCGTAGACATCTTAACTCTAAACGACAAAAAGTACTCGAATACCAGAACTCTATCCTCAAGTCCCACAGAAATCCTAGAAGAAAATATCGACCATCTATTTGAATCAGCAACTTCTCTATTTGTTTTGTTTTACGAATGTAGAATGAAGCTAGATGCTCAATGTCAAGTTCCAAGAGGGGAGTCAAGACAAGAACAGATCTTGGGATTCCAAAATCTGTTAAAACATAGACATTCGAAAGATATAGAGATGGTCATATCCTGGTCTATTTCCAAAAAATACTGGTGTTCCCGCCTATCAACTCCTTTTAAGTTGGTCCAAAATTTTTCCGAAGCTTGGTCAGAAATGATGCTTGGCTCTGAACAGGGGAAGGAACTAATGAGCACACAGAATCGAGAACTCGCTCAGAATATCATCCAACAAATTAAGAATAAAGGCCCTGAGACCAGGATCAATCTTCTTAATCAATATGTGGAAATTACAGTAGGTGTAACCCAACCAGTCTGTATTTCTTATGATCTCGCAAATTTCGAAGACTCCCTCAAGAAAGCTCTAATTAAGTGCAGAATAGAGATTTAGCTTCTCCACTCACATTTTGTCGCACTCCACTCACATTCTGTCGCAATTTCACTCACATTCTGTCGCAAATCACCCACAATTTGTCGCAATTTCACTCACAATTTGTCGCATTTCACTCACATTCTGTCGACTTTCTTCCTCCTAAATAACAGTTCCTATAGATTTTATAGACATAAGATATAGAGATTAGAATATAGAAAGATCTTTCCCTTTTTTTCACTTGAGATTTCTCTCTAGGTAGGGAAATCCAATGCTGCAGATCTCGTAACTCTACCTTTTCCTGGTAGCAGGGGAGTTTTTCTCAATCTCCAAGTCTACTAGTAGTCCCTGGTAGCACTCAAATCACCCCACCATTTCAAGATACATCGTGCTAGTAGCAATATGCGTCATACTAGTAGCGAGTTACTTTATAGGATTAACCCTCCCACTCACATTTTGTCGCACTCCACTCACATTCTGTCGCAATTTCATCCACATTCTGTCGATTTTCTTCCTCTAAACGACAGCTCCTATAGACTTTATAGACTAGGGTATAGAAGTAAGAAGAAACAAGGGGGCTTCTTTCTTTTTCTCTTCAGAGCTCCTTCTAGGTAGGTGTGGATACAAAGCCTCTGATCTTGTAACCATTCCCTCGTTTGTTTCTCCCAATTTGATTAGAGATATCAGCTTTTAGGAAAAGGCTCCTTTGTCTTTATGTAGAAGTTCCTGGTAGCACTCAGATAATCCGTTGTTCCTCACGACACTTCATGCTAATAGCAGCTCTCTTTCCTTGCCTTACGTCATACTGGTAGCAGATGCGATTTTTCTTCTCGCTCGCCCCTTTTATACGATCATAGTATCTCAAAAACTGTGCATCAGATCGCTTGTCGAAAAGCCTTTGGACACCCCTCCACACTTTAACTTCACGTCATGCTGGTAGCGATTTAAACGTCATAGGAGTAGCATTTCTCATAGGGGAAATTACGGTGTAAGATCTTATAAGATTGGCAGCCAGTAAGCCTCTGGAATTCTTACTTTTTCACTTGAGAGTTCCATCTAGGTAGGGATACAAAACTTCTGATCTTGTAACTTTTCCTTCAGTTGCCTCTTCGATCAGCAAAGCGATATCAGCTTTGGGTGTATGGCCCTTGTTGACAATCAAATGGATTATCTCTCGACTCTTACCGATCCTCTTAGCAAACGCACTCTTGCTCACGCCATATTTTTCTAAGTATTCTTTAAGCAACATTTAACTCTCTAACCTTCTGTAAATCTCTGCTTCATGATCGCACAAGAACGTACAAAAAGCAAAAATTACACAAATCTGTTGAATTAATTGTACACTTATGTGTAAAAAGTGGTATAGGTAAAGAAAAATTAAAAAGCCGCCAGGTCTGACCACCCGGCGGCACGCCCTCATACAGAGGACGGGCATTCCTATCATGGAGGAACACCAATGTCACTATACACAAAAACATCACAAATTCTCTACTCAATCTCACTTCTTGACGATCTCCAGATAGGACCCATAACCAGACACCCCAAATTCTAAGCAGATAAGAGCAGCGGGGGAGTTTATAAAGTTAAAACACAAACCAGGAGAAAAACCATGTCTATTCATCAGGCTATAAGAGATCTTCAAGAGAATTTAGAGGAGATGCAGTCAATTGGGCAGCTAAGAAGCTATCTTTTACAAAAGAGCCTTCGTCTCGTAGTTACTATCTACTCAACAGGGTTCTCTAGTTGGGACTGGAATATCACAGAGAGACAAGTATCAGGGGTACTGAATTGGGGGATTAGGATCAAAATTTCTAATCTTTCGAATGTGAGACTTTTTCTGGAAAACAGTGTCCTAGTACCCATTTGCTTAGATGAAGCGAAGGGGATCGATCAAAAAGATCTATTCAAAAACTTGAAAGAAGGAATCAAAGCTTGCATTAAGAAAGCAGTGTAATGACTAGTAATGACAAGGTTTGATAAGAAATGGAGACGCTGTTTTATAAAAGGAATATTTTAGTGTTGCCATATATTCTTAGTCCAAATTATGACAGTGCATTGAAACACAAAAAACTGAGGTTTATATGTTTATAACAAATTATTTTAAGAGTTGTGTAAAGAAATCAGACAGGGGAA
>JAAKFF010000078.1 GCA_011065165.1 Chlamydiota bacterium
TTAGGGGAGGGAGATGTAGGTCCCTTCGCTCTTGAGTGTCTCCGCGGTGACGTTCTCGTAACGGAACGCTTTCTCCTCGGGCTGCCTACCATCAACGATGATCGCGATCCTCTTGGAGTTCCTGCGAGAGAGGAAGGTGGCGGTCTCCTTTTTAAGCTCTTCATAGGTGAGCGCCCTGAGCGCTGCGCTGCTCTTCTCTAACCGATCAAACTCACCATTATGAGAGAAGGCGAGCTTGTTCAAATGGTTTGCCATCTGATGGAGATTGGTAGGAGGGGTGGTGAGAAGGGTGATCTGATTATCTCGAATCACTTCAAACCGTCCTTCAGAGATCATCGATTCGAAATCCTTCACATAGCCCTCTAGAAAGAGTTCAAAGCGGGCGATCAGTTCATCGCCTTGATGGGTCGTCGATTGTACCATGAAGAGCGAGTAGAGCTGCTCCTCTTCTTCTATGGCGAACGTCTTAGTAATGTATCCGGTCTGCTGCTTTGTACGCAGGGTGTTGAAAAAGTCATCTTGGAGGGCAGCTCCTAACACTTTTGCGACAGCTAGTTTTGGGAAAGTGGAGGGACCCTCTTGCAAGAGTAAGATCGCAGCACTACCTAGACTATCGATCGCGCTCTGAACTTTATAGGGACCTTGGAAGGGAGAGAGGATGAGCATCTGCTTCTTCTCATGCTCCTCCACGGGGTAGGGAGTGAAGGCGAGCTGACTCGTGATACTCTTCCAGAGCTCTTGGCCATCCTTCTCTCTCATATTTCCACTAACCATCGCTTCGACGTACGCTACCTCAAAGAGCTTCTCGCTAAAGCCGAGGAACTCCTCATATGAGATCTCGCTAAGTGCCGCTAGCTGCTCGTCGTGCATAGGGTGGTTATTTGTTGTGATACTCAGCAGCCTCTCTTGGGCTTGACTAATCGGAATCGCTCTCTTCATGTTGGCGTAGCTGCTCTCTAGTGAGCCTCTGTAGAGGTCAAACTCCTCTCTCGTAATCTTTAACGTTTTAATATCGGTAAGGATCGTCTCAAGAAGGAGGGGGGCCTTCTCACTATACCCGTTAATCGAGAGGATGAATTTTAAATCGCTCACCCTTGTCCGTGCGTAGAGGGAGGCTGCAGCAGCGTAAGAGAGGGTGTCTGCCATCTTTTCATAGAGAGCGAACTGATAGAGATCGATGAGGACAGAACTTCTGCTGCTTCCATCGATTAAGGGTGTGTGGATATTAAAGATCCAGGCGATTTTAGGGACCTGGTATTGCGAATCCTCCCAAAAGAAGACTCTCCCCTGTTCGCTCTCCGTGAGGAGAGTGGGGATGGGCGTTACGAGCTGCTGCGTCTCTTCTCTATGAGTAACGAGCTGCAAGTCGCGCGGAATGAATTGATTCTGCGAGGGGAGGGCGATATCTTTGTGCGGATCAGCCTCACTCCATGCGGCCAAGCTCTCAGCCGAAATTTTGCGTGTCGCATAGCGTGCTCCAGACCAGCGCTCAGTTTTTTCTGAAGGGATTGCTGAAAGTTTTGGAGAGGCCATTAATAGATAGACCGCACTCTCCGGAGTGAGATGATTTAGAAAGGCAGAGATCTCAGCAGGATCGAATTTTGTGGGAATGAGGCTCTTATGGGGGAAGGTTTCAAGAGGTTCATAGACCATTCCACTAGCGTAGCCCTCGACAAATTGATAGGGAGAGCGGCGTGACTGGTACTCATAATCAATGGAAGCCATTCTCTTCATCTCGTTATAGATATAGGGAGGAACGCCTCTCTGCTTGAGGTTATTAAGCGTCTGAAAGCAGCGCTCGATGACCTCTTCATAGTGGACAGCTCCTCGAGGAGTGAGATCTAAATCGATGAAGAACATTCCCGACTCGTTTGATATCTTATACATGCCAGCCGAGATATCTTCGACAAGCTCCTCTTTTTTCAATTGCGCATAGAGGCTCGACTCCTGCTTCCCTCCTAAGATATAGCCGAGTAGGCTGTCGGATCTGTCATCAAGGTCGGAGATATAGTCGCTGGGGAGCTCCCACCCTATTGAGAGGTTGCGCAGATCTTTGATCGGTTCTATCGCAACGATATGCCCCACCTGGGCAGAGGACAAGAGGCTCTCTTTCAGCTCAAGCGCGGGGACACTTCTCATGGGCACAGCAGAGAAGTAGCGGACCGTAAGGATTTCAAGCTCCTCCAAGGGGAGGGTAGAGTAGATCACTAGGTGGGCTCTATCAGAACTATAGTGGGCCTGATGCCACCTCTTCACCTCTGCGCGCGGGATGCCCCCCAGCGTCACGGAGTTCCCCGAATTAAAACGGGTAACGGGATGGGCGGGGTTAGCCGTCTCTTTAAGGACCATCCATAAGCGGTACCCATCATTTTCAATATTTTTGTCATGCTCTTGATCGACTGCATGGAGTTCGCGGGTGATTCCAGAAGGGTTGAAGAGCGGATCGATGAACATGTGGGAGAACATATCGAGCGTTGTCGGAAAGGCGTCGTTATTTACTGAAAATGTATAGACAGTGCGATCGTTTGCAGTGTAAGCGTTGAGCGAGCCCCCATTATCCCAGATCTGTTTAAGATAGGCGCTCTCTTCCGGATACGCCTCAGAGCCCATGAAGAGGAGATGCTCCAAAAAGTGTGCGATACCAGGATAGTCTGGGCTGTCCGACCAGGAGCCCACATGCATAGCAAGCGATGCAGCAGATTGGTCGGCATTGGGATCGGAGATCAGGTAGGCCTCAAGGCCATTACTCAGACGGATCTTAGCGGTTTTTCGGCTGCTCAAGCTAGGAGTCTTGATCGTCAAGGGATTTTGATCTCGGATGCGTTCAAAATCCTGCGAGCTCTCCGCCCAAATGAGCGATGCCGCAAGGATAAATGTCAGGGTAAGGTATCTCATATAATCTCCAATCTATTTTGGGAGCTGTTCATAATCTTTCTTCACGCAGCTCCACAGATACTCTGCACGAATGCGTCTTTTTTCTCTCTTATCACTTATCCCCTTTGATCGTGGAAAATTTTCCATATCGACGCGCTCTCCAAAAGAGAGGTGGATCGCTCCACCGCGTGTAAAACGTGACTCGCCAAGCTCACTCTCTCTCGTTTCAGGTGGCGGAAGAAGGTGGTATGTTGAGAGGGCGAGATGAAAGAAGTGGGTGGGGCGTTCTGCCTGTTGAGCCATCAGATAGAACATCTCGATGCTCTGCGGATCGAAGGGTGCCACCTCAACAACGCCAGCACTATTCGCACGGTCCCTCCCTCCACTTGGTGCGACATAGATAGCGCGCCCTCCTTCAGAGAGGAGCCCCACCATGCGCTCCATCGTATTTCTATTATAGATCTGCTTCTCATGCTGCTCTTCAGGGGGCTTATCGATATACTTTTTTGAGTGGATACAGAGCAGGTTGCGACCCATACTGAAAGGGATGGCGAGAGGATCGGTCGTCACACGCGTTCCTGCCACAAAGATCAAGTTCTCTGCGAATTTTGGATGGGTCTTTTCTAGAAGAATACTAATAGCTTGGGGATCCCCTTCGATCTGATGGTTGGCAAAGATGATGACATTCTCTCCCTTCTCTAGCAGCTCTTCGATCCTATCCAACTGCTCCACCCCCCTCAAAGTCGAGTGGGGAAGATCTACGAGAGGACGCAGAAAGTCGATGCCAAACTGGTAGTAGTCAAAGGGAGCACGCACCTTCTCATGGTAGGGCTCAAACTTATAGGGATGGTTGAACTGCTCTTCAATGAGGTCGATGAAAGTACCGAAGATATCAAAAGGGCGGTCGGGCTCCTCTCCATGCTGGAGGATGACCTCTCTATAGCTCTCTAAAAAGCCCCGAAGAATAGCACCATACTTATCAGGGACCTTGTCGCGCGAAGCAAAAAGATCAATTTTTTTTAGGAGAGAGTTAAATTTGCTACTCGAGTTTTTGTCCATCAGCCAAAGAGTAAAATTCAAAGCCGTTAAGGTGAAGTTCGTCGTTCTTTTTAAACTCAATTTCGCCCTTTAACTTCTTCGCTAGCCGTTCATAAACACTCTTATCTCTCTTTGAGAGGTAGGCGTCCATTTCAGGGTGGATGACGAGCTCAAGTTTGCTCTCTTGATTAATCGAGATGAGCCGCTCGATCGCTCTCTCAATCTCAATCGAAGTGCTTTCGAAATTTTTGATCATCCCCTTTCCATTGCAGTAGGGGCAGTGGGTGAAGAGAGTTTGAATCAGAGATTCGCGGGTACGTTGACGCGTCATTTCGACAAGGCCGAACTCACTCATTCCTAAGATCGTACACTTCGCCGAGTCATCACTCATCGCCTCTCTCAGGGTGTCTAAAACACGCCGTTGGTTGCGCCGTGCGCGCATATCGATAAAGTCACAGATCACCAGCCCCCCGATATTACGGATGCGGAGTTGGCGAGCGATCTCATCTGCCGCTTCCATGTTGATGCGGACCAGAGTCTCTTCAACATCGATTCCCACCTTCGAGGAGGTGCTACGGCCCGAGTTCACATCGATGGTGTACATCGCCTCCGTATAGTCGAAGAAGAGGTAGCCTCCGCTCTGAAGCCAGATTTTTCGCCTCAGGCAGCGTTCGAGCTCATTTTCGACAGCAAAACGCTCAAACATCGGAGTCTTATCGCGATAATATTCCAGCCTCATCTCATGTTCATCTTGATAGCGGCGGTAGAGCTGGCGGCAATATTGATAGGTCTTGTAATCATCAACGAGCATGCGTGAAAATTTCTTGTTTACTGCTAGGAGAAGCGATTTTTTTACAATGTCCGATTCGCGGTAGAGGCAGACAGGCGCTTCGCTCTTCTGGAAATCTTCCATGATCCGCTCCCACGTTTTGAGGAGCTCCGTCGCCTCCTCAACAAGAGCCTCAGTCGTGGCGCTCGTACTCGCCGTACGGCAGATGAGACCCATCTGCTGCGGCATTTCAAAAGAGCGGATGATCTTCTTTAAGCGCTCCCTCTCAGAGCGGTCGGTGATCTTCCTTGAAACTCCACGATGGTGAGTGTTGGGCAGTAGAACCAGATAGCGACCGGGTATTGTGATGTTTGAAGTGAGGCGCGCCCCCTTCGTTCCGATCGGCTCTTTGACCACTTGAACAAGAACTGGATGTCCAATTTCCATGAACTTCGAGATATCGGCATCCTTCACGCTGCGCGTTTTGATAGAGCTGATATCGTAATCCCAGTCGAACTCCATGTCGAACATCTCTTGGAATTTCTGAGTATTTTCAACGATATCACTGATGTGAATAAATCCATTCTCACCTTCATTGATGTCGATAAAAGCAGACTGAATGTTATGCAAAATGTTGATCACCTCACCACGGTAGATATTACCGGTGAGCTGCTGGTTGTTCTTTCTTTCGACCGTTAGATCTTGGAGCTTTCCAAATTTTAATATCGCACATCTCTTCTCTTTCGACGAGATGTTTAGAAGTAATTCTTTCATCGGTTTCACCGGGCTGTTTTAAAGCATAATCTTATATGATAACGAGAACTTTTTCTAGTGAAAACTGAGAGCCGTTTGCAATTGGAATTTGATTTTGTCCAAGAAAGAAGCTTGGATGAGGCCTAGCGCTCCATGAAAGCACTCTTTGAGCGCCTCAGGAGTGGCATCGCCATGACATTTCATGACAATCCCATCGATCCCGCAGAGGAGCGCTCCTGGGTAGTTGGCAGAGTAGAGTTCTTTTTGCACCGATTCTAATATAAAAGATGAGAGGCCTTCCGAGGTCTTTAATAGAACATTTCCTGTGAATCCATCCGTGACCAGGACATGAATAGTGCCCGAAAAGAGCTCCTTGCCCTCAACATTCCCCACAAAATTGGGGATCTCTTGCAATAGCTTGTAGCTCTCCCTATGCTCAGCCCGCCCCTTCTTTTCTTCGCGTCCGATATTTAGAAGGCCGACAGTCGGATGGTCGATGCCGCGGCTCTTTTGAAAAGCCACCCCCATCTGCGCAAACTGGAGCAGATGGTCAGGCTTACAGTGGAGGTTGGCACCCACGTCGATGACAGCTAGAGGATCTTTTCTCGTAGGAAGTAGAGCGATAAGAGCCGCCTTTGAGATGCCGTTGATCATGGGGATATAGAGCTTAGCGCTGGCAATCAAGGCGCCCGTATTCCCAGTAGAGAGGAGCGCATCGAGTTTTCTCTTTTTGAGAAGACGCATGCCGATGCAGAGAGAAGCATTTTTTTTTCGACGCATAGCAAGAAGAGGATCGTCATCCATATGGATCACCTCATCCGTTACTATAAACTCGAGCTCCTCATCCTTTAAGGCCATAGAAAGTTTGAACGCTTCGAGATGAGGGAGGCTATCGGGAGTGGTGAAAACGGTGAGATGGAAGGGCTCTTCGATCTCTTTGAAGAGGCCGTGCAACGTCTCGACCAGATGGTCAGAAGAGCAGAGATCTCCCCCCAAAAGGTCGATTCCTATTCGAGTCAGCCTACTCTTGCTCTTCCGAGATGACTGCGCGTCCACCGTAGAATCCACAGTAGGAACACATTCGGTGGGGAAGACGCATTTTTCCGCAGTTTGAGCAACTTGAGACATCTTTCTCTTTTTTTGCGTGATGGGATCTTTTACTATTCTTTCGACCATTTGAATGTCGATTACGTGGAACTGCCACTCTATTTCTCCTAGTTTAAGTCAGCAAAAGGAAACTGCTTGTCTCCTTCAGATAGGTACTTCTCTATTTTTGCCCGCTCTGGGCACTTTCCCCTACATTCTACATAAGTGGGGAGTTCTAGTAAAATCCCTTCTCGAAGTGGGGGGGTATAATCATAAACTTTACCCTTGATCCCGCTGATCTCCTCAGTATGGTAGAAGCTTCCGATCTTGAGGGGGATCTTTATACGCGTATTGCAGATCGAGCAGGGCAAGATCGCCTCAGTCTCAATTTTTAACTGGATAATGAGGTGCTCTTCGGCTAGATAGGCCTTCCCCTCAACCTCAACGCGAGAGGGGAATTCAAGCTCCGACTCAGAGAGATCGATAAAGTCGGGCTCGAGGCTCTCCTTGATGCTCTCCGTCGCTCCGCCCAGAAGACGGTCGATAAAAATTTTAAGAGTTGGATTCATGGG
>JAAKFF010000079.1 GCA_011065165.1 Chlamydiota bacterium
TGTGACGCAAAAGATGGCATCGAATTGATCAAAATAGGACTCCTCAAAAACCTTAGCTTGATTCTCAAGGGTAAGGCCCCGAGTGTTAGCAACTTTCTGCATCCGCTGATCGGGGGAGGAGCCGAGAAAGGCAGCGTGTAGACCGCAGCTCTCCACATGGGCCGGGATCTTCCTCTCGCTTAGTAGATGTTCGAGGATTCCCTTCATGGCAGGAGAGCGGCAGATATTGCCGGCGCAGACTATAAGGAGGCTACTTGGTTTCGACATCGGCAGCGCAGCGGAAGCCATAAGTGCGGTTTACGATCCCAGGGTTGTTGCGGTGGCGATGGGCGCAGCGGAGATCGTCCTTAAGACTCTTCCAGCAGCCGCCGCGCAGTACGCGGTAGACTCCTTGCAGAGGACCATTTGGATTGTCAGGACGTTGCATCGCTACTTCGTAGTAGTTGTAGTCGTACCAATCTTGACACCACTCGTAGATATTTCCGACCATGTCGAAGAGGCCTAGCTTATTGGAAGCGTAGCTCATGACGGTCGTTGTATCCACCCCGAAGAAGTTGGCTTGTGTGCGCTCAATTGAGGCTCCTGTCGGATAGATTAGCTCTTCGCCGCTCGAGGCAGCGATCTCCCATTCGGCTTCGGTAGGGAGCCGTTTTCCAATCCACTTTGCATAGGCTATGGCGCCATACCAAGTGACACCGATGGCGGGATGTTTGGTGTAACCCGATTCGATCGTCAGCTTTCCACCATGACGGCGGATGCGCGATTCGCGCAGGTGAATAATATGTTGGTTGTTGGCATCTTTTTCGCCACCCATCACCTCTAAGAATCGAACAAATTGCTCGTTGGTGACAGGATGAACATCGAGGGCAAAGCCGGAGAGCTTGACTGCGTGGCGGGGACGTTCATCGCGCCCACCTTCATCGCTTCCTCGGTAGTACTCTCCCCCTTGAATCGTCACCATCTCAGTGAGGATGGGTTCGATGTTTTGGATTTTCTCCTCTTTTGGGATGTAACGTGCGACTGTCGAATCGATATGAAAGGCTGCAGCAGGATCGGGGTCATATTCGGGGCGCTTGATCTCTTGAGGGTTGAGCACGGGCTTCGCCTCGCCGCGCACCAGTTCTGAGACTTCGCGAAGCATATCAGTTTGGACCATAACATTTTTGGCTTCGCCTTGCTCTGTAGCAAGGGCGACGGTTGACTCATCATCGGCTTCAGGGGCGGACGCCTCGTCTGACTCATTCCAATCTAAGATCGACTCTTCATCAACGAGAGCAGTAGTGAGAACTTTAGAGTGGGGTCTTGTTAGGGAGTCGAGGAGTCGCAAGAGAGAGTCTGGCCGCTTGGTCAGATCGGGGTTTAGACACTCTTTAATGAGGCGATTCCAATCTAGGCGAAAGTCGGGATAGACTTCACAGGGCAATGGGAAATGTCCCTCAGGAAAGCAGTGCATGAGTAGAAAATATGCGAGCACACCAAAGGCGTAGATATCGGCTCTTGGAGAAGCAGCTTTTTCGCGGGTGATTTTTTGTTCGGGAGCGAGGAAGTGGTAGGCTTGGAGAAAAGAGGCGTGGAGCCTAGAGAGTTTTCCTGAATCGATTTGGCCAGAGAGGAACTTCTCTTCACCTGGCTTGGTGAATGTCGACTGGGAGAGATCGAGTGATAGGAGGTCGGCAAGTGCCTTATACATGCGCGTCAGGATAGCTCCCTCTCCTACGATATGTGAGAGGCCGAAATCGGAAAGATGGACATGGAGTCCGCGCTCTCCCTTTCCAATGAGGATATTATTCAATTTAAGGCCGCGATGAGCGAGAGGCTCCCCTCCTAAATTAATCTGATGGGCATAGTGCAGTGCTGAGGCAACTTGAGTGAGTAGCTCTAGGATTTCATTCTCATTGAGGCTCTGTTTGTTTACGCTGAGATATTGCGTTAAGTTGGTGGTCTCGCCAAAGCAGTCGACGATACAATCTGTAACCAAGAAGTAGTAGCCTTCAGCAAAGGAGACGTTATGGACGTTTACAATGTGGGGATGTTTTAGCTTTGAGAGGCTAGCAACGTTCTTCTCAAAACGTTGGATGAAGTTGCGGTCGCTTGCCAGCTCTTCTGGAAGGACTTTGAGAACATATTGCTGCTTGACAAATCGATGTTCAGCTAGATAGACAGATCCGAGCGTTCCTTGCCCGATCTGTTTAATAATTGAGTAATCTCCGAGGGTATTCTTATCCATTTTTCATTCCTAACTTTTCTTCGATCTTCTCAGGTTCGCCATTTTTCGTCTAGGAAGGCTTTTTCCATCTCGCTCCACTCATTTAGGGGGGCGAGGCATTTCCCCTGTTTGCAGAGATAGAGCGTCGTCTTTCCGTCAATGGGAATATAGTCAGAATCTTCAGCCCAATGGATAGCGGAGTGGGGGATGAAGCGGTCATAAATCAGTGTGATCAACTCATTTTTCAGAGAGTTATCCTTATCGAGGGCGATGATAAAAGTTGGCGCGTCGTTATCGAGATAGCGCATTAAGGCTAGGAGATGGTATGAGACGCCCTGAGGGTAGTTTTCGATATAACTCTTCGCAACTTTTAGGATATCTTCTGCTTGGATCCAATATTCACGATTCCTCGTGATCTGGTAGAGGCGGAGAAGGTTCTCAGCATGGAGGGCGTTACCTGAGGGTTGGGCGCTATCGTAGAGTTCACAGCGGCGAAGTAGAATGGAGTGGTCGGGGCTGGTGAGGTAAAACGCGCCCTCATCAGCTTTGAACTGCTGCTCTAAGAGGGTAGTCATCTCTATGGCCCAATCGAGCCACTCTCTCCCCTGCCCCGCTTCATAGAGGGTGATGAGTGCACGAATGAGCGAAGCGTAATCGTCCAAGCTTCCCTCGAAATCGCTACTCCCCTCTCTATAGCGGCGGAGAAGTTTCCCCTCTCTCCAAAGGTGGCTCTTTATGAATCGTATGGCGCCGAGGGCTGCCTCTAGATAGCTCTCATTTTGAAGGGAGAGGCCCGCTTTAACGCAGCTATCGATCATAAGGGCGTTCCAAGAGACCAAGATTTTGTCATCTTTAAAGGGGCGTGTACGCTTCGCTCTCTCGTCGAAGAGGAGTTTTAGGCAGCGCTCAAATCTCTCTTCTAACCCTTCAATTTCGATCCCTCTATACTCCGCGAACTCTTCGAGGCTATGAGTGCGACGCAAGATATTTTTTCCTTCGAAATTTCCATCAGAAGTCACATCATAGAACTCGCAGAAGAGTGCGCGTTCTTCCTCAGGAAGAATCGCTTCAACCTCCTTCTTGGTCCAGAGGTAGAAAGCCCCTTCTACCCCTTCGCTGTCGGCATCTTCCGCAGAGTAGAAGCCGCCCTCCTCTGCTCTCATCTCACGCAATATATAGTCGAGGATGCGCTGCGTGACTTTTTTGTACTTCTCCTTTCTTGTAAACTTCCATCCATCGAGATAGGCTCCAGCCAGCAGCGCGTTGTCATAGAGCATCTTCTCAAAATGTGGAACACTCCACTTTTCGTCGACAGAGTAGCGGGAGAAGCCTCCCCCCACATGGTCGTTGATCCCCCCTCGATGCATCATATCGAGGGTGATTTCTGCAAAGTAGATCGGACGGGAGTCGTTGAAGATCTTGGCATATTCAAAGAAGAATTGGCACTGATATCCCAGAGGGAATTTTGGCGCCCCTCTCATCCCTCCATAGAGCGGATCGGCGCTCTCAAAGAGCATCTCGAGAGCTTCGTCGACAAGGGTTTCAGAAGGAGTCTCTGTCCCTCGTGTCACTGCGGAGCGCTCGAAGAGGTCGACTAGCTTATCAGCTTGATCAAAGAGAAGCTCTCGCTCATCGCTCTCCCAAAGCTCTCTGATATGAGAGGTGAGCTGAATTAATCCCATCATCCCCTGTCTTGTATCAGGGGGCATATAGGTAACGGCATAGAAGGGCTTTAAATCGGGCGTGAGAATCACATTGAGAGGCCATCCTGAACCTGATGCCATGAGTGCCTGGGCAAACTCCATGTAGAGGCTGTCGATTTCAGGTAGCTCTTCCCTATCTACTTTGATGCAGACAAAGAGATCGTTCATCATCTCGGCCACTTGGGGATTGTCGAACGATTCATGGCTCATCACATGGCACCAGTGACAGGTGGCGTACCCTATCGATAGAAAGATCGGCTTATCTGCTGATTTTGCGAGGTTGAATGCCTCCTCACCCCAAGGGTGCCAGTCAACAGGATTGTGCGCATGTTGGAGCAGGTAGGGAGACTTTTCATTGATCAGGCGATTTTCGAAAGGTTTGGCCGGCATAGTCGTCCTAATCTATTAAATCACACCTAGATATTTGGATAGATAGTAAGCAAGAACGATCAGTGCAACTGAGAGAGCCGCCCAGATTAAGTTGGGAAGCCACTTCACTCCCCCACCCATGCTTCCTCGTACTTCCAGCGTGCCGATGCCATAAGAAAACTCATGCGGCTCGACTCTATTCTTGAATGCGTCTGGGTGATCTCTGATGATCTTCTCACCATCAAGTTCTAGAAAACTCGCATATTGACGCATAAATCCTAACAAGTAGACAGGTGATAGGAACTCGTCCTCTCTCCCCTCCTCGATCGCTTCTAGATGATTTGTACGGATCGATGTTGCATTCTCAACTTCCTTCAGCGAGAAGCTGAGCTCCTTCCGCCTCGTTTTGAATAGTTCACCGACCTCTTTTATCTCTTCAGTCATAATCCACATGCTGCTTAAAAAACATAATATTTGCAGGCTAACGCATTAACCTATAATCAGCAAGTGCTATTAAAAGAGGTGGGAGATTCACCTAGTCACGTTCAATACCATTCACCAAGAAGTTTCTTTATCTCAGGATCTTTCGCTTCTTCTAAGGCCAAGGTTCGAGCATCTGGGTTGGCATCGTTTTCTCTTAGACAAGTTATTGACTCTATATCCTTATTCTTAACGGCAAAGTATAGCGCACAGGTAAAAACGGTATGATCATTAATAATTGGTGGATCGCCAAGCATCAAAACGTCTAGTATCTTTGGAAAACCTTTATCACGAGTAGCTCCAGCTGCGTAATCTAATAGCGTCAGTCCATCAGAATCCTTCAATCTTGCAGCGTCTCTCAATAGTCCCGTAGTGTCATCAGAAGCTTCACCATCACTATTTAAATCCCATGTTTCAATGGCTGAGAACAAAGACTTTAGGTTTTTAAAGGCCTCACCATTGCCAGCCCTTATCAATTGAATACAATCAATAATTTTCCATATGTTAAATCCTCCCCTTCCCAATCTGTAACAAATAGCTGAAAGAAGAACATTAGCAACAATGGCGCGAATCTTTAGGGATCGTTGAAAGAGCAGAGATGAGATCACTAAGTTACAAGCTAAAGTAATAACATGTGTCTGCCATGTCCAGGTAGGCTTACCATTGGCTGCATTGGGCATGTTGATATATTTTTCTACGCAAATAGGAAGTGCAGTTGAAAGGGCTACTTGAGCAGTTCCAAGTGCTGCAGTCTTTGCTATGAGTGCTAGGTGGAAATTAATCATACGTTCCTCTTTAAATGCTTTTAAACTTTTTTACTAAAAAGTGTCTTGAGTCCATCATCGGCTGCTATTAAAGCGTCGGTTTCCTCATCTGTCTCTGCGCCGTGCTCTCTTAAAGCTTTTATTATGGGTATATCCTTATTTTTTACAGCGAAATAAAGCGCATTTGAAAGAGTCTCAGAATCGTCCTTTAAATCAAAAGTTGAATCTTCACTCAGGAGAATGTCTATTATCTCTGGAGAACCCTTTTCACTGTTAGCTCCAGCTGCCACTTCTAGTAGCGTCCGTTCACTCTGATCCTTACTATTTATATCTGCCCCTTTACCCCTAAGATAGTTGAATGTCTCAATACTGCCATACTTTGTAGCGTAATGAATCGGCGTATGACTAATTGTTCCTTCAAGATTGGGATCTATATGGTTATCTTCAACGATAAATTGTACCATTGCTAAGTAGCCCTGAGATGCAGCCCAGCAGAGAGTGGAGCCTTTGCGAGATTCGAAATCAGAGAATTTTACTCCTCCCTCACGTAGCATAGTCTTTGCTGTGGTTAACTCATCCTCAGTCGAGTATGGTTTTCCATGATTTCTAATACCTTTTCGTATTAGCTTGTTATATTGCTCTGCCTCTGTGGGAATTTTAACTAATAACCTTCCTACTGCGAAGGTGATAGCTGAGAGGAGGATGTTGGAAGCGATTGCACGAATCTTTAGGGATCTTTGGAACAAGAGAGAAGCGATCACAAGGTTAGATCCTATTGTAATTATATCGGTTTGCCAGGTCCAAGGGGGGGTCCTTCTATCTCTATTTGGCACGTTGATATAAGTCTTCACGCCGAGACGAAGTAGGGATGAAAGTACTACTTGAACAGCACCAAGAGTAGCTGTTTTTGCTATGAGTGGTAGGTATGCGGAAATCATGAGTCTCTCCTTTAATTTTGCATAAAGAATACAAAAAAATAGAATAAAAGTACATCTGAAGTTTTCTATTCGTAAACGACTAATTGTAAGCTGAATAAGATAGTTTTGACAAAATAGTAGTATTTCCGTCACGATAGTTGGATATGAATCAGCCAGCCAATTTTATCGCTAAAATCGATCTCACCCTCGCATCGAAGCTCAAAAAAGATCTTGAAGAGCAGGGCTTTGAGTTCACCCAACCCGCCTATACGATCTTTCAGGCGAAGAAGAGAGGGGTCTCTTGCACCTTATATGAATCGGGAAAGTTCATGGTGCAAGGGAAGGATAAGCATGACTTTATCACCTACTATCTTGAACCTGAAATACTCGGTAAACTCTCCTACTCTTATCCTGAGATTGAGATCAATACAACTCCTCATATCGGAGTGGATGAGGCGGGAAAGGGAGATCTCTTCGGTCCCCTCTGCGTCGCATCGCTCTATGCTGACAGTGATCAGATCTCCGCTCTGATTAAGATGGGAATTCGCGATAGTAAACGGATGAC
>JAAKFF010000008.1 GCA_011065165.1 Chlamydiota bacterium
GAGCGGTATTTCAGGTGGCGTCGGTAAAGGCGGTGGCACCGGTGGCGGTGGCGGCAGCGGCGGGGTTGGAACTACCGCTGGTTTAGATGGAGGAGTGGGATCTGGAGGAGATGGAGGAGGATTCCCAACCGCAGGTGTAGGTGGTGGCGGTGGTGGCGGCGATGGCGCTGGTAAAGGAGGCTTTGGTGGGAGCGGTTTTGGCGGCGGCGGTGGCGGCGGCGGCACCGGCAGTAACGGCGATGGCGGCAGGGGTGGCGATGGCGGTGGTGGTGGTGGTGGCGGCTTAAGCCTCACTGTCGCCGGCGCGGGTGGCGATGGCGGCATCTTCGGTGGTGGGGGAGGTGGTTCTGCCACTGGTAGTGTGGAGGGCAAGGGCGGCGATGGCGGCTTCGGCGGCGGTGGTGGTGGCGCCTTCAACGACTCCGGCGGCAAGGGCGGTTTCGGTGGCGGTGGAGGTGGCTCCTTTCTCAATACCGGAGGCCTTGGCGGCTTCGGCGGGGGCGCCGGAGACTCGGACGGGGGCGCTGGCACTGGCAAGGGCGGCGGCGCCGCCGCGTTTGGAGGTGCGATCTTCCTCCAAGCCAACAGTGATGGCACAAGTCCATCCGTTCTGACCATCAATAAGAAAATCACCTTTGGAACCGGGGGCAGTGCAAACATAGTGACAGCTGGAGCTGGAGCCAGCTCTGGAAAAGCCCGTGGCACAGATATTTTCATGATGTCCGGCTGCTCAATTAATGTGGAGAGTCTCACATCGAATTCTACCGTTCCCAACGCTATTGAAAGTAACTTTGACGACGGAAATAGTGGTAAAACCTCAGGTGGTCTCACTCTCGGTGCAGGCAATACCGCGATCTTTACGCTCAATGGAACCAACACTTACACCGGAACGACAGCTGTCATTTCAGGTACCCTTCATGTCAACGGCTCGGTAATTACCCCAGTGCTTGTAGCCGGAGGAACCTTTGGCGGAACTGATACAATGCTTCTTACTGATCCAAGTATGCCAACCTCTGGAAATTTAACAGTCACAGGCGGGACCGTTGCTCCGGGTGGAGATGGCCTCTTTGGAACGCTGACTGTGGGTCGCACCCTCACTTTTTCAGGGGGGGCAGGGGTCATATTTGATGCCGAAGTTGATAGTGTGGGTAACACTGACAAGATCGATGTCACAGGAACAGCTAACCTTGCAGGGACTCTCTTTGTAGAAGCTGCTGCGGGCAACTTCCTAGAAGGGCAGAGGATTACCATTCTCACTGCAGATATCATTTCAGGGAAGTTTGACAGTGAAAATCTCCCCTTAACTCCTATTGGAACTCCTCTATTTGAAGTACTCTATCCACCCCTTAGTGATAGTGGCTCCCAGACCGTACAACTTTCTGCACTTGAAAGTCGGTTGTTCGATAACCAAATAGTCAAGCCGGGGAACCCGACGCACGTCAAGGATTACATTATGTCTCTGCTTCCCATTCAGCCCAACTCTGATCTGGCGTTTGCAGTGCAAGTGTTAGGGTTGTTATCTAATAAAGCACTGAATAAAGCCCTCAACTTAATGCATCCCGCTGCCTTTGGATCGCTTGAGTGGATTAACATGACGAGTAACAGCCAGGTGATCTCTATCTTTTCTCAGCACCTTTTTGAACTCTCCTGCTCACCTAGAGGGTGTCGCACCTTGAAGGAGAAAGGCCGTAAAAACAGTGTATGGGTGCAACCTTTTGGCGTATGGCATGAGCAACATAAGCGGGGGCAACTGCGAGGAGTGAATTCAGAGAGCGCTGGCGTGATTATTGGATACGACCGGTGCCTCCGTCACTTCTATGTGGGGGGAGGCGTAGGTTATACCTACACCAACTTCCGTTGGATGGGCGCTGCTGGAAAAGGACGGGTAGACCAAGCGTATGCTGGGATCTATGGGAGCTACTTCCGTGACTACTTCGTTGTCGATCTCTCCACAATGGTTGGTGGGAACTTTTATGATGTAAAACGCACCATCTTTTTCACTGCGCCTCGGCATCCCCGAGCGGTGATAGATGAAGTGGCTAAGAGCAACAATAGTGGCATTCAGTGGACCAACCACCTGGGACTTACTGGTGAGTTAAATCCTATCGGAATTCCGTTGCAGATCATCGGGAACATCGACCATTTCTATCTCCATCAGCCTCGCTTCCGCGAAAGTGGAGCGGATGGGATTAATCTAGATGTGAGATCAAAAACTTCCAACATGCTTCGCACAGAGCTTGGCTTGAATAGCGCCATCAACTTTAACTTTGTTGGAGGCTGCTGGTCACCCTACTTCCGAGTAAGTTGGGTGGCAAAGACCCCCTTGAGTAGCAGCGTTTACCGTTCAAGCTTCCGCGGGCAGAGAGGTACCTTTAAAGTGAACACCACCAGCAAAGGGATCAATCAGGTCGCCCCAGCGATGGGAATCAAGTTTACTAAAGGGAACGGCTTCTCACTCCAGCTCGATGGCCGCGCTGAATTAAGTGAAAGAATGCAGACCTATTTTGCTGACATGCGAATGGACTACGCCTTTTAGCTAGTTGCTACTTTCTTTTTGCTCACGAATTCAACGACATCGCCAACTGTTTTAAGCTGCTCTGCATCACCTTCAGAGATCTCGAGTGCAAACTTCTCTTCAAAGGTCATAATTAGTTCGGTCAAATCTAGAGAGTCAGCATTTAAATCTTCTACAAAAGACTTCTCAGCACTGACCTCATTTGCATCAACACCAAGTTGCTCTACAATGATCTCCTTAACTTCTTCTTCTATCGACATAGCTCTTTTTTCCTCTTTTTCAAATATGTTAAAACTACTGTTATCTATGCAATCATTCCCCCGTCAACGGTTAGCACCTGTCCGGTGATATAATCGGACCTATCTGATGCTAAAAAGACCGCTGCGTGGGCGATTTCTTTTGGCTCCCCTAGACGACCCATGGGAACCTTTTTTATAATTCTCTCCTTCTGCTCATCGGTTAGACTCGCTGTCATCGGCGTCTCGAAGAATCCGGGAGCGATGCAGTTGACATTGATATTACGCGGCGCCAGCTCTTTCGCTAGGGAGCGAGAAAATCCAACCATCCCCAACTTGGATGCAGCATAATTAACTTGACCTGGGTTTCCTGTCAAGCCAATGACCGAGGAGATATTGATGATTTTTCCATATCGCGCCTTAATCATAGGACGGACAAGGGCGTGGCAGAGGTTATAGACGGACTTCAGATTGGTATCGATGACTTGATCCCAATCTTCCTCTGCCATCTTCATAAAGAGCGTGTCACGTGTGATCCCAGCGCAATTGACTAAGATCTCAATGCCCCCCCACTCTGCAAGCAAGCGATCAACCACTTCGTTAACTTGGGGTTTTTTCGAGACATCCACGCTCTCAAATAAGAACTGTTGATCTGGTAGGTCGCACTTCTCCTGAAGTCTCTCCACAACCTCTCTGCCACGCTCCCGATTCATGCCTATAACAGCGACATGAGCGCCCTCCTCAGCAAAAGCCAGAGCGATCTGCCTCCCCAGCCCCGATGTTCCACCTGTAACTAAAGCTCGTTTTCCTTTAAGAACTCCCATAACCACACCCTGTAAGTTTTTCTAAATCTTCTACCTTCTCCAGATAGATAGTCGTACCCTCTATCCCGATCTTTCGGTTCATTCCACTCAATGTCTTTCCGCAGCCCATCTCGATAAAGAGCTCTATGCCTCTCTCTTCCATCTTGCGGATCCCCCGCTCCCAATAGACGGGAGAGACCATCTGATCGATCAGGTTCTGGCGGATTGCGCTCTCCTCTTCGACAAAATCACCCGACACATTCATCACAAGAGAGATGGGGGTAGAGTGGAGCGTCAAACTTTCGATAGAGCTCTTTAGCTTCTCCTTGGCATCAGCCATCAGTCCGCTATGAAAGGCGCCCGAAACATTCAGGGGTATGAGGCGCTTAGCTCCCCTCTCTAAAAGGAGTAGGCTCGCTCTCTCAATCCCATCAATCGTCCCAGATATCACCACCTGCCCTGGGCAGTTCAAGTTGGCGATCCAAACCCCTTCTACCGGCTCAATCGCCTGCCGAGCACTCGCAGCCTCCATTCCTAGACAGACAGCCATCGTTCCCGGATGGTCGATCGATGCTTCATCCATGTAGACACCGCGCGCGCGGACGAGCTCTAACCCCTCTTCAAACTTGAGCTTCCCTGAGGCTGTGAGTGCCGAATATTCGCCTAGACTCAGACCAGCAGTGACAGCAGGGATAAGCTCTGGAAATTGCTCTTGAACCACGCGCCAGATCGCGACACTCACAGCGTAGATAGCAAGTTGGCTATTCTTAGTGAGAGTCAACTCCTCAGCAGGGCCTTCGAAGATGAGTTTTGAGAGAGAAAATCCAAGTCTGTCGTCAGCCTCTTCAAAGGTTGCGCGAGCCTTAGAGTAAGAGCGTGCAAAAGCTCTCCCCATCCCTACATATTGAGCCCCCTGCCCCGGAAAAATAAAGGCCGTCTTCCTATCCATTTTCCCCTACGCGAGTTAACGCAGCCGCTCCCCAGGTCAACCCCGCTCCAAACGCAAAGAGAACGATATGCTCCCCCTGCTCGATATCCTTCTCTCTCACCAATTCATCGAACGCAATCCCAACCGAGGAAGCCGAAGTATTTCCATACTTATGAATAGTCAAATAGACTCTCTCTCTATCAATGTTAAACCGTTTTGCTAGGGATTCGATGATTCGGATATTCGCTTGATGAGGAACCATCCAGCTGATTCCCTCTTCTCGTAGTCCCGTTGCAGCCAGACACTCCTTCACAGCGCTCTCCATGCGGCGCACCGCATGTTTGAAGACCTCTTTCCCTTCCATCCGAAGGAAGTGCAAACCTTCATCGACTGTTTCAGGTGAGGCGGGCCGCTTCGATCCCCCAGCAGGCAGAGTAATCAGTTTCGCTTGATCTCCATCTGCGCCGAGAGAGACATTCTCAATCGCATAGCCAACTTTGCCGCTGCCAACAATGCACGCCGAGGCTCCATCACCAAAAAGAATACATGTATCCCGATCCTCATAATCGACGATTGAAGAGAGTTTTTCAGCGGCAATAAGGAGAACCGTCTTATAGAGTCCAGATTCGATGTAAGCTTTTGCAATCGAAAGACCATATAGATAGCCTGTGCAAGCCGCCTGCAAATCCATGGCTGCAGCATTAGTAGCGCCCAACCGTTTTTGAATGAGGCAAGCACTGCTGGGGAAGATATAGTCTGGAGTGATTGTGGCAAAGAGTATGAGATCGATCGATTCAGCTTCAATTCCAGCATCCTCAATCGCCCGCTTTGCAGCCTCATATCCCATATCAGAGGTGAACTCATCATCCGCTGCCAACCGCCGTTCTCTCATTCCAGTGCGGGATATAATCCACTCATCCGATGTCTCCACCATCTTCTCAAGATCGGCATTCGAAAGAACCCTCTTAGGAAGATAGGAACCCAGACCGATGATTTTTGCTTTTTCGCCCATTGACAACTCTTTACATTAATAAATCTGCATAGAAGTTTAACGAAAAAATCATTAAACCTGAACTAGAAAATTGAAGATGGAAAGTAGTTGATTGAATTTTTTCTTTTCAGCTATTGTTAGTAGAGTAACCAAAATTTTTATTTGTATAATATATGTTAAAGTACCCCAAAGACCTACTCACGCTCATCGCCCATTTAAAAAAGTTTCCCGGAGTCGGGAGGAAGACTGCAGAGCGCTTCGCCTTCCAGATTTTGGAATGGAAAGGCCAAGAACTCAACGATCTAGCAGAACTTCTTAGCACCTTAAAAGAGCGTATCCAAAGCTGCGCGGAGTGCGGCGCTCTGATGGATGGAGTGAGCTGCTCCTTCTGCAGCGCGCAGAATAGGGAGCGCCATCTGATGTGTGTGATCGCAACACCTCGCGACGTCTATGCCATTGAAGAGACCGATAACTTTCGCGGAGTCTACCACGTTTTGGGAGCCCTACTCTCTCCATTAGATGGAAAGACACCAGAGTGCCTCAACCTTCCCCATTTAGAAGAACGCATCACCCGTCTCGAAATAAAGGAGCTCATCTTAGCACTAGACTCAACACTTGAAGGAGACGCTACGGCACTTTTTATCAGAGAACAGTTCCCCGATCTCCAAGTCACACGTTTAGCACTCGGCCTTCCGCTTGGAAGCTCCTTAGATTTTGTCGATGAAGGAACCCTATCTCAAGCGATTGCCGGTCGACAGAAGTTCTAACCTCCAAAACTCCCGAGTGGCTCTTATCTTGCATTTATTCTCTCTGATTTTTTATACTCGATCATTTGATAGCAATAAAACGTAAATGAATAAAAAAATTCTCAGAGCTCTCATCCCTCTACTTCTCCTGATGGCAACCCAGAGTACCCTCTCTGCAGCGCCGCCAACCTCTGAAGTCTATGAAAATAGACGCGTTGGCAAGATTACGCTCACGGTAGAAAATTTGCCGCGCAGCGCTACCTTTAATCAGGAACGCCTCCTCTCAAAACTGCGCACAAAGGTCGGAGATCCTTTTTCACAACTTACCTTCGACCACGACCTAAAAACCCTCTCTGAAGAGTATGATCGCGTTGAGCCCTCGATTGAAACGCAGCAAGGGGAGATCTCACTCACCATAAAGCTCTGGCAGAAGCCGATGATTCGCACTATCACATGGGGTGGTAATAGCAACATCAAGACACGAACTCTACAGAAAGAGCTCGGCATCTCTGCTCATACCACCTTCAATCGGGAAGAGTTCAACAAAGCTTTCAATAAGGTTAAAGAGTATTACATCAAAAAGGGGTATTTTGAATCGCAGCTCGAATATAAACTGATCCCCTACACAAGCACCAACGAAGTCGACGTCGAAATCACAGTCCAAGAGGGACATTCAGGACATATCAGTAAGATCGCATTCACTGGACTGAGCAAAAAGGATGAGAGTGCTATCTTGGGGATGATCACCACGAAGAAGTACAACTTCTTTACGAGCTGGATCACTGGAACCGGTACCTTTCATGAGGAGGCCCTAGAACATGATAAGCTCGTCATCGTCAACTACATCCAAAATCAAGGCTACGCCAACGCCCGAGTGAATATCCAGCTAAAGGAGAGTCGAGAGGGGCGTTTAGAGATCTATATCAACGCCGTCAAAGGCGAGCTCTTCCACTTTGGTAAGATCTACATCTCTGGAAATGAGCTTCTCACCCGCGAGCAGATCGAAAAGGTAATGATCATCCACGACGGCTCAGTCTTCTCTCCTGAAACATTGCGCGATAGTATAGAAAACATCAAAAAACTCTATGGAAAAGATGGCTACATCGAAACAGGTGTCAACTATACCCTCAACCTCTCGCTAGGTTCCCCCATCTACGAGGTCGATATCACCATCGAGGAGGGAGAGCAGTTCCGCATCGGGTTGATCCGTGTCTTGGGGAACACCTCCACCAATAAGAATGTGATCCTGCGAGAGTCGCTTCTGGTCCCTGGTGAGGTCTTCGACTCACGACGGTTAGATGCCACCCAGATGCGCTTAGAGTCGATGGGCTACTTCAAATCGGTCAATGTCTATGCTGTCAACACGCCTGAAGATCAGCAGCTCGGTGAATTCTATCGCGACGTCATCATTGAGGTAGAAGAGACTACGACAGGAAGTCTCAGCCTCTTCTTTGGTTTCAGTAGCGTTGATGACATCTTCGGTGGACTCGACCTAGCTGAAAACAACTTCGACTACCGCGGATTCACCAAATGGTGGCGCGAAGGAATGTCATCCTTCCGTGGTGCGGGCGAATATGCTCACGCTCGAGTTCAAATCGGTAAAAAACAGCAGAGCTACACCATTGCCTGGATGGACCCCTACTTTAGAGACTCCCTCTGGCGCCTCGGTTTCGATCTCAACTACTCGAAGAGCCGACTCCAATCTGATGATTACCATGTCCACACCTTTGGCGGCTCAATTTTTGGTAGCTACCCATTTAGCCCCTACTGGACCTACGGCTGGAAATTACGTCTCCGCAACTCGATCATCACAATCCATGGCATTGAAAATGAAGCAGCACAGAGGGAGAGGCAGAATAGCGGTCTAGTGGGAGGCGTTGTAAACTCACTGACCTTCGACTCCACAGATAATGCCTTCAAGCCCCACCGCGGCTTCCGTTCGATCATGGAATTAGAGGTTGGAACTGTCAAGCGCCACTCCAAGAAGCAAGAGGTCTTTCCCTTCTTCCGCATTGGCTATATAAACAACTACTACTACCCCGTCTGGCGCAAAGGGACCCTGAAAGTGCGCTGGGACCTCAAATTCATGAGCCCGTTTGGGCCTGGAAAACCAAATCTCGTGCCGCTAAGCGAACGCTACTTCCTCGGTGGTGACACCACTGTTCGGGGTTACAAACCCTATATTATTGGTCCCAAATTCAAGAAAGGGGATGGTAAGCGTGATACCGACGACCCAACAGGTGGTGTCTCCTCAGCCCTGCTCTCCATCGAATATATGCAGCGGATCTTTCCTATGCTCGATCTATTTGTCTTCTTTGACGGAGGTTCTGTCTCTCTCCATCGCTTCAACATTCCTGACTTCCGTATGAGTTACGGCTTTGGAGGGCGCATCGAGCTAGCAAACCGAGTCCCGATCATCTTGGGCATGGGTTTTCCCATCAATCCCGCGAGCAAAGATGATGTCAAACGATTCTTCATCTCAATGGGAGGACAGTTCTAATTAATCTCCCAAATGTGATATACTTCCATCTAACGATAAAAAAAATGCTTTCAAGGAGTTTTTTCATGAAAAAACGTCAGTTTTTCATTCTACTTACTGCCCTACTTTGTCTATTCTCGGTCAAGAGCTTTGCTCAGGATCTTCCCTACGGTATGGTCAATTTTCCAGATTGTATCACTGAATCGAAATATGGAAAGCAAGAGCAAGATGGCTTTGAAAATATCAAAACTCAGATGACCTCTCTAATGAGTGACATTGAAAAGCAGCTGAGCGAGATCGCCACTAAGTTTCAAAACCCTGAGTTTGTAGATAGCCTCTCACCAGAAGCGGAACAAGAGATGAAAGCGCGCTTTCAAACCCTAAGTGAAGAGCTCAATCGCTACCAAAATCAGTATGTTCAAATGATGCAGCAAGCGAACATGAAACTGATGCAAGTGATGAATAACCACGTCGCAAAAGCTTCAAAGAGCATCGCTAAACGGAAAAACCTTACTATGGTTGTCCGTGAAGAGGCCTGTTTCTTCTATAATCCCGCTTTCAGTATCACTGCTGATGTGATCGAAGAGATGGACAAAAACTTCGATCGAGATAGCCAGAAGACTGCCCAGGCTGACAAAACGCAGAAGTAGGATATTCCCATGAACAAGCACTACTCACTTGCTGAGCTCTCGGAGTTCACTGACGCAGATCTCGTCGGCGATCCAGAGCTCAAAATAACAAACTTCGACACCCTCGACTCGGCATCTGAACAAGATGCCTCTTTTTTGGCAAATCCCCGTTACAATGATGCGATGAAGCAGTCGAATGCTGGTGTCATCTGTGTCGATCGCAATACCGATCTCATCAAAGGAAAAAACTTCCTCATTTCAGACAATCCCTCCCGAACCTTTCAGCTCATCGCAGAGATGATTGTGCCCCCTAACAGGCAGAGATCGGGATTTCAAGGGATCCATTCTACCGCTGTCATCCATGAGTCCGCTACTATCGGCAGGGATGTGACTATCGGGCCCCACGCTGTCATCGATGCCTATACAACTATCGGTGACAACACCCAGATCAGCCCCTCCGTCACCATCGGCTCGGGAGTAACAATCGGCAAAGAGTGTATATTGCACCCCGGTTCTATCGTCCGCGAAAGGTGTAGTTTAGGAGACCGCGTGATCCTCCAACCTGGCGCAGTCATCGGCTCCTGTGGATTTGGCTATACCACCGATCAGAAGAGCGGAGAGCATACAAAACTCGACCATTTTGGGAGTGTCATCCTAGAAGATGATGTGGAGATCGGTGCGAATAGCACAATCGACCGAGCGAGGTTTAAAAATACCCTTATAAGAAGAGGGACAAAAATCGATAATCTTGTCCAGATCGCCCATAATGTCAAGCTTGGTGAAAATAATATTATCGTCTCCCAAACTGGAATAGCCGGCTCAGCCATATTGGGCAATAATGTCTTCTTAGGCGGACAAGCTGGTGTTCTCGGCCATCTAACCGTCTGCGACAATGTCAAAGTTGCTACCCGCGGCGGCGTCACAAAAAGCGTCAAAGAGCCTGGAATCTATGGCGGCAATCCCCTCTCCCCCATGGCAGAACACAATAAGCACCGCGTAATGCTCCGCAAAATTGAAAAGTATGTCAAAGAGATTGCAGATCTAAAAAAACGATTAGATAATTTAGAAAAATAATTTACATAGTTTTTATCAATTTGTTGGTAAAATTGCAAAATATTGCTTGTTGAAAAAATTAGGAATATTTTAATATTATAACTGTTCCAATGCAAGCAGTGGGATTAATAATATAGTGGCTGCGGGGGTGGTATGATCACAATATATGAAAAAGGTGAGCACGACGAGGAATTTATTGAGATTCAGGAGCCTAAAGAAGGGTGCTGGATTCACGTCGAAGATGCCACAACCAATGACATCAATCAGATCAGCAAACTCATAGATATCGAATATACCGATATGTATGACTGTCTCGACCGCTATGAAATTCCCCGCGTCGAACGGATCAAAGAGCACGTCCTCATCTTCACCCGCCATCCTATAGACCCCGAAGGTGGGCTCTATACCACCACCTTTACAATCATCCTTACCAAAGATTACTTCATCACTATCTGTCCCCAAAAGAGCCAGATCGTCGAGAACTTTATCTCCCAAAAACCCAAACTCACCCCCTCCCAGAAGTCTAAGTTCTTAATCTATATCCTCCTGAAAGTTACCCAGGAGTACACTCTTCAAATCAAAAAAATCCGCACCAATGTCTTGAAACAGGAGAAGAAACTCTCCCATGTAGATAGCCGGGACATCACCAGCCTCACCCTCAACGAAGAGATCCTCAATCAATATCTCTCCTCACTCATCCCCATCCGTACCGTCCTCGAATCGATCACCTCTGGCCGCTATACCCTTCTCTATGAGAAAGACCAAGACCTCCTCGAAGATCTACTCAATGCCAGCATCCAGTCCGAAGACCTCTGCTCGATCAACCTTCGCAGTATCCGAAGCTTGCGCGACTCCTATCAGATTATCTTTACGAATCAGCTCAACAAGACCATCAAGCTATTGACAGCGCTCACGATCATCCTCAGCATCCCCACGATGATCGCCTCACTCTATGGAATGAACGTTGTGCTCCCCATGGCCGGAAAGCCCCACGCCTTCTCAATCATTATCATCTTTATCAGCATCCTCTCGCTGATCTCACTACTAATCTTTCAACGCAAAAAATGGCTGTAAGAACTCCCCATTAACCTTGTCTTCATCATTAAGCTCGGAAGCATACTTTGTGATGTTTTCCCAATTTTCTTTGGCATCACCTATCTTTTGCAATCGTCTTCTTGCCTTTTCTATTGCATCCCCTAACTCTTTAGCCCTTGCATTACTATTGTTCGCAAGATCTGCTCTTGTGACAACTTCAGCAGTGATCTCAGGAATTTCTCCTGCTCCCCCCTCATTCTCAGACTCAGCTTTTCCGATCCATCGTATTAATTCCTTACCAGTCTTTAGGTATTTTTGCTTATAAGCAGCACCAACTCTATCTATTCTATTTTGATAGATACCAAGGGCACCATTTTTATTGTTCAGTTCTTCTAGATAAGTCACAGCTTTCCCAAACTGTTCTATACCCTTTGCTGCATGCACAGCTTCGATCTTCTTCTCTTCGTTTTCCATAGCTCTCTGTCGGTCCTTGCGCTTCGTTTCTTCAAATTCTCTATCTTGACCCATTCTCTGCTGTGTAAATGTCCGTGGAGGAAAAACTTGGGGTTCTCTTGGCATGGGAGGATGAGCTCCTGAAGCCCGCCCACCCCTATTTCCTGGGTATTGGTCAAGAAGACTTCTCTGTATAGCAAGATCCATTCCTGTTTGAGGAAGAGGTTGCTGGCCACCACCGTTGGCTGGGGGGAGAGGCGGTTGGCTGCCTTGGCCAGCTAGGGCGCCGAGGGTCTTGAAGAAGCCTGCAACGGCCTGGGAGAGTGATCGCACGGTGTTGAGGCCATCAATGCAGAAGTTATCTATTGATCCGTCAGGATCGGCGGGGGCGATAAGGGCTGAGAGGAGTGTAGCACTGAGGCCGTAGAGGAGGACATTGCAAGAGGAAAACACTGTCGCACAGAAGAGTGAATAGACCCTCTTAACATAGTTGTTGGAATCTTGGGCCTGTTTAAAATAATATTTTGTTTTGAGTGCTGTTTCGGGGAGATAAGCCCCTCCAACAATAAGCCTTCCTGTCATGATCCTAACCTCTACTTTTGAAAGAGATCATACGCACTATCCTATTAAAAAAAAAGTGTAAAAACCTTTAAATTAGCAGAACAGTCGGGTTTTCAAGAAATTTTTGCAGGGTTTTGATGAATTTAGCTCCGTCGACCCCATCTACCACCCTGTGGTCGCTGGAGAGGGAGAGCATCATACGCTTACCTGGGACGACCTCTCCATTCTTGACAACGGCGCACTCTCGAATCCCTCCAATGGCGAGAATCGAGACCTGTGGGGGGTTGATGATAGCCTGAAAGTCGTGGATCCCATACATCCCCAGATTGGAGACGGTGAATGAGCCCCCGCGATATTGGTGGGGCTGAAGTTCGCCTCTCTTGGCCTGCCCTGCGAGCTGTTTCACTTCGGCTGAGATCTGACCAAGATTTTTGAAGTCAACATGGCGGAGGATTGGGGTGATAAGCCCCTCTTCGATGGTGACGGCGAGGGCGATATCGATCGTCTGAAAGCGTACGATGGCGTTATTTGCGCTATCAAAACCGCTATTGACAACGGGGTGCTCTTTGAGGGCAAGGGCCGTTGCGCGCATGATAAAGTCGTTATAGGTGACATTAACACCGGTCTTTTTCAGCTGTTCACGCATCTCGATCATCGCTTCGACATCGACATCTTGCTGGAGATAGAAGTGAGGGATAAAGCTCTTGGAAGCTTGCAGTTTTTCTCCGATCGCTTTGCGCATAGGACTCATCGGTTCTGAAAGATAGCTTCCAGGCTTCTCTTGAGGCATCTGAGAGCGATCAAATGGTGTGGGGCTATCTGGCTGAGCTAAGTCGAGATCGCGGCTCATAACACGCCCATCAGGGCCGCTCCCTTTTACAGTTGAAAGATCGACCCCTTTTCTCTTCGCAAGTTTTTTTGCGAGAGGAGAGGCGGCAAGCCGCTCTTGATAGCTGGTATCGAATTCAAAGGAGTAATCTTCGAGGGGCTCTTCGACAATAAAGGAGGGCTGCACGACTGAGGCGCCAGCTCTAGGTTTCGCCACGACGGCCTCTTCAACAACGCCTTCGGGCTCTGCTTCATGGGGTTTAATTCCTTCAGGTTCGTACCCCTCTATGCTCTCATCTTTAGTGGGGGTGAAAATAGCAACAGCTTGGTTAACGAGCGCTTCCTCTCCCTCATTCACAAGAATTTTTCGCATGAAGCCATCATCTAGGGAGTTATGTTCGACGGTAGCTTTATCGGTGGCTACTTCAAAGAGAAGGTCGCCTCCTTTGATGGTCTCTCCTTCTTTTTTGTGCCATTTTACGATCGTACCCGCTTCCATAGTGGGTGTGAGTTTTGGCATGGTGAGGGTTGAGGGCATGAGCTTTTTGTCTCCAGTTACAAGTGCAAAGTTTCAGCGATAGCAGCACGGATCCTTTCGGGATTAGGCTGCGAGGCGCGTTCAAGTTCTTTTGAGTAAGGGAGAGGTGTCTCCATCTGGCAGACCCGATTTAATGGGGCGTCCAAAAAATCGAAGCACTGCTCTTGAATTTGAAAGCCTACCTCTGCACAGATCCCAGCAAAGAGGTGGCCCTCCTCAACAAGAACGCAGAAGTGTGTCTTCCGTACCGACTCCGCGATCGTCCCCATATCGAGGGGTTTGATAGTGCAGAGGTCGATCACTTCGATTTCTACTCCCTTCTTAGCATACTCTTCTGCTACTTCTTGGCAATAACGAAGCATGCGACTGTGCGAAATTAGTGTGAGATGCGCTCCTTCACGGATAACTCTAGCCCTTCCGAAGGGAAGGAGATACTCTTCTGTAGGGATCTCCATCTCCATGCCATAGTCGAGTTCGTTTTCCAGAAATAGAACGGGGTTATTGCTGCGGATGGCAGATTTAAGCAGCCCTTTGGCATCATAAGGATTGCTTGGAGTGACAATGATAAATCCTGGGAAGTTTCCATAGAGTGCTTCGACGCAGTGGGAGTGTTGGCAGGAGACTTGCGCCGCAGCGCCATTCGGTCCGCGGAAGACGATCGGTACGGAAAAACGGTTGCCAGACATATAGTACATTTTACAGGCGTTGGAGATGAGCTGGTCGAAGGCGACGAAGGAGAAGTTAAAGCTCATAAACTCTACGATGGGGCGAAGTCCCGTCATGGCAGCGCCGATACTCAACCCCGTAAAGCCCGTCTCTGAGATGGGAGTATCGATGATACGGTCAGCGCCCCATTTATCTAAAAGCCCCTTCGAAATCTTATAGGCGCCGTTATACTCTGCTACCTCTTCACCCATGAGATAGACCTTCTCATCGCGCTCCATCTCTTCATCGATAGCTTGACGAATGGCTTCCCTCATCGTGACTTTTTGCATGGAATCACTCATGGCGCAAAGACATCCTCTTCTAGTGTAGTTAACTCTGGAAGTGGGCTCTCTTCGGCAAACTTCATGGCGGCGATGACGCTCTCTTTCTGGGCATTTTCTAGAGCGCTATACTCTTTATCGGTGATCACTTTTTTCTTCTTTAAAGCGTCGGCATAGAGATGAATGGGATCGCGCCTCTTTGCCTCTTCAAGCTCCTTTTTGGAGCGGTAGAGAGCGGGATCGGAGATAGAGTGGCCACGAAAGCGTTCTGTCACCGCTTCGACAAGGACAGGACGTCCACTTTTGCGCACCTCACTTAGGAGATGGCGAAAGCCGGCATAGCAGTTAAAAAAGTCCATTCCGTCAAACGTATACCCTTTCATATCATAGGCTTTGGCAAAATGCTCTGCAATGGGTTGGACGCAGAGAGCGCGGTTGACTGCCGTTCCCATCCCCCACTGGTTATTCTCAATGACATAGATACAAGGCAGATCCCAGAGTGAAGCTAAGTTGAGAGATTCATGAATAGCACCTTGTACAAAAGCTCCCTCCCCAAGGAAGCAGACAGCCACCCCCTCTTGTTTCTGATACTTAAGGGAGAAGGCAGCGCCTGTAGCGATGGGGAGGTGTCCTCCCACGATTCCAAATCCACCTAGCATGCGCTCTGTATAGAGATGCATCGATCCGCCGCGTCCCTTCGCATTTCCAGTCGCCTTTCCATAGAGCTCTGCCATCACTTCATTGGGGGTTGCACCTAAGAGCAGGGCGAGGGCGTGACAGCGGTAGGTGGTGATCCACCAATTTGAATCACGTCCCAGAGCATGAACGGCAGCTGTCTGGATCGCTTCTTGCCCCATGTAGGCGTGGAAGAATCCCCCTACCTTTCCCTGTTGGTAGGCAGATTCGGCGCGGAGTTCGAACTGTCGGATGAGCAGCATCTCTTTGAGGGCTAGAAGAAGTTTCTCCTTCCCAAGTTGCTTAAACCACTCAGCTTCTTGGCTTTCGAAGAAATTATATTGGACGTCGTGAACGGTTTTTTTAGCCATATCTACTGAATTACCCCTCTTTAAACTCAACCTATCGTAACAATTAACCTAAGTCAATAGGGCATCACCGACATCCCACCCATCTCTCTATGTGGGGTGAGGTTAGGGTTGTTTGTCACAGGTACCGTACGAAAGTCTCCATCTCCGTCAGATGAGACCTGGTAACAGCCGCTAATAGATAGGGCTAACAGCAAGGCGAGTAGGGATATTCTCATATTTTTCTCAGTTTATTAAATGGTATTAGTCTAACCTATACAAGGGATTTTGACAATTTTAAATCAATCCGTCATAGTAGGATCCATGACAAAACGACCTATTTTTTATGACACAGAAACAACGGGTGTAAAACCCGATAGGGATCGCATCATCGAGATTGCAGCGTACGATCCTGTAAGGGAGCTGACTTTTCAGAGTCTCGTCAACCCTCACACCCCTATTCCTCCGGGTGCCACTGCGATTCACAATATCACCGATGAGATGGTCCAGGATGCCCCGACCTTTGCAGAGATGGCTGCAAAGTTCACCGCTTTTTGCTCTGATGAGGTCGTCTTAATCGCCCATAACAATGACGCTTTCGATAAGCCATTTCTCGAATATGAGTTCCGTCGCCATGAGGTAGACCTCCCCAAATGGATCTATATCGACTCCCTAAAATTCGCCCGTAAATACCGCCCCGATCTCCCCCGCCACTCCCTACAGCACCTCCGAGAATACCATGGCATTGAAGCCAATAACGCCCACCGAGCCCTTGACGATGTGATCGTCTTGTACAAAGTCTTCTCCGAGATGGTCGATGATCTCTCGATGGAAGCGATCATAGAGATCATGAATCAGAAGAAGACCCTGCGCCAGATGCCTTTTGGTAAACACCGAGGCAAGCCGCTAAAAGAGATTCCTCCCGGATATGTCCGTTGGCTGAATGAAAATGGCGCTCTAGACAAGCAAGATAATGAAGAGCTGAAAGAGGCCTTTGCCGCTCTGGGGATGCTCCCCTCGTGAACGTTCTCCTCCTCTTTCTCCTTCTCCCCTCTCTTCTCTTCTCTGCAAACACCTTTTCCGTTCCGATACCCTCCTCTTTCCATCAGGTATTAAAGCAGAAAAAAATGGTGATCTACATTCCCAAGAGTGAGACGTTGGACTCTTGGAGTGAGATCATCACTGTTGAAACCATTCCCCACTATCCTGCGATGTTAGAGTTCTACTTAAGAAAACATAAGATTGCGATCGAAATGCTCTTTACCTCAACTGAGCTTCGACGCTCTGAAATCAAAATGTGTGATGAGAATGGGACCCAAGTAGGGTACGCACACTACCGCACTCCGCACTACGTTGTGAAGAGCCAAGAGGTCGATGAAAATTTCATGGAGTGCATGGGTATGAAACTACTTCAAGGAGAGGATGATCTCTACCGCGTTGCCTATAATATCAAATACCCCCCCTCAGATTCCCATGAGCCTATCGAAGAAAAAATCCACCATCTCTTAGAGAGCTGCGCGATCCTCCACCCATAAATCTTCTTTTTTCAGTTGTCATATTTTCTGACAGGGTGGTAACGTTTCTGTAACCAGGAGGTTAATATGAGAAAATTCTTATTTCTCTTCGCCCTCTCTACCTTTTCTCTGCTTCAAGCTTTTGACCCCACAATTCCCGTTCTTCATCTACCAGATTACCACAACCCGATAAAGAGAGAGGCCTTTTTAGATCAGCTCGATTCCGCCATGAAAGATGTCGGGTTTTTTGCAATTACCGGAGTAGATATTGAGGTAGAAGTCCTCGATGAGGCCTATGCTGAGGCCAAGAATTTTTTCTCAATGAACTTACAGGAGAAGTTAAAGTTTCAGGCAAAAAATGGGCAGAGAGGATTCGTTCAATCTGAATCAGCTAAAGATGAGATGAGGAAGGATTTTAAAGAGTTCTACCATATCGGACGAGAGCTTAGCGCGCGTGACCTCAAACGACTCCACTATCAAGAGAACCTCTGGCCCGATAAACCCTACGCCTTTAAAAGGACGATGCTCACACTCTTTGATGCCTTGGATGGGTTTAAGGATATCCTCGGCAGCGCCATTTCAGAAGTCTTGGGACAGGAAAAGAACTTTATCAATGCGATGACATCCGAGGGTAACTGTCTGATGCGCGTCCTCTACTACCCAGCAAATCCTAGCAAAAAGGAGATTTGGGCAAGTGCACATACCGACATCGATTTCTTCACCATTCTACCTCGATGTACAGCAAAAGGGTTGCAAGTGCAGAATCAAGAGGGTAGATGGATCGATGTGATCGTTCCGGATGGAGCCTTTATTGTGAACTGCGGAGATATGCTTGAGAATATCTCTAACGGATATTGCAAGAGCGCGCGACACCGCGTAATGGATCCCGGTCTCAAGGAAGAGCGCTACGCTATTGTCCACTTCATCCACCCTCGTGCCGACGATCGATTAGATCCGCTGCCAGCCTCTCTTGCAAAGACAGGCGGCAAACGCCTCTACGCAAATGTAACGCGTATGGAACTTCTAGCTGAGAGACTCATCGACCTAGGTTTGGCATCGGATGAGCTGATGCAATTCTTTGTCGCTTCTGGCGCCATTGATAGACTGAAAGAGGTCGGACGGTTCAGCCCCAAAGCAGAGCAAGCTCTGATAGAGTGTGGACATCTTCGTTAGAAACGAAAGAATTCACTCGTTGAAGAGATCTGAGTGCGTTCCAGTTCCTACAAATATCACTTGAATCAAGTCGCTCTTGGTCCAATAGCTTCTCAATGATTATCCATAGTATTGCTAACTCCTTACCTCTTTTTTTCATGCGTTTAAGATCCCTCTTAAACTGGTTTGTTGTGAGAAGTTTTAACATGATCTCCCTACTAAAGATCTAATTTCTTTATGAGATCTTCTATATCTTTATACTCTGAGAGTCCCTTCTCTCGAGAAGAGTCCTCCATTGCTTTTCTAAGAGGTTCTTTTGGTTCATTAGAAAACGTTTTTTTCTCCACACAACCAATGATGTAATCTTTGAGTGTGACACCCAAAAGTGCAGCGATGGCCTTAAGCTTTCGATGTAGATCCGATGGGATATCAAGTGTGATCCGCTTTGTTTCAGTATTTGCTGACATAATCTTTTTCCTCAAATAACTTATAACACTATAATACTGAAAAGTACAAAAAGAAGTAATGAAAACCTTAACTGATTAATTATAAACTGTTTATGTACCTATCTAAAGACTGAGTCAGCCTTTTGTTTCCCACTGTCTAGACAGTAACCATTGGAAATAATGTAACTGAAAATAACGTCTCTAACTTTTTTCTAGAAACGCTTTGAGTGGTTCCCAATACATTTTATGCCAACCAGCTTCCAGGTGTTCTTTTTCGTCAACTGGAAAGCCTACATGCTCGAAACGTACCAACGTTTTTGAATCCTCTCCAGATAGTTCGAATTTGACGAGTGAGATTATTCCCTCGTCCCAATTTCCTGCTCTCCAAGCCTGAATTAGCCGTTTATCTGGTATGCACTCTAATGTAGTACCAGTGATTTTTCCATCGAAAAGAGAGACCTTTCCACCCACCTTAGTGTCGATTTCTGCCTCGGCGCCACCGGTGAATCCTGAGAATTTTTTTGGGTCGGTCAAAGCAGCGTAAACGCTATTTGGATCCGAATGAATTGTTACTTCCTGTGTAATAATGCGTTTCATTTAAAACTCCTTAATTAATTTTCAAATAGTGTAACCCAATCACAACCCTCTGTCTAGACCAATAGTTCTCCCAATAGGCCCGATTGATTAGATACGCATAAGAGTAAGGTTATTCAACTCTACTTCACCTTTGATAGGTGTAATTCGATCTTGTTATTAATAGATAAATCGCATTAGAATATTATTCTAAATTAATCGGAGGACTTATGAATAAACTAAAAATTATCTTTTGCATTTTATTACTTTCAGCAACAACTCTTTTTGCCAACGAAGAAAAGTCCCCCAATGAGGTCCACGACACCAGAGGCTACTTCAGCATCGGTGTTGGATTTCCGTCCATAATCTCTTTGGATCTGGGAACACGAATCCAACACAATCACAATGGTTTTGATGTTGGCATAGGAGTCACTCCCCTCATTCTCATAATTGAAGGTCATCTCTACGCTAACTATCTTCTCTTTCCCAAACCAAACCTAGATTCACAATATTATTTTGGAATCGGAGCAAAGGTTGGGGTGGGTGCCCTCACGTATAAATGGAATAAGCATCTAGGGTATGTCACCCCCCAAATTCTCATTGGTAAGGAGTATCTTATGGAAAAAAATGAAAAACGATTTATCCAAGCAAGCCTTGGTGGAGCCTACTTTACCACGAAGGGGAACAAGTTCCTTCCTACACTGCAAGTTTCCTATGGAATTATTTTCTAAAGTTAGCTGAGGGCTGGTGCAGCCTGCTTTTTGGTGTGGAAGTGGGTCTCCCACATGAGGCGGAAGGGGGGGCAGATGTCGAGGAGCTCTTCTCGCGTTCCCTCTGCAACTTTCTCTCCATTTTCTAGGAAGATAATCCGATCGGCATATTCAAGAGTGGAGAGGCGGTGGGCGATGAGGATCTGAGTGATCTCTCCATGCAGCTCTTTGATCGCCATTTTGATATGGTTTTCGCTGATGGCATCGAGGGAAGAGGTCGCTTCATCCAAGATCAAGATCGGCGCCCTCTTCACTAGGGCTCTGGCTATGGCGAGGCGCTGCTGCTGTCCTCCTGAGAAGTTCTTTCCCGTCTCGGCGAGCATGGTCTCGTAACCTTGTGGTAACTGCTCGATGAACTCATGGGCGTGGGCTTTTTTTGCTGCCTCGATGATTTCATCTTTGGAGAAGGACTTGCCATAAGCGATATTGGCGGCGATGGTGTCATAAAAAAGAAAGGGTTTTTGGGGGACAAAAGAGATCTGTTCACGCAGCGACTTTTGGGTGTAATCATGCAATAGTTTCCCATCCATAAGGATCTCCCCTTTTTGAACTTCGTAGAGGCGTGGAATAAGCTGAACAATTGTCGATTTTCCCACACCTGTTCCCCCGACAAGAGCAACGGTCTCTCCCTTATTGACTGTGAAATTAAGCCCCTTGAGAATCCAATTCTCCTCATAGCGAAACCAGACATCTTTGAACTCTAGAGCTCTTTCAAAGCTCTCGAGCTTAATGGCATGAGGGTGGTCGATGATCTGCGGTTTTAAGTTGAGCACTTCGTACATTCTCTCTGCGGCAACAACCCCTTTCTGGATGTTGGAATTTTCTTCGGCAAACTTTTTTACTGGCTCATAGAAGAGATGCAAAAGACCGATAAAGATGATCAATTCAGCGAGCTTCATATCCAGAACATGGAGCCCCATAATGATGACTGTAGCAAGACAGAAGGTAGTGATCGTATGGAGGACGGGACGTGTCAGAAGATCGTATTTGGCAGTCTTGGTTTCGAGTTTTGCCATCTGATCGTTCTGTTCTTTATATTTTTTATAGGAGAAGGACTCCATCGCAAAGACTTTAACGGTCTGGATCCCCGCTAAAAAGTCGATGAGGATAGAGGTGAAACGCTCCTGATTTTTCTGGAGCTGGCGTGTGATCTTCTTCACTTTGCGCGTCACAAAGACCACGGGTAGGACGATCAAAGGGAGACCGAGGAAGATAACCATCGAGAGCTGCCAGGACATAAAAAAACAGAAAATCAGTGTCGAGAGAATGGTGAAGGGAGCTTGAATGTAGTTGGTCAGGAAGGAGTTGATCGAGGTGGCAATCTGGTTGGAGTCGCTCGATACGCGAGATGAGAGCGTACCGATATTATATTTTTGAAAAAAGCTCATGGGTTGGTGCTGGAGGTGGTCGAAGTAGTGCTGCCGCAAGTCGCGGCTAATGCGAAAGGAGAGCTTTCTGGTCGTGTAGCGACTAAAAAAGAGAAAGATCGCTTTATTGAGGGCCACTATACATAGAAGAATAAGAAAGGGCTTGAGGTCCTGCTCTAAGTGAAAATGACGCTTGATCTGGCCCATCACCCGCTTTAGGGGGTTGGGGCCTGATTTTTTGGTCATAAAGATGTTTGCATCTTCCTTGGTGATGACCCCTTCTCTCTCTCTGTCGATCTTATGCCATTTCTCTTGCACCTCTTGTAGGGTTACATGACCATTCTGTTCTCCCTCTCCATTTTTGGAGGCGAAGAGAGAGAAGAAATCTGCTCCGGTATCAGCAAGAACGCCGAGGGTAAACATCTCCACGTGGTTGGCAACGGTAAGCGCAATGAGTGTCGCTAGAGAGAAGAGAAATAGAGCGAGATGGCGTTTGACACGAAGTGCTGCTTTAAAAAGTAATCTCATACTAACTCAGTTTTGGAGGTGTAGGCTCCCATCTTCCGGAACTTCTGATAGCGCCGCTCTAGCAGCTCTTCGTGAGAGAATTTTTTCAGGATTTTGCTCTGCTTTAAGATAAAACGCTTCACCCCTTCATAGACAACTTTTGGATCGTAATGGGCACCGCCCTGGGGCTCTCTAATAATCTCATCCACAACTCCAAACTCAAGTAGATCCTCTGCCTGCATACGCAGAGCCGCCGCTGCCTCCTCCTTTTTGGAAGTATCGCGCCAGAGAATCGATGCGCACCCTTCAGGAGCGATGACGGAATAGTAAGCGTGTTCGAGCATTCCAATCACATCACCTACTCCCATGCCCAAAGCTCCACCTGAGCACCCTTCGCCAATGAGCATCACGATAATCGGGGTGGGAAGGTTAGCCATCTCCATCAGATTGGTTGCAATGGCGGATCCTTGGCCGCGCTCTTCGGCTGCGAGGCCAGGAAAGGCTCCAGGTGTATCGAGAAGAGAGAGGACGGGTAGGTTGAACTTTGCAGCAAGCTTCATGAGGCGCAGAGCTTTGCGGTAGCCCTCAGGATGAGGCATCCCAAAATTGCGATAGAGACGGCTCTCAGTATCACACCCCTTCTCTTGAGCGATAATCACAAACTTCTCATCATCGATGACGCCAAGGCCTGCAACAATCGAGTGGTCGTCCTGGAAGAGGCGGTCGCCAAAAATCTCTGTAAAGCTCTCACATAAATTTTTGATGTAATCGATCGAACGGGGACGGTCGGGATGGCGACAGATAGTAACTCTCTCCCAAGGAGTGAGCTGTGAGTAGACTTGCTCTTTAAGAAGATCTAACTTCTTCTCTAACTTAATAATCTCATCATCTGTCAAGATCCCATTGACCTTATTCTGATCTTTGAGCTGGGCAATACTCTTTTTATAGTCGGAGATCTGTCTTTCATGCTCTAACATCTACTCACCCCGTGTGACGAGATTTCCGGGAAGCTCGGCATCATGAAAATCTGTAACGATCTCCACAATGGTTGGTTTGGTGATCACAATAGAGAAGAGCTCTTCAATATCATCTTGAGCGAGTCTGATACATCCATCACTCTCATAACTACCGATTGTGGTAAGATCCTCATAGTAGCTCTCACTCTCTTCATCATAGATCCATGGCGCTCCATGAAAGCCATACCCGCGGGGGCTATCGCCTTCGCTACTCAGCTCTTCCGAAAAGGGAATCCACCGCGTTCCAAAGATCTGAACCATCTCTTGCTCACTATCCTGAAAATAGCTCACCACTCCTGGTTTATAAATTGCCACCTTATCACCGAGAGTAAACTTCCCGCTTGGTGTCAAGAGCCCCGAGTATGAGTCGTCGTTAAAACAGCCCAACCCCACTTTATAGGTCTTTAATAGGAGGCATTCATCGTTTGTAAGATCATGGGAGTAGAACCACATTTTGCACCGTGAAAGATCGACGATCAAGTAGAAGGTCAACTCTCTCTTGAGCACGTTAAAGGAGTCTCCAGATGAGACTGTCTGCGTAAGATAGTCCCGTTTTCCATTGAGGCTTCTTGCGATAAAATGGCGGGATGTAGAGTAGTGTGAAGCGTAGTCAGTGATCCATGCGGGCCGCCCTTTAAGCCACGATACGCGGCTCTTATAACGGATCGTCTGAGTGATGGGGAGCTTCTGCCTTCCCGTCGTAAAGAGTCTCCAGACCTGATTGGCATCCCTATCTGCAACTTCGTCTTGTACAGGTAGCAGATATTGCGCCGATGGCTCCTCTCTTGGCGCCTCAACTACCTCGTCGTAACTCTGAGTGGCAGCCTCCTGAGCTAGGGAGGGCTCACTCTCTGCTCCCCTCTTAAAAACGGCGAGAACACCGATTAGAAGGAAGAGAGAAATTGAACCTATTGCTATAGCTTTTGGAATAGACAAAATATTTCTCCTAAATTTATCCTAAAATTATCCTGAAAAATGAATTTTTTGCAAGTTTTCCAGTAAAATTAGAGTGTCCAGGAGTAGGTTTTTAATTTTTCTGATAGCGGAAAGGCGAGTAAAAAATCTGCTGACCAGAAGTGGCGCTCCCCTGCTAAAGGAATCAATTGCATCTCACCATCAAATTCTGGGTGGAGAGAGAGAACTTCTCCATCCTTTTCAAAAGTTATTCGGGCCGATTTTCCTTGATAGCGCTCCAGAGCGCCTGGCGTCAGGACCACCTCGCCCTCCACACTAGCCCTCTCTGCCGAAATATAAAAGGCAAAGGAGAGTGAAGAGTCCTGGATAGCCTTACTCAGCCGCACATCGAGCTGTAAATCTTCTCTCTCAGCACGCAGTTCACAAAAAAGCCACTGCTCCCCAGGAGAGGAGTAGGTAAAATTTTGTTTTGAGAGATCACCAGGCTGAGGAGAGATTAATCGAGACCACCCTCTAAAGTGACACCCCTCCTCATCCCGCTCTAGCGTTAGATCTTTAAATCCTTCTCGACTTCCATTCGAAGTGCGGTAGATTCCAAAATAGTCTGAATCGGCTAGAGGATGGTAGTGGGGTCCGAATGAGACGATATGGATCCCTCTTTTATGGATGGCGCCGAGTCCGGTATTTACGCCGCAGACGGAGCAAGCTAAGCTTAAGGATTGATGGTCATAGCGCATGAAGCCAAGACTCTGATCGATGTCGTGGAGTGTGTGACCCGCAGAAACTTCAGGATGGGGAACTTTCTCTTCAATAAGCTTTCGAAAACGCAACGCTAGGAGAAGGGTCAAGGAGTCGACATGCTCGAACCTCTCCTCTTCAAGTTTTTTTAAGAGAGCCTCCTTCATCACATTCATCTTAGAGCTGAGGCGCAGATGAGAAGCGATTGAAAAGAGAAGTGAGAGGGAGGAGTATAACTCCATAGGAAGATAGTCAGACTCTCTGGTCCAAAGTCCTTGAAAAGGGCTCCCCTCTCTATCGCAGAAGTTGATGCAAAATTGGGCAAGACTGAGTCCGGAGCCGAGCAGCTCTTCATCCTGATTCGCCCATCCTAAGTAGAGCCAAATCAGGGCAAGATGGGCAGATTCTATCGGCTTGATAACATTTCCATCTAAACTATGGTTACCACTATCTAAGAGGACCCCTCCCTTTTCCAGCTGCTTCACATCGAGCTTCTCATACTCTCCCGTCACTAAATAGGAAGCTAGCGCAGCAGATGCCGTGGGAAGCTGAAAAGAGCTCCAATATCCATCCCTGCTCCCCTTTTTGAGAAGCTCCTTCACATGTAAATCAGACGATGCACTCCGCCTCTCTGAATAGGGAAGGATTAAGATAAGAGTGAGAAGTTTTTGATAGAAGAGAAGGATATCGCGTGGAGTCTCGATGGAGATCTCCTGACAATCCTGGATCAGTGAAAATAGAGCGGTCTCGTCAACTTTTTCATCAGAAAGGATCGCTTTAATCGCTTCCTTGTCGTCCATTTCGTTAAGACGACTCATGTAAAAAGTGACGAGGCCGCTCATAATCTTCCGCCCAAAGGGTCAAAGAGTGCTCATGAGAGGGAACTAAAAAGTAGAGTTTTGGCTTTCACACACATTTTACTCTCTTTTCAGTAGACCCCCTAGAGAGCAGCTCCCTGATGGGTTTTCTCGCTTTCGATCAGATTCTTCATCTTTTTTCCAGGAGTGAACTTAACAGCTCTTCTCGCTGGAATGATGATAGGTACTGCAGCATTTTTGGGGTTCCTACCGATCTTCTGTTTTCTTTTCACAACCTCAAAGACTCCGAAGTCACGAAACTCCAGTCTATCTCCTTCAGAGAGGTATTCAGTCATGCAATCTAAGAAAGATTGAACGACTAGTCTTACTTCATTAGGATGAAGACCTCGTCTGCGAGAAATTTCACTTATGAGCTTCTTTTTTGTAATTGTAGTCATGTCACCCTGCTCCTTAAAATTTAACGAATGAGATTAATCTTCTCTTCTCATGCCTTGCAGTTTTCTTTCAACGAAAAAGATCGTGCAAGAGGTTTATGTTATCTAACCGCATTGTTCTATCTTGTTGATTTTCAGACAAGTCCTTTTTGATTTTTTTAAAAAAAATCTTAGATTACTTCTCTATTTTGACGAGAACTCTTCTCTTTTTTCCTGCACCAAAAAGCAGATACTTTCCACCAATCACATGTTTCAACTCGATCACAAGAGCTTGATCATCCACCTTCTCATTATTAAGGAAGGCGCCTCCATTTTTTACCAGACGAACGGCTTCGCTCTTACTTGTTGAGAGCCCTGAAGTGGCGGCAATATCGGTATACTTCTGATTCATGATCTCTGCAATGGGTAGAGATATATGGGGCATATCTTTTGCGATCTCTTCGAGAACCTCGGGATCTAAACTAGCTTTGGAACCTGGCGCCAACGCTTCGGTGACTCTCAGAGCAATTTTTAACCCCTCTGCGCTGTGAACATAACGCGTCACCTCTTCTGCTAACCTTCTCTGAGCTGCATTAGGGGTGAAGGCTCCTGACGCTAACGCCTCTTCAAATCCGAGGATCTCCTCAAGCTCAATAAAGGTGAGCATACGAAGAAGTTGAATGACATCGGAGTCGGCGATGCGGACCAGATATTGATAAAATTGATAGGGAGAGGTTCTCTTCGGATCGAGCCAAATTGCTCCCTCCTCGCTCTTTCCGAATTTTCTACCATCACTGCGCGTCAAAAGGGGATAGGTCAACCCATAGATCGGTTTTCCTGAGAGTTTGCGAGTGAGCTCAATTCCTGCTGTAATATTTCCCCATTGATCACTCCCCCCCATCTGAAGAGTGACACCCTCATTTTCGGACAGATAGTAAAAATCAAAACCTTGGAGCACTTGATAAGAAAATTCTGTGTAGCTAATCCCCTCTTCCGATTGGAAGCGGCTCCGTACGCTCTCCTTTCCAAGCATGGGACCGATGCGAAAGTGTTTCCCAATATCACGCAAAAACTCAATATACCCATATCGACTGAGCCACTCGTCATTATTCAGGATAAGGGGGTCGGTGAGGCAGCGTTCAAGCTGCCCTCGGATGCCCATCACATTCTTCTCGAGCATCTCTTGGGAGAGCTGAGGCCGCTCCTTGCTCTTTCCAGAAGGGTCCCCGATCTTCCCTGTGGCACCTCCTAAAAGGGCGACAGGAGTGTGACCAAACCGCTGCATCCAGTCGAGAGCGACAATCCCCACCAGATTTCCTAAGTGGAGGCTATCTGCAGTAGGGTCGAAGCCGATATAGACTTTGATAGGCTCTACGCACACTCTCTTAAGCTCATCGCTTGTCATATTATCGACAAAGCCGCGCTTTTCAAAAAAATCAATGATATTCTTCATGGAGTCTTAGCTAGCCTCGCAACTTTTCCATAACGAATTTAGCTATCTTACTGAGATCGGCGGGATTTTGATTTTCATCGAACTCGATAATGGATTTTTTGCCCACACTCCGAGTAGAGTTTTCGGCTAACCGTCTGTAAATCTGGGATGCCGTCCGTTTAACTGCTTGATCTGAGATGCCTCTCTCAATTTGTTTATAATGCTCCTCTACCCTAAGTCGAATCTTTTGGATGCGAGGGCTTTCGATTGCATAGACCATAGATCTTTACCTTTAGATGGTTTTCCTTCCACTTTACCATTGCATAGTCGATGAGAAAAAGAAAAGCATAAAAGATATTGCCGCGAAATTTTTAATGCTACAAAATGGTGATATTATGAATGAAGATGAGATGAAAAAAAAAGCGGGAGAGTCTGCTGCTGAGTGGATTGAAGAGGGAATGCTGGTCGGTTTGGGAACAGGATCGACTGTCTTTCACTTTATCAACCGGCTCATTCAGCGCACGGCTGAAGGGCTTCATATCCAGTTCGTTTCAAGCTCCATACAATCCCAAGAGCAAGCAAAAGCAGGTGGAATTCCCCTTGCCGATATCAACGCCATCACATCTATTGATATTACCGTAGATGGAGCGGATGAGATCGACGCCAAAAGACGAATGATAAAGGGGGGCGGAGGGGCACTGCTCCGCGAGAAAATCTTGGCGAACACCAGCCGAGAGATGTGGGTGATCGTCGATGAGAGCAAAGTAGTAGAAAAGTTAGGGAAACACCCTCTTCCTGTTGAGATTCTTCCCTTTGGGCGAGGAGCAACGATCGATAAGATCAGAAAACTGGGATTTCTTGGCCATCTTCGCACGCGCGATGACGATAGACTCTTCGAGACCGATAATGGTAATCTCATCTATGATATTCAGTTCGAGTCGCTTCGAGATGATCCCGAAAGTGACCATGAGAGACTCATCCGTATTCCAGGTCTCTTAGAGACAGGGTTCTTCTTCAATTTAGCCAGCCGACTTCTCATTGGCAGAGCAGACGGAACAGTTGATCAGCTCTCCTAATTATGGTATTAATAGAGAAAAGGGGGGGATTATGGAATTCGAGCTTGTTCCCATTCAATTCAATAAGATCTTGCAATCGCAATCCTATACTGTGTTTGTCTTAGGAACGGAAGATAAACAGTTTGCGATCTATACTTCGCCACATGTTGGGCAGAATATCCAGATAGATCTCGCTGAGCAGATCAAGCCTCGCCCCCATACCAACGATCTAATCAACTCGATCTTCGGTGGACTCGATATCACCCCAATTCAGGTCGTCATCACAGATGTTCAAGATACCATCTACTTCGCTCGCCTCTTCATAGAGCAGACCATCGATGGCAAGCGCAAGATTCTGGAGATCGATGCCCGGCCCAGCGACTGCCTCACCCTCGCCATCCAAAGCGAGATCCCCATCTACTGCACACAAGATGTCTTCGACAGAGTGATCGCTGTAGAAGAGTAAAAATACTAAAAATGGATGTTGAACTTGTTCTCAGCGAGAGAGAGGATGGCATTTACAGCCTCTTCAGCATCGTTGCCTTCGGCTTCAATGTCGATGATAGCGCCGCAGGTGGCAGCTAGCATGAGGATACCAAGTAGAGATTTGGCATTAACATTCAGCCCCTGATAGACCAGAAAAATCTGCGATTTATAGATCTGCGCACACTTCACTAACTCTGTAGCGGGACGAGTATGGAGCCCTTTATCATTGAGAATCTCGAATGACTTTTTGACTTTAGTGTTAACATCCATGAAAATTCAGACCAACCTTTACTTGTAATCATTGAAATACTCTGTTGCTATTTTTTCATCAAGTTGAAAATTCACTCTCGAACTCAGTAATGAGTGCATCGAAGCGGCTAATCAGAGTTTGGATCGGGCTCTTATCTCTCATATCTACGCCGGCCATTTCCAGGAGATCAACCGGATAGCGCGCCGATCCTGAGGAGAGAAATTGAAAGTACTCTTTTCGAGCGCTCTCTCCCTCTTTCATGAGCCGTTCTACAAGAGCATAGGCAGCGCTAATTCCTGTAGCATATTGATAGACGTAAAAGTTGTAATAGAAATGGGGGATCCGTAAGAACTCTACGTCGATCTCAGGGTCGATATAAAGGTCAGCACCGTAGTACTCTTGATTTAATTTGCGATAGGCTGTCTTCATAGATGAAGCAGTTAGCGGCACACCCTTCTCAGCCAGCGTATGGAGGCTGAGTTCAAACTCTGCAAATTGCGTCTGGCGGAAGAGAGTCGCACGGATGTCGTCGAGTTTTTGATTGAGTAGATAGCAGCGCTCTTTTTTACTCTCTGCCCTTTCAAGGAGTAGGCGAAAGAGCAGCTCCTCATTGAAGGTGGAGGCGACTTCCGCTACAAAGATGGGGTAGTGAGAGGTGTGAAAGGGCTGAGCTTTATTGGTATAGTAGGAGTGCATACTATGACCCGCTTCATGAGCCAGCACCATCACATCTCTAAGTGTCCCTTGGAAGTTCATTAAGATATAGGGAGAGCTATCATAGCAACCGCTCGAGTAGGCTCCAGAACGCTTCTGCGCATTCTCAAAGCGATCGACCCAGCGCTCCTCTTCAAACCCCTTTTTTAGAATCTGTTGGTACTCCTCACCAAGAGGCTGAACCGCCTGAAGCACCATCTTCTCAGCTTCGGCAAAGGAGTAGTGCTTCTCAAAATCAGGGACGAGTGAGACATAGAGGTCGTGGAAGTGGAGTTGATCGACACCGAGCAGCTTCTTACGCAAGCTCACATAGCGATGGAGCACAGGAAGATTTTTATGCACTGTGTCGATCAGGGTATGGTAGACCTCGATAGGGATCTGATGAGGCGTCAAGGCGGCGTGTAGACTTGAGGGGTAGTTGTGCGCTTTGGCATGAAAAATATGGCGCTGCACTTGACCATTGATCAACTCGGAGACGGTATTCTCAAACTCGCCATATCTCTGGTGGAGCTTAAGCGCGGCATTTTTCCGAAGAGTGCGGTCCTTTGCCTGAAGAAAGAGGCCATAACTTCCATGAGTCAGCTCTCTTTGCTCCCCCTTTTTATCTTCTACGGTTCCAAACTTCAGATCGGCGTTATTAAAAATACTAAAAACTTTTTCTGGTGTTTCAAGAGCTTTTCCAGCGAGTGAGATGAGATACTCCTTGTCAGCGGTAAGTGTATAGGGTCTTTCTAGAGAGATCTTCTCCAAAAAGATATGGTGCTCCTTGAGTGCGGAGTCGCTCAGGTAGCGTTCAAAGATCTTGTCGGGAAGCTGTAGAATGTCACTTTGGACCCAAGAGGTCTCATTTTGAAAGTCGTAATAGAGGAGAGAGATCCTGTCGTACATCTCCTTGTGGGGCTCATTTGCCACATCTTCGTCATGGCGCAAGTGGGCGTAGGTATAGAGCTTGATCAGATCACGCTCGATGTAAAACATTTTTTTGAGAAATTCGCTTAGCGTCTCCGCTCCTTCATTAAACTTTCCTTGATATTTTGCAAGTTCCGGCCACCGTTTTGTCTCGCTCTTTCCTTTTATAAGAGCTTGAAACCCTTGCTCCCAAGCCTTCAAGGTTGGAAAGATATTTTCAACATTCCATCGATCCTGCTTATCTATTTCATCGCGCTTTTTTGCCATGCTTAAATCCACTTCATCCTGACTAAATAAAAAATTCTATTGCCACAAATTTTCTTGAAAGAAAATGCTTTCTTCATTAAGATAAGTGATGTAAAATTAAATAACTACACTTTAAGA
>JAAKFF010000080.1 GCA_011065165.1 Chlamydiota bacterium
GATCAGAAGCTCGCAATGACCAAAGCGATAATCGAGCGCATCAAGAATCTTGACAGCTGCACAAGGGGAGACGAATGGAGTGAAGGGTTGCTACACATAATAACGGGGGATTTGATGAATAGGGAAAGTGGATTCGAACTCAAACTCGAAGAAGCTGCATCGGGTATAAAGGAGGCTAATCCCTTGGTCTCAAATTTGGGTCATAGAGAGTAGAAAAAGATCTGCTTCATAGATGGGATGCCAGAACAACTTTGAAAATATTGTGCTGCTCTGGTTATACTGGGGCCAACGCATCATTGGAAGAGTATGTCAAAGAGAGATCCTATCTACATTCAGCCCTCGATTTTTGCTGCTGACTTTGGCCATCTGGCTGATGAGGCGAAGCGGATAGAGGATGCGGGAGCTGATGGGATCCATTTCGACATCATGGACGGCCATTTCGTCCCCAATCTCAGCTTAAGTCCCCGGGGACTCTCGGCGATAAATCGGGCGACCGATCTCTTTTTAGATGTCCACATCATGGTCTATAACCCCTTTGACTATATCGAACGGTTGATTGAGAGCGGGGCAGACTGCATCACCTTTCATATGGAGGCGACCGAGGATGTCGTGGAGACTCTAGCCTATATCCGAAAGTGCAATGTGAAGGCGGGTCTGGCATTCTGCCCTGAAACGAGTGAGTCGCTGATCCCAAAATATCTCGATAAGTGTGATAAAATTTTGCTGATGACCGTCCAACCTGGATTTGGTGGGCAGGCGTTTCTACCAGAAGTCCTTGAGAAGGTTAAGTTCACACGCGATCTATGCGATCGGTTGAACGTACGAAAGGGGGGGAAGGTGCCCAAGGAGGGAGAGCTTCCCCCTTTTGATATTCAAGTAGATGGAGGGGTCGATGATCAGACGGCGCCTCTCGCAATTAAAGCGGGAGCGAACCATCTAGTAGCAGGGAGCTACCTCTTTAAGGGAGACTCAATGGGGGGAAAGATAACGCGACTGAGGGGAGAGGCTGGATGAAAAAAATTGTCGTCATGGGCGGAGGAACAGGCAACTTTGCAGTTCTGCGAGGGCTAAAAGTCTTTGATGTGGAGCTCAGTGCGATTGTCTCTATGGCAGACGATGGCGGTAGCACCGGAATCTTGCGTGATGAGCTGGGCGTTCTGCCGCCTGGGGATGTGCGTCAATGTCTGGTTGCCCTTTCGAACTCATCGAGGATGATGCGCAGTTTGATGAACTACCGCTTTGAAAATGGTGGACTGGGAGGGCATAGCTTTGGAAACTTGCTGCTCTCTGCCTTAGAGAAGGTGACGGGGAGTTTTGAGAAAGCGGTCGAGGAGATGGGGCGCATCCTCTATATTAAAGGAAAGGTGATCCCTGTAACGACCCACCAAGTACGGCTGAAGATGGTCCTGAATGATCGATCGATCCTGGAGGGAGAAAAAGAGATATATCTCTCTGATAAAATTGATGGAGGGTATAGCAGCATCTTTCTAGAGCCCCATCCAAAACCCAATCCCCACGCGCTCTCAGAGATCATGAACGCCGACTTAGTTGTGATCGGACCTGGCGGTCTGCACACCTCGATTATTCCCAATCTACTTGTGGAAGGGGTGAGCAAAGCTCTTAGAGAGACGCAAGCGAAAAAAATCTACGTCTCCAATTTGATGAACCGTCGCGGCCAGACGACGGGGTTTAAGGTGAGCAACTACCACGCGGAGATCATCCGCTACATCGGAGACGATATCTTCGACTATATCCTGGTGAACAATCAGAGGCCAGCTAAGCAGCTGATTGAGAGATACGCAGAAGAGGGAGAGCTTGTGGAGAACGATATGAAGGACTCTCGAGTGATCTCTGCCCCCCTTCTTGGCGAGTTCGGAGTGCAGGTAGAGGGTGACACTCTGCTGCAGCGCAGCTTGATACGACACAATTCGAAACAGGTAACAAAAGAGATAATGAAAATTGTTGATCATCTTTGATTTAGACGACACATTGATCGATACCACGGGTTCGATCTCTCCAGGGATCTTGAAGAATGCCTTAACCGCTATGCAGGGTGCTGGATTTGCTATGAAGAGCTTCCAAAGCGCCTACACGGAGCTCCTTCAACTGAACTCTTTTCACATTAGCTCGCGGGAGGCGCTAAGAGAGTTTATTGAGATCAATCGAGCTCCTGATCGCTGCTACGATGTGGGGATAGACGAGATCTATGAAAACCCGAGATTTAACGATCCGATCCAACCTGTAGAAGATGCCGTGGAGGTGCTGCAAGAGCTTCATGTCGACCATCAGCTCGCTCTGGTGACCAAGGGCAGAGAGAAGATCCAACGCGAAAAGATGAGACGAGCGGGGATTTCAACAGAGTTTTTTACAAGGCTCTATTTTTGTGATGGTGGAAATAAAAAAAAGGCTTATCAAAAAGCGGTCGAAGAGACGGGGATCTCCCCTCTAAATGCTCTAGTTTGTGCTGATAGGATTGCATTAGATCTTGCTCCCGCTAAGGCGCTAGGTTATAATACGGTCCAGATAAAATGGGGCAGGGGACTAGGTAATACTGGATTAAAAAAGGATGTCGATTATACCATTTTACATCTGAAGGAGCTACATGGCCTCTTGGGTGACCTTTTTGAAAAAATCAAATAGTTGGTTAGATTTATGACAACAACGAGCAATCAAATTTCTCCTGGGATGACACTCTCTATTGACGGTAAGATCTATCGAGTAGAGTTTAGCGTGAAAGTCACCGTTGCAAAAGGTGTCCCCTTTATAAAAACTAAACTTAAGAATCTCATCACAGATGAAGTGGTTGAGAAAAACTTTAAACTCGATCAAGAGATTGAAGAGGTGACACTGAGCGAGCGCCGTATAGAGTTTCTCTATCTAGAAGGAAAAAATTACCTCTTTCTAGATATCGATGAACTCAATGAAGTGCTCGTCTCTTCCCAAGTAGTGGGCGATAAAGTCAACTACTTAAAGGAGGGAACACTGATCAAAGCGATGTTCTATGGCGAGACGATATTCTCCGTAGAGCTCACCCAGTTTTTGGAGCTTATGGTCATAAAACTTGAAGAGATAAAAGCCAAAGTTTCAGTCTCTAGTGCAAGTAAAATTGCGATTTTAGAGACAGGAGCTAAAGTAGAAGTACCGCTATTTATCGAAGTGGGGGACAACATCAAAGTTGATACCCATATCGGTGAATATGTCCAACGAATCTAATGGAGAGAGATCGTGGATTTAGAAAAAATTAAAGAGCTGATGAAGGCAATGGAAGAGCGAGGAATGACAAAGCTCGCCATAAAGGAGAAGAGCGGCTTTGAAGTTGAGCTTGAGAGAAGCCCAGCTTTTGAGGTTGAGTCCTACTCCCTTCCAGAGAGACCGGCTCTGCCTACAACTCAAATTCAAGCAAAACCCGCTAGCTTGGAGGCCGCTCAAAAACTCGAAGTCAAAGAGGGATATGAGATCACCTCTCCCATGGTAGGAACATTCTACGGATCCCCTTCTCCCGAAGACGATCCCTTCGTTAAAGTTGGTGATAGCGTGACCGAAGAGAGTGTAGTGTGCATTATCGAGGCGATGAAAGTGATGAACGAGGTCAAAGCAGGAAAGAGCGGCATCGTTGCTGAAGTCTTCCTCGATAGTGCCCATCCAGTGGAATTTGGAACCAAGCTCTTTCGCATTGTTTAACGGGGTAGACTCATGAGCCACTCGCAAAACTCCCGATGGTTGCTTCTTGATCTCTCTCACCAACTTGTCCAAAAACCAACTGATCTGGAGTTATAGACGTGGCTCTCATGAAAAAAGTTCTCGTTGCTAATCGCGGCGAAATAGCAGTTCGGATCATCAGAGCTTGTCACGATCTGGGGCTCAATACCGTCGCAGTCTACTCAAAAGCTGATAGCGAGGCGCTGCACGTCTTGCATGCCAACGAGGCGATCTGCATCGGTGAAGCCCCCTCAAGTCAATCCTATCTGCGTATCCCCAACATTCTCTCTGCCTGTGAAATCACTGGGGCAGATGCGATCCATCCCGGTTACGGTTTTCTTAGTGAAAACCCCAATTTTGCCTCAATTTGCGAGAGCTGTGGCCTCACCTTTATTGGTCCCTCTCCCAAGACCATCTCCCTACTGGGGGATAAGTCGAAGGCAAAGGCGCTTGCCCGGAGCGTGCGCTGTCCTGTCATTCCTGGATCTGCAGGGATTGTGGAGACAGTAGAAATTGCCCTTAAAGAGGCGAAAAAAATCGGATTCCCGATCTTCATCAAGGCGTCAGCTGGAGGAGGAGGAAAAGGGATCCGTATAGCACATACTCCCGATGATTTTGCGCGCATGTTTGCAGCAGCCCGCGCAGAAGCAGAAGTCTCCTTCGGTAACCCCGATGTCTACCTCGAAAAGATGATTGTCAATCCTCGACATCTGGAGATCCAAATTATAGGCGACATCTATGGAAACTATCTACATCTTGGAGAGCGCGACTGCACCATCCAAAGGCGACGGCAGAAACTCATCGAAGAGTCGCCCAGCCCAATACTCACACCCTCTCTTCGAAAAAAGATGGGGGATGCTGCTATACATATCGCCAAAGCATCTAAGTATCATACAGTTGGGACAGTAGAATTTCTGTTAGATGAGAAGAATAAATTCTACTTCATGGAGGTCAACACCCGCATTCAGGTAGAACACACAGTGACAGAAGCGCTAACAGGAATCGATCTTCTCAAAGAACAGATCCGCATGGCAATGGGTGAAAAACTAGAGGGTAAGCAGAAAAATATCCGTTATGACGGACACGTCTTTCAGTTTCGAATCAACGCAGAAAATCCAGCAAAGAAGTTTATGCCTTCGCCAGGAGTCTTGGATTACTACATCCCTCCCGGAGGGCCAAACGTCCGTATCGATAGTGCTTGCTACTCCGGCTACCGTATTCCCCCATACTACGACTCCCTCATTGCCAAACTCATCGTAAAAGGAAAAGACCGCGAAGATGCCATGAAGATTGCAAAACGGGCACTCAAAGAGTTCCATATCGGTGGAGTCGATTCCACCATCTCATTCCATCAATATCTCTTAGACAACGAAACCTTCAAGTCAGGAAAATATAACCTCAATTTCATTGATGGCCTGATCGAAGAGGGGTGCACATTTAGTAAAGATGAGTCTACTGAATAAAGAGCCACCAGGAAATGGGCTGCAGCTGCAGCTCCTGATCGATAGAGAGAAAATCCGCGAGCGTATCGCACTCATCGCCCGCGACCTCGAAGAGAGCTATAAAGGAAAAGAGATCACCATCGTAATGATCATGAAAGGGGCATTTATGCTCGTTGCTGATCTGATGCGCCAGCTCCACCTCCCCATCTCCCTAGAGAGCGTGCGCTGCTCCAGCTATGGGCAGGGTGGGCTCCATAAAGGCGAACTCACGATCAGTGGAATCGAAGAGCTTCAAATAGAAGGAAGAGAGATCTTGATCATCGATGATATCTTCGATAGTGGGGAGACCCTTGGGAAAATAGCAGATGAGATCCAAAAGAAGAATCCTGCCTCACTCAAATCCCTCGTCCTTCTCTCAAAAGATGTACCGCATGAGTGTGACTACCGCCCCGATATCATACTTTTTGATATTGAAGATCGCTTCGTAGTTGGGTATGGTTTAGACTACAAAGAATATTACCGGGGACTACCCGACATCTATACGATAGGTTTATGAAAGGCATTATCTTAGCTGGGGGATTAGGCACTCGCCTCCATCCCGTCACAATTTCAACGAGCAAGCAGCTTCTCCCTGTCTATGACAAGCCGATGATCTACTACCCCCTCTCCGTCTTAATGCAGGCACAGATTCGCGATATCATGATCATCTCTACATCGCATGACCTGCCAAGATTCCAGACCCTTTTAGGAGATGGAGTTGCACTTGGCCTAACCATCTCCTATGCAGTACAAGAGGAGCCACGCGGGATTGCCGATGCCTTTCTAGTGGCCGAATCGTTTATCAAAGATCAGAATGTCGCCCTAGTTCTGGGGGACAATATTTTTTACGGAGAGCACCTCAGAGAGCTGCTCCAAGAGTGCGGAGATCTAGATGAGGGGGGAGTGGTTTTTGGATATCAAGTCAAAGATCCAGAGCGATATGGCGTCGTAGACTTCGATGAAGAGAGACGCGTTAAGAGTATTATCGAGAAGCCCGAAGAGCCACCCTCCTCCTATGCAGTCACAGGACTCTATTTCTACGATCGAGAGGTTGTCGAGATCGCAAAGTCCCTTCAACCCTCCCCTCGCGGTGAGCTAGAGATCACCGATGTCAACCTCGCCTACCTCTCCAAGGGGAGACTCAGGGTCCATCTCTTTGATCGCGGCTTTGCCTGGCTCGATACCGGTACATTCGAAGCGCTCCATCAAGCTTCCAACTATGTCCATACCGTCCAAGAGCGGCAGGGGATAAAAATCGCTTGTATTGAGGAGATCGCCTTCCAGAGCGGCTGGATCAGCGAGAATGAGCTATATCAGCTCGCAAAGAAGCAGGAGAAGAGCGAGTATGGACGCTATCTTTTGACACTTCTCACATCCCAGCAGTCTGCGCCAGCTTCTTAGGGAGTGTACTGAAAAGAGAGTTTAATGGATTTTTGGTCCATTTTGCTCTCGTTTTGAGGGCGTTTCGCAGGACATACTTGAAAAGCAAAAGCAAGAAATGGGCTCAAGACGGGGGTAAA
>JAAKFF010000081.1 GCA_011065165.1 Chlamydiota bacterium
GGTGGCTGGATAGCCTTTGAAGATCACCTCTTTTTCTCTCTTGAGGCCATTCTTCTCCGCCACGCGGACGGAGGCGCTGTTTTTGGGATCGATGATGGAGATGAGGCGGGTGTAGCCCAGGGTGTTAAATCCGTAGTCGATGCAGGCGCGGGCCGCCTCGGTGGCGTAGCCCTTTCCCCAATGCTTTCGCACAAACAGATAGCCTATTTCGTTCTCATCTTCTCCGAGTTCGGTTCGGATGAGAACTCCGCAGATCCCCACGAACTCTTCATTCTCTTTGAGCTCGCAGGCGAAAAATCCTTGGCGCCTCTCAGCAAAGTTTTTCTGGGCATATTCGATCCATTGAGTCGCATCGGTTCGACCCTTTAGGGTATGGTAGTAATGCATAGCTATAGGATCTTCGAAGATCAGAAGTAGGTTGTCCACATCTTTAGCTGTCAGTAGGCGCAAGATGAGGCGTTTTGTCTCGAGTATTTTCATATTTCAAAAGTGTAACAAAAGATTGAGATTCTTTCACCACCACGCCCGAGAGGGCAAAGAGGGCGATGAGGTTGGGCAGGGTCATGAGCCCGTTCATAATATCCACCAAGGGCCAGACGATATCGATGCTTAGGAGCGTTCCTAGGAAGGCCACTAGTGAGAAGAGAATACGGAAGGGAACGATGGAGCGCTCCCCAAAGAGATATTCTGCGCACTTCTCCCCATAGTAGGACCAGCCGACAATTGAAGAGTATCCAAAGAGGATCAATCCAAGGGCCACAACGACGTCGCCATAGGGAATCGTCGAGCGGAAGGCTTCCATCACAAGCGGCGCCCCGTTAAGAATGGTGCCGTGGGAGTCTAGGTTGCCGAGTACACCCGTAACTGAGATCACGAGCGCTGTGATCGTACAGACCACCATGGTGGAGAGAAAGACGGTCGTCATTGAGATCAGTGCATGCCGCCCAGGTACATCGGTCTTGGCGGAGGCGGCTGCGATGGGCCCGCTTCCAAGCCCCGCTTCATTGGAGGAGACCCCTCGTGCCACTCCAAATTGCAGCGATGCAATAATGGAGGCGCCTAAGAAGCCCCTAGCTGCCGCTTGTCCATTGAAGGCGCTCTTCACGATGAGTGCTAAGCTGGAGAGAACCTCTCCGCCATGAATCACGAGGATGGCAATTCCCCCTAGAACATAGAACCCCGCCATAAGTGGAACGAGCAGGGCGCACACTCTACCGATAGATTTAATCCCTCCTAATAGGACCGCTCCGGTTATGACCATCAGAATCAGCCCTGTCCAGATGGGAGAGATATTTGTGAGATCATAGAGTGCATCTGCGATGGAGTGTGTCTGTGTGATGTTACCCCCAGCAAAAGAGGAGAGCATCCCAAAAAATGCAAAGGATCCAGCAAGCCATTTCCAATTGAGGCCGCGTTTGATGTAGTGCATAGGACCGCCGCACATTTTACCGCGATGATCCTTTGTGCGAAACTTGATCGCTAGAATAGCCTCGGCATATTTCGTCGCCATTCCAAAGAGGGCGATCACCCACATCCAAAAGATCGCTCCAAATCCGCCTCCAACGATAGCTGTTGAAACGCCGGCAATGCTACCGATTCCAATCGTCGCTGCGAGTGCTGTCATGAGCGCCTGAAATTGACTGATGTCCCCCTCGGCTCGATCATCTTGACGTGTAAAAGCGAGTTTTAGGGCGTAACCGAGATAGCGGAACTGCAACCCCCGCAGACGAATGGTGAAGAGCACTCCGACGCCGACCAGGAGAATAATGAGAAAATAGCTCCATAGGTAGTGGTCGAAGGTATTTAGAGTTGTAACGAGGGATTCAGACTTTAGACTTATTCGCAATGCGCTCCTCTCTCTCTCTCTTTAGGAGGCGTTCGAAGAACTCTGTCTCTTTGGCAATGACTCCTGTCATTACAAAGAGGGCGATCAAGTTGGGAAAAGCCATCAGTCCATTCATAATGTTGGCAACTCCCCAGACGATATTCATCCCCAAAACAGCCCCTGGAAAGACCATAAGGGTGAAGATGACGCGGTAGAACTTAGTCATGCGATACCCAAAGAGATATTCGATGCACTTTTCGCCGTAGTAAGCCCATCCTAAGATGGTTGAATAGGCGAAGGGGATGAGGGCAATTGTTACAATATATCCGCCATAGGGGATGATCTCATTGAAGGCTCGGAGCGCCATCGCTGAGCCGTTAAGTGGTCTCCCGTCAGGGCCCAGCTCTCCTAAGACACCAGAGACGGCGATCACAAGGCCTGTAATGGTGCAGACAATTCCTGTAGTGATGAAGACGCTACACATTGAGACGAGGGCTTGGCGGCCCGGAGTGTCTGTCTTTGCGGCGGCTGCTGCGATCGGCGAACTTCCGAGACCCGCTTCACTTGAAAAAACCCCGCGAGATACTCCTAGTTGAATCGCCATCATCACTGAGGCGCCGGCAAAACCCCCTACGGCTGCCTGGCCGGTAAAGGCCGATTTGAAAATCAGAGCAAAGGCTGCGGGAACCGCTTCAATTCTGAGCGCGATAATAATAAGCCCGCCAACAATATAGAAAACTGCCATCCCAGGAACTAAGATTCCTGCCACCTTTCCCACACTTTTAATCCCTCCAATCAGAGCGGCTCCAACTAGAACCATTAAAATAACGCCTGTCCAGATGGGATCGATGTTGAAGAGTTCAGAGACAGCCAGGGCCACAGAATTTGACTGCACTGTATTTCCTATGCCAAAGGCGGTGATCGATCCTAAGATCGCAAAGAGTATGCCCATCCACTTCCACTTCATCCCCTTTTCAATATAGTACATCGGACCGCCGCACATCTCGCCCTTCTCATCAGTTTCGCGGTATTTGATCGCTAGAATCGCCTCACCATACTTGGTCGCCATTCCAAAAAGTGCCGCTACCCACATCCAAAAGAGGGCTCCCATTCCACCTAAGGCGATGGCTGTAGCCACTCCAGTGATACTGCCGATTCCAATAGTCGCAGCTAAAGCTGTCATAAGCGCCTGGAAATGGCTGATATCTCCTTGAGCTGAATCGTCGTGTCGCGTAAAGGCGAGCTTATGGGCATAGATAAGGTAGCGGAATTGAATCCCCCGCGTTCGAATGGTGAGGTATACTCCCACTACGATAAGGAGGATAAGAAGCGGGGGGCCCCAGACCCAACTATTGATGAGATCGATGCTGTTTTGTAGTGAAGACATTAATTAATCAGGGATTCATTCAACAAAAAGTTATGGGCTACACTATAGATGCTCTCTCCTTTCCTTTCCACATCATAATTCATTTGACGCATCTGCTCTTCAGAGATCCTTCCCGAGAGCTCTCCGAGCAGCCCGCGAAGTTGGGGGAAGGTCTCAAGGATTTCTCGGCGCGCTATGGGAACCGCCTCATAGGCTGGCAACTTTTCGAGGTCATCAATGAGGACCGTGAAGCCTCGTGCCATCCCATCCGTGCCATAGCCGTTGATGAGATCGATCAGGCCATTTCTAAGGGTCATATAGAGGAGCGTGTGGTCCATAATTTTGAGATCTGGAAAATCCATCTGATAGCGCTCCTTTAAAATCGCCATCTCCTCCCGCGCATAGAATTCGGGATCGATCGCTACCTTCAGCTTGCAGCCCTGTTCTAGCGCTGTTGAGAGATCGGATAGCGTCTTGATGTGGAGCTCCTCAGCTTTTTGAGGATTCATAAGAATCACATAGGCATTTTGAAAGCCGAGAGGATCGAGCCAGACGAGGTCATACTTCTCTCTATAGACGGCTCTGAGCTCTCTTAGGATCTCATCTTTTTTCTTGCCTTCAACCGACCGTTTCAAGATGGCAGTATAGGCAGTCCCCGTATACTCAATGTAGAGATCGACGGCTTGATTTCGAATAGCATTGAAACAGATGAAAGTCCCCTCCAAAGCGGGGTTGCGCCGAACGGTAAGTTCCGTCCTATTTTCGATCAGTTGCGCAACCACTTCAGCAAGGATAATCCCCTCTGTGTCGTTCTTGCTTCCTATAGCAATAGAGTGGTCAGATCTACTGCCTTGAAAGAACGTTCCAAGAGAGACGATGAACAACAAGCCAAATACGATCGTGAGAAGTAGGAGGCGCCTTTTAATGCTAGTCATATTGAATAGAGTATGCTAGGCTCACCCTTTTTTGGGAACCCTATGAGATTTACTCCGCTGATTACACCTGACGTGCTCCACAAAGAGTTCCCCCTCTCTTCCGAGCAGAAGAGGAGCGTCTCGCAACATCGCACTGCCGCGCAGCATATCCTTCGCGGAGAAGATGAGAGGCTCGTCGTTTTTGTCGGACCCTGCTCCATCCACGATCCTGCTATTGCACTCGAATATGCAGCTCGTCTTAGAGAGCTCTCCGAAAAAGTTTCCGACCAGATCTTCATTATCATGCGCGTCTTCCTAGAAAAACCGCGTACCCAATTTGGATGGAAGGGCTTTCTATACGATCCCCTCTTAGATGGAAGCTATGAGATTAAGGAGGGGCTTACCGCGTCACGAAAACTGCTGCTCGATATCGTCGACATCGGCCTTCCTATCGCTACCGAATTTCTCGATCCGATTCTCCCCGCCTACACCCAAGATCTCATAGCGTGGGGAATCATCGGTGCGCGCACCTCCACCTCACAGACACATCGCCAAGTGGCATCGCAGCTCCCCATGCCGATCGGCTTTAAAAATGAGACCGATGGAACCCTCGATAATGCGATCTGCGGCGCCCTGGCTGCGCGCCACCCGCAGCTCTCGCTCGCTATCGATGGTGAAGGGAGAATCTGCTCACTCAACACCCCAGGAAACCCCTTCACCCATATGATTCTAAGAGGCGGAACAGAGCACCCCAACTACGACTACCTTTCGCTCTCCAAGGCGATCCAGAAACAGCGGCTTTATGGGCTCGACTCGCGCCTCCTGATCGATTGCGCCCACGGCAACTCCCAAAAGGATCCCATCAGACAGCAGACCGTCTTCCTCTCCGCCCTAGAGCAGATCCAAGAGGGCAACCATCTTATTATGGGGATGATGGTCGAAAGCCACCTCCACGGCGGCAACGCCCTCTCCCTCACCGCCCCCTGCCTCGATTGGCCACGTACCGAAAAGCTCCTCCTCTGGGCCCATCAAGCCCTCAAAGACCCGTCTAAAGCTCTCTTCCAATGCCTGATAGAGTAGATTAGGATCCATCATTTTCAAAAAATCTTTAGACTCGGATTCTTCTTGAGAAAAATGTCTATCTCATAGATACTTATCTATAATTAATTGAGGTTTATTATGAGTTTTGGTCTTGGGCCAATATTGTCGCCTGATTGCATAGGAATGATTCTTACTTACTTGCCTTTCAAACACCTTGTTAAGATGGAATGTGTTTCTAAGAGCATTAACAAGTGGATAAATGAAAAAGGAGACGAAAACACCAACAAGGTGGGCCAGCTCTTGCTATCGGTTATTAAAGAAAACTATTTTAATTATTTCGATGGACCAATCAGTGGATCAAGTAGAAACTGGTCAATGTTTCCTCCAGAAGAACAAGTTACAGTAAAGGGTTTAATTAAATTACCTCTGTCAGCATTTTCTTCCATCTATCCTGCTAAGCTTCAAGAATGTTGTCCGACAAGATATTCTCTAGGTAATGGGAACTCCTTTACTAGAAATGGTCCAGTTATTGCAGTTGATGACAAAGGAAATATCATTATGCGTGGTTACAGAACAGATTATCTTCAGGAGAGCATAATAGTACTTAATAAGAATCTTGAAGAAGTTGCATGTTACAATCACAAAAACCACCGTTATTTCAAGATCCGAGTAGCGGATTTCGAGAGGAATACAGGTTCTTTGTATCTAGCAATACACTACACAGGCAACCATTTTATTGTCGCTCTTAAGTGGGACGGGAAGGAGCTGGCGCTTCAATGGAAATCTGCTATGCCTTTGAACCCTAAGGAGGATCAAAAATTTCAATACGAACCGACATTTTCCAATTTTATTACTCGTTTTAGTCAAGTGTTCCATATCGTTGATGGATTGGTTTATAAACGAAATCCAGATGCGTGTGAGATGGAATTAATTAGTGACACAAGATTCGAACAATATAGCCCTTATACAATTGGTCCAAAAGGAAAGTTATTTATTATCAAAAATTCTTGGACGGGTAGGAACAACTTTACGATCGTGTCCTGTGATCTAAAGAGCGAAGATCTTTTATCCACTGACCTATTTAGCATAAAAGAAGCAAGTAAAGTCCTAGCTCTGACTCTTGATTCAAAAAACCGTATTTTATTTGTCTCCGCTCTACCGAACGAAGAGGCTATTTGTACTTGTCTAGAGCTACGGAAATACTCTAATTATCACCAAGTTTGGAAATATCGTTTCAATTATCGATCAAATATGATACTCCTATGTGATCCAAGAGGATTTATTATTCTTCAAACGATGGATAGCATAGATTGTTTTGACATAAACAATGAGAAGTTAAACTCAAGTGGCTCTCCTATCCCTTATTGGCAGTTTCAAACAGATTCATATGCATCGACGTCAACTTTAGTACTTGATCAAAAAGGACGCATTTCATTTTTTGCTACAAAAGCAGATAAACTAAATAGCGTACTTATCACCCTAGACCCCTACTCTAAGAACTTTGATCCAAAAAACCCTAAACCTATTC
>JAAKFF010000082.1 GCA_011065165.1 Chlamydiota bacterium
CCCATGCCACCCATGCCACCCATGCCCGGCATGCCGCCCATACCGCCGGCGCCATCCATTGGGGAGGCCTTCTTCGGTTCGGGTTTATCGGTGATCATACATGCTACAGTAATGAGTAGGCTAGCAATCGAAGCTGCATGTTTAAGTGCGCTCTTTGTGACGAGGACAGGATCGATGACGCCTGCTTTCAGGAGATCCTCAAAGCAATCTTTCAGCCCGTTGTATCCAAAAGCACCTTCAGCTTCGAAGACTTTTTGAGCGACCATGTTACCCTCTTTGCCGCAGTTAGTGGCGATGGCAATGGCTGGAGCAAAAGCGGCGCGGCGGATAATAGCAACACCGATCTTCTCATCTCCCTCAAGTTTGAGGTTATCAAGCGCTTTAACTGCTCTAAGTAGCGCTACGCCGCCGCCGGGGACGATGCCGTCGACAACTGCTGCACGTGTTGCATGAAGAGCATCTTCAACGCGCGCTTTTTTCTCTTTCATCTCAGTCTCGGTCGCTGCACCAACATTGATGACAGCAACGCCGCCAGCAAGCTTTGCTAGACGCTCTTCTAAGTTCTTTCTGTCATAATCTGAAGTTGTCTCATCCATTTCGGCGCGAATTTGAGCGATCCGCTCTTTCACAAGGTCAGGATTTCCTTCTCCACCAACAAGCGTCGTCTCTTCTTTACCCACCTTAATCGTCTTGACCGTGCCTAGCACCTCCAAACCGACTTCATCTAAACTGAGACCGACCTCTTCAGTCACCACTGTTGCTCCGGTTAGGATCGCGATATCCTGCATGACAGCTTTCCGTCTATCACCGAAAGCTGGCGCCTTCACTGCGCAGAGAGGCATGCCACCTTTGAGCTTGTTGATCACAAGCGTCGCGAGCGCCTCACCATCGATATCCTCAGCAATAATGAGCAGCGGATTCTGCCCCTCTTCCATCACTTTTTCCAAAATAGGAACAAGCTCTTTGGCGTTGGAGACTTTTTTATCAATCACGAGAACGCGTGCATTGGAGAGTTCAACACTCATCTTTTCGGCATTGGTGACAAAGTAGGGCGAGAGGTAGCCTTTATCAAATTGCATCCCTTCGACCACATCTAAAACTGTCTCGATCCCTTTAGCATCGGCAAGAGTGATCGTGCCATCTTTCCCCACTTTATCCATCGCATTAGCAACCATCTCCCCCACTTCAGGGTCGTTGTTTGAGGAGATCGTAGCAACTTGCTTGATCTCTTCGGATTTGCTTACTGGGGTAGATAGCTTATCGAGCGCTTCGACCATGCACTGCACAGCTTTATCGATGCCGCGCTTCACTGACATCGGATTGGCACCGGCAATCACATTTTTCACACCCTCTTTGAAGATCGCAGCAGCAAGTACGATCGCAGTGGTGGTTCCATCACCAGCAAGATCCGATGTTTTGCTAGCTGCCTCTTTCACAAGTTGGGCACCGATATTTTCAAACTTATCTTTTAGTGCGATCTCTTTGGCAACGGTCACTCCATCCTTTGTCGATAGAGGTGAACCAAACCCTTTGTTGATCATTACATTGCGTCCCTTTGGACCGAGTGTGACAGTAACGACTCTGGCCAGAGTCTTCACTCCTTTCAAGATTGACTTGAGCGCCGTCTCATTAAATTGTAACATTTTTGACATCTTCTACTCCTAGTTGACAACCGCTAATATATCTTCTTCTGACATGATGAGATATTCTAGCTCATCACTTACTTCAACTTCCGTTCCGGCAAAAGCGCCAAAAAGTACTTGATCCCCTACTTTTAGATCGATAGGGGTCACGCCGCCCTTCTCATCCATCTTTCCTGGACCCATCGCAAGAACCTCTCCCTGCTTCGGCTTCTCCTGAGCTGAATCGGGAAGAAGGATACCACCTCGGCTCGACTCAGATTCACTGCGCTTCACCAAAATTCGGTCCCCTAAAGGTTTAATCTTCTTATATGACATAGTTTTGCACTCCTAAAACAAAGTTTATTTTCTAATAAATAATAGGGCACCAGGCCGCTTATTGTCAAGAGCATTGCCTGTCAAAGATTCAACTTTTTTTATGCTTCTTTAAGAAGTTTTTATGAACGCATATGAATTTGATTAATAGATCCGTCGGGGGTTGCACCCTCTGCTGCCCCCTTGAGCTTCAATCCACTCTGAGGGCCTCTTCAAATTAACCCTCCCTCGGGGGCCCGTACCAAAGTACTAGCGCCCCCTAGTCCTTCGGACTCGTTCGGACCAATTTTCCAGTAGCGCCTTGAATCCATCGACTGCTCCAGGCACGCATCTTCTAAACTTCCAGTTTAGGATGCGTGTCCTTCCGCAGGCTAAGTCTAGAAAAAAGGCCGATCTTTAAAACTTGTACTGCGTAGGGAGACCCACCCCAAACCGACGGTTTGGCAGGTGGGTCCCGCAGCAGCCCGCGGCTTCAAGGCGCTAGATGAAAATCGATTCGAACGAGTGGGGGACAGTACTGAAGGTACGGACCCCCGAGGGAGGTTGATTTGCCAGAGGGTCTCTTTAAGTTGCTTTCCACAGCAGAAGCTAGAGTTTTTTCCTAAGAAGATTTTCTGGAGGCCGAAGTCAACTTACAGAGTTGCGCAGGCCGAAGAAATCTTATTAGGGGAAAAGATAGCTTCTATAGGTGTGGGAATGAATTTGAAGAGGCCCTCAGAGCGGATTGAAGCTCAAAGGGGCAGCGGGGGATGCAATCCCCGACGCATCTTTAAATCATTCTCAGACAGAATGAATTCTAATATAGAAGATACTTCTCTCTAATCTTCTTAAACCTCTCCCTTTCATCCTTCTGAAAAGCAATCATCTTCCACGCCGCATACCGCTCATTTTTCATAAGTCGATAGATCTCATCATTCCCATTGGCAAGACAGAAAAGCCTCTTTTTATTCCCATTAACTTTATCTAGATACCCTTTGGTCTTTTGGGGGTATAAACTCTTTAAAATCCCCATCAGGAGATACTGGACGCTGAGGGGCCGGTAGCGTTTTATATCGGTTACTCGAATGAGTACTCCATGACACTCCTTCCCTTTTAGTGAGCCATAGAATGGGCGGTAGTGAAAGGGGAAAAAATAGACGCCTGGTAACTTCTGGCTATTCAGCTTCTCTGCAAAGTGCTCTGCATCGATCCATGGCGCCCCGACAACCTTAAATGGCAGGGTGTAACCGATGCCGATATTGACCAGCGAGAGCTCTCCTAGAATTCCTGTCGACGCATAGAAGAGGGGCGACTCAGCATCGGGAATATGGGGGCTGGTCGGGATCCACGAGAGCCCGGTATCTTTAAAGGTCATCGACCTCTTCCACCCCTTCATTGGCACCACCTTAAGCTTGCATCCAACCGAGTACTCGCTATTAAAAAAGGTAGCAAGCTCACCGATCGTCATCCCATGGCAGTAGGGCACGTTGACATAGCCGATGAACGACCGCCACTTCTCCTCGAGCATCCCTCCATCGATGATGAGCCCATTGATCGGATTGGGACGATCCAAGACTACGACGGGAATGTTCCGCTTCGCCGCCTCCTCCATCACATAGAAGAGCGTCGTCGCATAGGTATAGGATCGCACGCCAATATCTTGAATATCATAGAGTAGAACGTCGATGCCCTTGAGCATCTGATCGGTGGGACGGCGCGTCTTCCCATGCAAGCTATAGAGTGGAAGGTTAGCCTCTCTCCCATCTTTGGTCTTCTCAAAAGCGTAGCAGTTCCCCTTCCAACCATGTTCGGGGCTGAAGAGGGCCACAACTTTCAACCCATTTTTCAAGAGCACTTCCAATGTCGGCTGAAGCTTCCTATCTACTCCGGTATGGTTGCTAACAAGCCCTATCCGCTTCCCTCTCAGCGCTCTCTCATGCCCCTCACTAAAGAGGGTGTCGATTCCCAATTCTACTCTTCCAAATAGGGGGATCCATAGTAGCAAAAATAATATACGCATAGCTGCTCTCAGTTTTTTCTTAAAAGCTTAGGTGAAAATCGATTTTTCGTGTAAAAAAACAAATACGGGTCCTTACGCTTACATGAGGAAATATGCCAGAAGAGCCAACTGAATCTAAATCGATGCATCTGATGCGTGACCTACTCGCATCAGCTATGGGCGCTCCTCACACCCTCGAGCAGAGGGAGCAGAGGGCGATCGAACTCGCCTCTCATATGCTGACGGAGTCAAATAGACGCCTCACTAAAGAGGAGAAGAAGCGCTATGGGGAGCTCTCCCGCATGATGCACGACCCTGTCGGTAAGGTGTTTATCACATCTCTGACCGACCAGTGCTTCCGTAGCCACGACAACAGTCGTATCGCCAACCAGATGCTCTACCTACTCAACCTCTACGGCATCCCACGGTTTTTTGCTCCTCTGAAACGGCTACAGCTCTACCTCTTTAAGCTCTTTGGAGAAAAATTTGCCAATATTCTCGTTCCCATCGCCATCTACACTCTGCGAAGAGAGACCTCTTCGGTCATCATTCCGGGGGAGAAGGCGCCTCTCTTACGCCACATCAAGAAGCGGAGAGCTCAGGGCATTCGTCTCAATCTCAACCACCTAGGAGAGGCGGTCCTTGGAGAGGAGGAGGCGCTATTGCGCCTTAAGATCTATGTTGAAGATTTAAAACAGCCGAGCATCGACTACGTCTCAATCAAGATATCGACGGTCTACTCGCAGATCAATCTGCTCGCCTGGGACCACTCTCTAAACATTCTCTCTGAGAGACTTAGAGAGCTCTACCGCGCCGCCATCGCCCACCCCACTAAACTCAAAGATGGGCGCAAGAGTTCGAAATTCGTCAATCTCGACATGGAAGAGTACCGCGACCTCCTCCTCACAAAAGAGCTCTTCATGAAGGTGCTCAGTGAACCTGAGTTCCACTCCCTCTCTGCAGGGATCGTCCTTCAAGCCTACCTCCCCGACTCCTTAGAGATCTTAGAGGAGCTGACTGAGTGGGCGATGGAGCGGGTAAAAAAGGGGGGAGCTCCGATCAAGGTACGCATCGTAAAGGGTGCCAACATGTCTATGGAGCAGCATGAAGCCTCTATAAAGCAGTGGCCGCAAGCTCCCTATACAAGTAAGGTCCGCACCGACGCCAACTTCAAACGGATGGTTCTCTTTGCGTGTGAGAGTAAACACGCCCGCGCTGTCCATGTTGGGATCGCCTCGCATAACATCTTCGACATCGCATTCGCCATGCTTCTCCGCCTTGAAAACCGCGTCGAACATGAAGTCACTTTCGAGATGCTGGAAGGGATGGCCGACCATATGCGCCGCGTCGTCCAAGCGCTCACAGGTGACATGCTCCTCTATTGCGCCGTTGCGACACGCGAAGATTTCCAGAGTGCCATCGCCTATCTCATCCGCCGTCTCGATGAAAATACGGGGGCAGAAAATTTCTTAGCGCACAGCTTCGGCTTGAAATCTGGCTCCAAAGAGTGGGAGGTTCAATCCGCCCTCTTCTCTGCAAGCTGCAAACTCATCGACAGCATCGAGAGAGTCCCCCGCCGCAAGCAGAACCGCCTCGACCCACCGCTCCACCTCGACTTCAATGGCCCCTTTGATAACGAACCCGATACAGACTTCTCGCTCCCGCAAAATCGCAAGTGGGGAGAGGAGCTTATCGCCAAGTGGAAAGAGAAGAAGATCGACTCTATCCCCCTTGTGATCGATGGAGAGGAGATCCGCAGCCAGAGTGAAGGAGATGGCTACGACCCCACCCATCCGATGCGCCCCTTCTACACCTACTCTCTCGCCAGTTGGGAAGAGATCGACCGCGCGCTCACTTGTGCAAAGAGGGAGGAGAGCAGCTTCTCCAAGAGCTCCATTGACGAGCGCTGCCAACTCTTAGCGAAGGCTGCGGTGCAATTGCGCGAAAACCGCGCCGACCAGTTAGGATCGATGATAGCCGATGGCGGAAAACTTCTCATGGAAGCGGACGTTGAACTCTCTGAAACGATCGATTTCGCTGAGTTCTATCTACGCTCTATGCGTCAGCTATCCATCTACCAAGATATCGAATGGTCACCCAAAGGAACCATTCTCGTAGCTCCCCCCTGGAACTTTCCAAACTCCATCCCCGGTGGCGGAATTTTTGCTGCGCTCGTGACAGGCAACTGCGTCCTCTTCAAACCAGCACCCGAATCGGTCCTCGCCGGCTGGCAGCTCGTCACCGCTCTCTGGGAGGCGGGCATCCCAAAAACTGTCCTGCAATTCATCAACTGCGACGATGAACCCATCGGCTCCAAATTGATCCAAGATGAGAGGCTAAATGCCGTCATTCTGACCGGTGCAACGAGCACAGCCCAGCTCTTTATAAAGATGCGACCCGGAATCGACCTCTCCGCAGAGACCGGAGGGAAAAACGCCCTCATCATCACCGCCATGGCCGACCGCGACCAGGCGATCAAAGATCTCGTTCAATCCGCCTTTGGACATAGCGGGCAAAAGTGTAGCGCCGCCTCCCTCGCCATCATAGAGAAAGAGCTCTACGATGACCCCCGCTTCCAGAGGCAGCTGCGCGATGCCGTCGCCAGTTTAAAAGTAGGCTCCCCCTGGGATC
>JAAKFF010000083.1 GCA_011065165.1 Chlamydiota bacterium
CCCCCCGTATCGCTCCCTAAGGCAAGAGCTGCAAGTCTTCCTCCAATGGCAGCTGCCGAGCCGCCCGATGAGCCTCCTGGTGACCGCGAGAGATCCCAGGGGTTTCGAGTTGGATGAAAGGCGGAATTTTCTGTCGAAGAGCCCATTGCGAACTCATCCAGATTGGTCTTTCCGATGATTAAGCCATCTTCTTCCTCAATTAACCGCGTTACCGTCGCACTAAATGGAGCCCTATAGTTGGAGAGAAATTTTGAAGCGCACGTTGTGATCTCTCCTTGAATTTGGATGTTATCTTTGATGGCGATCGGCACTCCAGCAAGTTTTCCCATCGCTTTGCCCAGTGCGCGCTTGCTATCGGCCTCCTCAGCCCTCTCCATGATCCGATCGGAAAAGAGGGTGATAAAGGCGCCAAGCTCCTTATCGAGGAGTTGAATTCTTTGAAGAAAATAGGCAGCGATATCTGTAGCACTATCCTCACCTTTTATAAACGACTCGTTGAGGGCTACTGCTGATTTACGGTACATCATTCACCACTAAAACTTAATCACAGGGGGAACGCGAATCATTCCACCCACATGGGAGGGGCTATTCTTAAGAAAAGTCTCATTTGGTAGCGTCTCACCGACAATATCTTCACGCATCACGCTTACAACATTTTCGCTAACATGGTTGCAAATCGCCACATTCTCAGTGTCGACCTCCTTCATCTGATCGATGTAAGATAGAATAGATTTGAGGTTCTTGAGGAGAATCTTCAGCTCCTCATCAGAACAATCGATTCTGCAGAGCTTCGTAAGGCTTTTCAGCATCTCTTTATCAAATTTTGACATAGAGCAGGAGTCTAGTGAAAAATTTCCTAAAAGTCAATAGACCTGATTGCCAAGCTTCCAGTCGCACTCCGGATAGGGATCTCCATTGGGAAGGGTTGTAAAGTCATAGAGAACAAGGTTGTTCTTCGGTGCCCAGGAGAACTTAGTGGAAAACGAGGAGAAGAATCTCTGCTGTAGAAAGCCTTTTGCCCTCTGAGGATGGTAGAGGAATTTAAGGAAATTCTCTAAACACCAATTTCCAAAATAACGCCCTTGTTGAGGTTCAAAATCTGTGCTGAAGAGATAGTAGATCGACCCACGAATTTTCTCAGAGATTCTGGGGTGGGTCCAGTTCATAGGAATTGGAGAGGTGTAATATTCCGCATCGTCCAGATCTTGAGTTGTGCTGAATGTCGAAGTGATCCTTAGCAGGCGGTTGTTTTTAGGATCAATTGAGACGACCTTCCGTACTCTCTGACTCAGATAGGGAGGACGCACTTCGATAGTGCTCCCATCCAATAGTCGCCCCTCTTGAAGGTCCGTGCTACCCGTCTTAAAATAGGTGTAACGACCTTGAACATCTGAGGTACCCTTAAGGTTGCTGATAAATCCGGGGGCTTTTATGTATGGAGTCCCCTTGAGAGCATCAGATAAATTTTGAGAGAGTCTCCCTACAGCTATGGGGTTGGGCAGAGTGGGATCTGGCAAGAGCTCGCTATTCTGATAGATGCTCTCAACTAGACGAGGATCGTACATACGAATATAGACGCTATCTAGCATGGAGCGGTTCTCATCACCTCTCCACTCAGGAGCGAGGTAGGTTGGAGGAGAAGAAGGGAAGTTCTGAGGCGTTTTAATTCCAATATCATTAGGCTTCTCTCCGCGAAGATCTGTCCTCAGAGGAAAGAGTGCTAAATTTGCAAAAGCAAAGTCCTTCTGGTCGATATCAAGAAGAATGGCCAGACGAATACGGGGGTGGATGTTCTCAGGCAGGTGTTCATTGATGCCAGATTTGTACTGGTCGAGGGCATTTACAATATTCTGGCAGATCGCATCCTCTTCTCCAGAGGGATCAATTGTGATTCCCTGGATGAGAGCTCCACTATTTCCAGAAGGATCAAAACTCTCATTTATTATGGAGACCCAGAGAAGTTTATCGTATAAGTTCTGAAACTCTCCAAAGGGCGTCTCCTCCGGACGAAAGAAATCATAGATACGCGTTGTAAATGATCGAGGTTGTAGAGAGAACTCACCTGAGTCAAAAAGGGCTTCGATCTCAGAGTGTGCGTTAAGTTTCAGCGACCAGTAGTAGAAGTTATCATCACGGTTTGAATCGAAATTCTCAGGATTAAAAAAGTCAAATGCGAGTGGATCTAAAATGCGGACAATCAGACGTCGAATATTGTGCTTTTTGACGAATTGAGACGTATCAGCGAAGAGTCGTTGAAGTTTTACGCTCTTCTCCTCTTGAGAGAGCCCTTGGAAATCTACCCTTTTATATTCAGACCAGAGACTGAAGTTTAAGTGAGTGAGGGGGCTGGCTTCAAGATGGAGAGCAGATCCTAGTAACAGCGCAGTGCAAATCAGTGACTGGAGCGATCGTAGCATTTTCATAACTTCCTCTTACTTAAATATGAATCCACAGGGATTGAGGGTAAGAGAAATTTTTACTTTTTGTAAAGAAAATGTTAACCCCAAAAAAAAAGGTAGAATAAATCAAGAAAATTTTTTAATATAAAGATGATAGGAGTAGGAGGTAACACCTATGAAAGTTATTAACTTTATCACACTGATACTGATTCTGATAGGCGCTTTAAACTGGGGCCTATGGGGATTTTTCCAATTCGACTTTATCGCTTGGATTTGTGACGGGGATTCTAATTGGCTCTCACGTCTAATTTATGCCGTTATTGGCTTAGCTGGTCTATGGGGCTTGTCATTTCTCGGTAGATGTAAAGCTATCTGCTGCACTTCTTGTCACAAGGGGCCCGGCGGACAGTAGTCCTCAAATTTTTAAGGTGCAGCGATTTACTCCTGCACCTTAAAATATTTCTATTAATACTCCCCATCAGTTATACTCTCGTAAGATTAATTTAAGGGAGAGATACCATGTTTATTGTCAGCAACATAAAAGACGCATATACTGGAGCATGGAAGGAGTTTCAGGACTCAAAACCCGCTTTCAAGCAAGCCCTGAACGGGCAAACTCTTTCTAATAAGGATAAGGCTCGAGTTTTAAGCGTTAGTTATAAAGTTATAGGAACTTTGGGTCTCAGCTTTGCGGGTTTTATCGCTGTGCGCGCCCTTCTCGGCACAAGATCCTTCGCTAAGCTCTTTTTTGGTACAATGGCATTTGTTGCCGGACACGATACATTAAGGTACGGAGACAACCTACATAGGAACTTTGTTATAAAGGAGAGAGGCTTTGTCGGTGGAGCTAAAGAAGTAGGTGTAAAAGCCCTCAAACTCGTGAAAGGGATCTTTGCGGGTAAAGGAGTGAATGAAATTGCTACTCAACACAGTGCAGACGAGGAATTCGGGGGTACCATCGTTTTCAAGCATATTGCCGAGATCGTTATTAGTTCTCACTACAAACGGCAACAATAGTTGATTGGATCTGCACGCACCTTTGCTAAAAATTTGGGATCCATCTAATATCAATATCTGAATAGTGAGTGCATTCAGGTAATCATGGCTTCAAAGAGCAAGTTTCGTTTTCGTTCTCTAGTTAACCGATCAGCAAAGGATCTCTTTGCTTGGCATTTAAGAGCCCGCGTATTGGAGAGATCGATCCCTCCCTGGGAAGATGTCGAGGTGCTCTCCTCCGAAGGAAGAGCTGACCAGCCCGGCTCAAAGATTGTTGTGAAGGCAAGGATATTTGGACCTTATTGGCGAAAAATCGAACTTGAATACAGAGAGTATGTTCCAAATGACTCCTTCAAAGCGGTCCAAATAGAGGGCTTCTTCTCTCACTATGAGTATAAGACAACTGTCACTCCGCAGAGTGAACATACATGCGAAGTGGTCGACCAGTTTGAGTTCTCTCATAACTTCCCCAAAATCCTCTCTCCCTTCATAAATCGCAGCTTTGAAAAGCGCTTCTCGCGGATGCTCCTCTATCGACATGAGATCATTGATAATGATCTAGGACTCCTTGAGAAATATCCTTTTGAGAGGCCCCTAAAAATTCTGATCACTGGCTCCCATGGGCTGATTGGAAAGAGCCTCTTTCATTTTTTAGAGTTTGCAGGACATGAAGTCTGGCATCTAGCCCGTTCAAAAAGTGATCATGAGAGCCATACCATTGTCTGGGATCCGAAAACTGGCAGAGCAGATAGAGAGCAATTTGAGAATTTTGATGCAGTGATCAACCTGGCAGGGGAGAGTATTGCAAAGGGAAGATGGACGAAACGGAAAAAAGAGCGCATTTTGAAGAGCCGCTATAAGGGAACAGAACATCTTGTCGAGATCCTGAAGCAGTTGAAGAATCCCCCTAAAACTTTTATTAACGCCTCAGCTGTCGGCTACTATGGAGATAGGGGCAGTGAGGTGGTGAACGAAAAGAGCGATCCTGGCAAAGGATTATTCCTCTCTGAAGTGTGTGAATATTGGGAGCGTGCATCGAAAGATCTTGAAGAGAGAGGAACGCGCGTGATCCAAACTCGATTTGGAGTGGTGCTCACTTCAGCTGGGGGCGCTCTTAAGCAGATGCTGATTCCCTTTAAATGGGGACTTGGAGGCAAGTTTGGGAGAGGAGACCAATATCTCAGCTGGATCTCGATCGATGATGTGATCGGGGCTCTCTATCACGTCATGATGACCCCCTCTCTCGACGGGCCTGTCAATCTAGTCTCTCCCCATCCTATTCCCAATTCGATCTTCTGCAAGACACTGGCGAAGCGCTTAAACCGATGGATCGGTCCACCTATGCCAGAGTTCATCGTACACCATCTGTTTGGGCAGAAGGGGGATGAACTTCTTCTCGCTAGCACTCGAGTGGAACCTTCGCGCCTCATTGAGACGGGATATACCTTTCGCTATCCGAAGCTCCCCCAAGCATTAGAACACATCGTCTAGATGCTTATAGGGCCATTAACTACCATTATAAAATAAAAGCTATTAGATTGTATTAATAGCAACTCTCTGTTATATTCGATTGTTAATATTGAAAAAAGGGAAAGGGAATGAGTAGTATAAAAAAATCTGATTCTACTGGATTTGGAGTAGACCTTGTACTTCGAGCAGAGAGAGCTCAGAAAGAATCTGACTCAGGTTCTAAGTTAAGGAGTATTTTTTTTGAAAGCCTTGAGCCCGACCTCACAATAGATCGCAGCGAGCCCGGATACATTACGATAAAGGTTACTGCAAAGCTCAATCCAGGTCTATTTGACGACTCTTATTACGCCTTGGAAGAGGATGTCTGCCCGAGTAAATTTGATGGTGATTTTCAGAAGCATATCGATCAAAAGTCTGGACATCATTCTTTGAAGTTCCCTGTCAGGATCGACCTCGCCGATGATGAGGTAGGATGTCGACTAAAAATTGGAGCAACGGCAAAGAGTGGGAATATCGTTTTGGATATTCCCTTAAAAATCTTTAAGTTCAAATTTAAGAATAATGCTAAGCCACAAGTACTCTTTGATCTTGAGAGTCCTACACTTGAAAAGATCGTCAAAGCGGGCGGGAGTTTTTTTGGCAAGATTTCGATCAGACAAGAGTTCCTTCTGAAAGATTATGAGCTGACAATAAAGAAGGGCGGTGTTGAAATGCTCCGAATCGATCTGAAGGATTTAGATGCAGGATTTGCTTAAGAGTCTAGAGCTCTGATAACGGAGTTAATGATATCTAGCTTTAACTTCTCGGATTGCGGATCCGTTAGCTCAGAGAAACTCATATCGAAATTTTTACTCAAATCTTCTTTTTTAAAATCTGTTGAGGTAGAGAAAAGATCGATCTGAGATCGGATGAAATCTGAAATAGATTCGGAGTTATTCTTCATATAGTTGTTTTCATATTTAGAATAGCCTAAGCAAGTGAGTTGCGCACTAATTCCTGTCATACCATTACTCCTTCTGGTTCGGAGCTTAACTTTTTACCATATTCATGAGATCTCTTCAACAATCGAAATAATCAAAAAAAAATTTGAAACATCATATAAATTATTCAAACTTTATTTCATTGAATCCTATTGGAGAAGAGGGTAGAATATCTAGTAAAACTTTGACTAGAGAAAGAGCGTGAGCAAGATAAAAAATAGGACTCTATCCACAGGTCTGGCGATGTTCTCCATGTTTTTTGGAGCTGGGAATATCATCTTTCCCCTCATTATGGGTCGGACCGTAGAAGAGGGCCTCTTATGGGCTCTTATAGGACTTATTTTAACAGCCGTTCTCATTCCCTTCGCAGGTCTCCTTTCGATCACCCTTTTCAAGGGGAACTATGAGAGCTTTTTCAATCGAATCGGTCGCATCCCAGGGCTCATAGTGATCATTATTCTATTAGCGATCATCGGTCCATTTGGGGCAATTCCCAGATGCATTACGCTCACCTACTCCACCTTAAAGATCTACTTCACAAGCTTGCACCTCTTCACTTTTACAATCTTCAGCTGCCTCCTTATCTTCTTCTGCTCTTGGAAGAAGAGCCGGATTCTCGACATCATCGGCTACGTCCTCTCCCCATTGCTCATCCTCTTTCTCTTAGCTATCATCGTGAAGGGGATA
>JAAKFF010000084.1 GCA_011065165.1 Chlamydiota bacterium
GGTGCTTCGGATTCACAGGTGAAAAAGGTGGCTAATACCACTCTCGACTTCGTTGAGCACTTTGTGAAAACTAGTGGTGGTGGTCCTGCTGATGTCAAACATAAGTAGTTTAGATAATGGCAGATAATAAACCTGAGGACATCTCCCCCACAACCAATATTGGCCCTATGAAGTCGATTCAGCCTGGCGAAGAGCAGATGCCCAAGCCTGGACAGTCGTTTGAATCGTTCATGAAAGAGGGCGGCCCTAAAGGCCCTTCAGAAGAGGCTGGGGGTCCCTCTCCCTTCGATCTAGCTGGCGGGGGCAAGGTTGCGGCTGCAGGTCCAACCAATGAATCGATCATGAGCCAGATGAACAGCACATCGTCTGTTCTCGGAGATCTACAAAACCAGCTCAATAATAAAAATCTCAACTTACGCCAATCACAGAAGTATCTGCTGCGCAGTAAGCTAACCCATGCCAATGCGCAGATTCGCGCTGCAGCCAACAAGGCGGGCATCGACACAGGACCCCCTCCAGCGCAGCTCTCGAGACAGAGCCCCATTAATAAGTTTCTGGCTCTCCTCACAGATGGCCAATCACAGCTCTCTGCCGCAAAAGAGAAGATCCAGAACCTCAATATGTCGGGGCAGGCGATGAATCCCGGAGATCTTCTCCTCATCCAAGTGAAGCTTGCCAAAGCTCAGCAAGAGCTGGAATACTCCTCCGTCCTCCTAAGCACTGCCGTGAGCGACATCAAGACCCTCTTCAACATCCAGTTATAATTGATTAATTTCTCTCCTATAGACTATTGATAGATCTATGGGACACTTTCGATTCATAGCTACCATTGCGCTCTCTATTAGCGCCTATCTCTCTGCAGACCAGCAGCTGTTGGAGTGTGATCACTGTGAATTATCGGTCCGGCCTGTTCACCTAGGAGTCCGTCACATCCAGAGTGGGGGTGTCGGTTATGATAAGGGCTACTCGAGCCTCGACCTTTTTATTACTCCCTTCTCGCATCATGAGTCCGTACTATTCCTAGACCTACGTGGCCACCGTTTCACCAATGGGAAATTCGCTGCCAATGGGGGATTGGGCTTCCGCTACCCCTATCTAAAGAGAGGCGTCATCTACGGGGCTAATATATTCTATGACTACCGCCGCTCCAATAACTCTAGTTATAACCAGCTCGGAATGGGAGCTGAGATTCTTGGGAGAGTCTGGAGTTTTAGAGCCAATGGATATCTCCCCTACGGAAAGCGTGTGCGTAACCGAAGTTATTCGTTCCACCGTTTCTCTGGTCATACTCTGCAACTCAAAGAGAGGGCGAGGCGTAGTTTAGCTGGAGCAGATGCAGAGATCGAAGCTCGTATTTTTACCTACCGTGACATGAAGGCTTACTTAGCAGCAGGTCCCTACTTCTATCGTGGAGAGCATAGCAGAAACGCCTCTGGTGGAAAAGCACGACTAACCGCTCGTATCTCTGATATCGCCTCTCTCTCAGCAGTCGCCTCCTACGACAGACTCTTCCACTTCAATTTCCAGGGGGAGATAGGCCTCACCTTTGCTTTAGGGAAAAAACGAAGAGTATTGAAGAAGAACTCGCGAAAGCGACAGAGCAGAGAGTGCAATTTTGCTCAGCAGCTACTTGAGAAGCTCGACCGACCTGTCCAAAGAAACGAGATCATTGTGATTGGAAAACAGAGACGGATCTTCGTAGCAAAAGATCCTTTTAGTGGAGCTCCCTTCCATTTTATCCATGTGAACAATTCAAATTCTTCTGCAGGAAGTGGTTCATTTGAGTCCCCCTATAGCACACTGTTAAGTGCGCAAAATGGCTCAAAACCCGGCGACTTTCTCTATGTAAATGCTGGAACTAGAACGTTCATAGGGATGAATCAAGGGATCACCTTGCAGAATAACCAGAAGTTTCTAGGTTCTGGCATGGATCAACTAGTCAGAACAGATAGGGGATTCATCACACTCCCTGCGATGACGCCGGGTGTCAAACCCACCATTACCAATATCAACTCACTTGGAGATGGGATCACTCTCGCCAATAACAATAGGGTGTCAGGATTTAATATTTCAGGCCCTCTTGGACATGGGATCATAGCTAGTGGACTCTCCTCAGGATCGGTCATCCAACATAATGATATCATCGATTCTGGTGGGGGCGGTGGAGATCAAGCTGGGGTACGGATCATCCTTACTCCAGGGACTATTCTCTCTGGAACGATGGAGATTGGTCACAACCTGATCTCAAGTGACAATGCTGGGAACGATGGGATCTTAATCGATAACGTGGGCGGGACAGGTAATACAGGGCTTAAGATCAACATCCATCATAACAAAATTGTTGGAAACCCTGATGATGGGATCGAAATCCTAAGGTTAGCTGGCATGACAGGCGACTACTTTTTGTCAGGCAACATTTCACACAACCTCATCCAGGGAAATGGTGATATTGGCATCATTGTAGAGGGTCCCGGGCAGCCCGCAATTGTTCTCGATCTCACTGTCGATTCCAACAGTGTGTTAACAAATGGCGATGGTGGTATTTTCTTTCCTCTTGCAAGGGGAAGACTCAATGTCACGAATAACTTCTCTGGCAGTAATGGCGACAAAGGAATTTTTATTCAAACAACCGGTTCAGATAATCTTGTTGGCAGGGTGAATGGAAATAGAGTCTCCAATAATGGAGACAATTTCAGTCTTGAAATAGAATCCGACTCTAGTTCAACAATGAATATAGAGTTTAAAAACAACGTGGTAACGGCTCCCAACGAAATTCTTTTTGATGTAAATAATACATCCATCATCAGAGCTCAAGTTTCTGGAAATGATGGGAACTTCTCAACTGAAGTCTCCCCTGGTGCTGAGTTCATCCTCGTCCCCTGATACCGAGAAATAGAGGCTAGGTTCTAATTATGTAAAGGGTTATAATTGAGTTTAGGTAGGAGGTTGCCCGATGGCGAAAGGCCCTGATTTTGACAAACTCGTTGGACATCTGGAAGATATCGAGCTTACTACGGTTCATGGACGGATTACTGAGATCGTTGGGATGCTTATTCGCGCTATTGTCCCTAATGTAAAGATGGGAGAGGTCTGCCTTGTCAAACGGGAGGGCGAGCCTCTGATCGCTGAGGTTGTTGGCTTTACCAAGGAGGAGGTCTTTCTCTCTCCTCTCGGTGAGATGCATGGCGTTGGCCCCTCTTCTGAAGTGATTCCTACTAAAATGCCTCTTCAGATTAGGGTCGGGCCGCAGCTCCTTGGAAGGGTGCTGGATGGTCTGGGCAACCCTCTTGATCTTGATACTAAGGGCCCTTTGGAGCTCGAAGAGACTTATTCTGTTTTAAATCCGCCTCCTGACCCTCTCACACGCTCGATGATTAATGAGCCTATATCAGTGGGGATCCGAGCATTTGACGGGATCTTAACCTGCGGACGGGGTCAGCGGATCGGGATTTTTGCGGCTGCTGGCGGCGGTAAATCGACGACGCTTGGAATGATCGCCCGCTATGCCGTTGCCGATGTCAATGTGATCTCACTCATTGGGGAGCGGGGGCGAGAGGTAAGAGAGTTCATCGAGAATGACTTAGGGGAGGAGGGACTCGCTCGATCTGTCATTGTCGTCTCTACTTCCGACCAAGCTGCTCAGCTCCGTCTCAATGCGGCCTATGTCGGAACAGCGATTGCAGAGTACTTTCGCGATCAGGGAAAGAGTGTCATTTTGATGATGGACTCTGTGACCCGTTTTGCGAGGGCTCTGCGAGAGGTGGGCCTCGCTGCGGGAGAGCCTCCTGCGCGTGCGGGCTATACTCCCTCTGTCTTCGCCACGCTCCCACGCTTACTAGAGCGTTCGGGAAACTCTGATAAGGGGTCGATCACCGCCTTCTACACGATTTTGGTGGCTGGAGATGATATGAATGAACCTGTTGCAGATGAAGTGCGCTCCATTCTCGATGGCCATATCATTCTCTCAAGTGAACTCGCTCGGCAATACCACTATCCTGCCATTGATATCTTAGCCTCGGTCAGCCGTATTCTCCCAGCTGTCACCAGTGAAGAGCACCGCAAGCTTATTGGACAGGTACGCGAAGTTCTCGCCAACTATAAGAAGAATGAACTCCTCATCCGAATTGGCGAATATAAGCCTGGCTCGGATAAGGCTGCCGACTTTGCCATCAAGTATGTCGACAAAGTGAACCGCTTCTTGAAGCAGAGTGTGGAGGAGAAGTGCACCTTCGAAGAGACCTTAGAGCAGCTCCAAGCGCTATTTAGATGAAGATAGAATATCCCCTGCAGCAGCTCGCCCTGATCAAACAACGAAGATTAGAAGCGGCAGAGCGCGAATTAAAAGTGAAAAAAGAGGAGATGGAGAAGGAGAAGGAGAAGCAGGCAAAGCTAGAAGAGGATCGCAACAAGACCTTTAGCCACCGGACAGAAAAGTTGCAGCAGCTTCGCGATGTGCTCGACAAGGGCACCACTACGGATAAGATCAAAGTGATGCGCGACTACCTCGATGTCGTCGATGAGGAGCTGAAGCAGAAAGAGAAAAAAGTGCAAGAGCAGTCTAAAGAGGTGGAGAAAGCTAAAGAGCGTGTTGAAGAGGCTCGGAAGGAGATGGTAAAAAAGCAGCATGATGTCGAAAAGCTCAAAATGCATCGCAAAGAGTGGGAAAAAGAGATGCAAGTGCAGATTAAATATGAAGAGGGACTGGAGACCGATGAGATCGGCACTGTGATGCACACCTCGAAAAAACATAAACGACGGAAAGGGGAATGAATTCAAAACGCATCCAAGGTGACATTCAAGGCCCTGCTGGTGCGCCTGAACATGAGCGAGAGGATAAGGTCGACCCTGAGAAATTCAGAAAGGTGATGAAGGTCGATGCGTCTGACGAAAGTCAGAAACGGCAAAAGCGCAATCTAAAGAGAGAAGAGGAAGAGGGTGAAGATGAGGAGCAGGTTCAAGGGAAGAGCCCGTCTCCCCCCTCCTCCTCATTCTCGGAATTCATGAGTGATAAAGAGGAGCTGGATAACGTCCTCAACTCTGAATCGGGAGGGATTCGCAGGCAGAAGGCTCCTGAGGAGGGAGTGGCCCTTCCAAAACCTCCTGCTGGAGCGATCTCTACAGAAGGGGTAGAGCTTGAGGAGGAGGAGGGGAGACTTCCCGGCCCAGCAGAGATAGTCCCTCCACCGACAACTCCCCCTCCCTCAGAGCAGCCCCCCACGGAGGGCGCCCCACTCTATGAGGGTCTCGCAGAGGAGGAGCCGCCCGTTGTTAGCCAGCCTCAGCAACCCGCAGGGGAGGGTATTGAAGTGACCCCTGCAGAGGAGAAGAAGAAAAAGGCCGACGCTTCGCTTCTCGCCTCGCAACCGAAACGGAGCGAGCTGATGGTGAAGAAGAAAAAGAAGAAGAGGGTGGCCCCTAAAGAGAAGATCATCCCTGCAGAGCCTAGAGTCAAAAAGGAAGCGCCCTTAGAGCCCGCCATCCCCATTGCAGCTGAAAAAGCTGAGCCGCTCGCCGCACCTATCCCAGCAAAAGAGGAGGTTAAAGAAGCAGCGGTTTTTCGCAGAATGTCTCCCAGCGAAGTGCGCCTGCAACGTATGAAAAGCGCCAGAGCTAAAGCTGAAAGGGAAGCGGCGATCGAAGGCGTCCCCGTCTCTCAGCCCGAAGAGGGGGGTGCTATGGGTAAAAAGAGGGAGAGAGAAGAGGGTGGATTCATTGAAGCGAGCGAGCTCAATGCCAGTATGTCTCTTCCTGTTTCAGCGATGCCGCTGCCCCCTATCACTCCCTCTGAAATCACTCCCTCCTACTCGACACTCACACCTGAGGTCTATGAACTCTTCGAGAAGATGTGCGGGGTGATGATCATTCAGCAGCATAGTGGAATCACGACCACTACTATAACTATCAATATGCCCGGCTCCATCTATAACGATGCAAAGATCGTCCTCGATCAATATAGCACAGCGCCCCGCTCCTTCAACGTTCAACTCATCGGCACTCCTGAAGCTGTCAAAGCGTTCCGCGCCCAGCTTCCCCAACTTCAGCAATCTTTTAAACAAGCAAACTACGACTTCGATGTAAATCTCTTGAATCCCGTTCTCTCAACTAGAAAACCCTCCCCCCGAGCCCTCCGCCGCAAACACGTCTCCAGAAAGAAGGGTGGCCAAGGTGGCAAACGCGGGAAGCGCGGGAAGCGCTGATTCTTTGGGTTGCTTAATAATTCTTTAGCTTCTATGTTTGTTATCGAGGATGGACAAACGGAAAGGTTAAGGTATGTTCACAAAAACTTCCCCTGCAACAGATGGTGCGCCCAAAAGTGAAGCAGAGAGAGATGAGAAGAGGCCGAGACGCTCCTTTAGGGATGTGATGGCAGCAAGAGAGCTACCTAGCGTTCCAACAAGGCGCAGCACGGTCTTTGACTTGGCCTCTAAGGATAGCAAGAGAGCCAAGCCTGAAAAGAAGCAGAAGAAGAGAGAGGCGGAGAGCGCTCCACCTGCAGTGGTGCAGGAAAGGGCGGTCGCAACGCCACTG
>JAAKFF010000085.1 GCA_011065165.1 Chlamydiota bacterium
TGATTGAATAATCTATCTAAGACGGGTTTACAAAAGAGTTTAGGATCAACTCCAGTTAAATCTAAACTCCGATCTTGAAGATCTTGGAAGTGACGCACTTCCAATTGGCTCCTCGAAAAAAACCGGAGTGTGAATTTCCGTAGTCCATCGTGGATAAAGAACTCTTCTGGGCTGCGTGGACCGTTGAAACGCCCCGTTACAACATAAGGGAAGCGCTTATCCTTAAAGATCGACTCTCCATGGAAGAGTTTAAAGAAGGGTTGCTCTCCTACTAAATAGTCGAGAATGGTCGGAAAAATGTCGATATGAGAAGTGAGCGTCTTCTTGATATCGATATCTTTGGCGCGGGAGTTATCTCCAAGCTTATAATAGATCGGTGGCTGGGTCTGCATCAGGCTGAGGTGGGAAGCGTGAAAGAGCTGCCCTTCTTCGAAAAATTCTTCTCCATGATCGCCAGTGAAGATGATCACGGCATCGTCATAAAGCTTTTTACTCTTAAGCTTTTGAATAACTCTCCCGAAGAGTGAGTCCATATAATGGATAGCATTACGATAGCGGTTTTTAATGAGTTCGATATTCTTCAGAGAGTTAGAGACTCTAAGATGGGTCTTCTCATCACTAATCGGTCTGAAATTAATAGGATAGTCACTTGGCCAGCTATAGTTAAAATGGGTTGAATCCAAGAAGAATATAAAAATATTGCCCGCTTTCGACCACTTCTGATCGAGATCGCCTAGAAATGTCTCAATGGCTTGTCTATCCGACTGCCACGCCTCTTTCGGAGAGTAGTGGGGGAAGACGTGAAATGAGTCGGCAAGATCGTGATCTTTCCCAAACATCACCTTGCTCAATCCATAATACTTAAGCTGCGCTGCTGAATAGACATGGAGTTTATATCCCATTTTTTTGAGTGCTTGGAGAGGGAGACTTCCCGACTTCCAACTCCTCTTTTCCTGCGCCCAATAGAGTGGATAGTTGGCGTGAAAAATTGAATACCAAGAGTAGTGGGTAGCATTGGCGTTGGAAAAAGTCTTTTTGAAGTGGATGTTCTCCTGTTTGAAGGCAGTGATATTCTTGGCAGTCCACTGCGTTAAAAAGTCCTCTCTCAAGCTCTCTACGACAAAGAGAAGGATATTCGGTCTCTTTTCAGCCACGAGTGGGCTGGAGTGGACCATTTTTAAGGAGGATCTCTCGCTTGGCAAGGCGCGAAGGTGCGCATCGACTTCAATGAGCACTCCTCTCTGGGATACAATCGTCGATTTCCAGGGGAGGAGCCTCTCGTAATGGTATTGATCTTCACGTGTGACCAGGGGCAAGATGGCCAGTTCGAGGACGAGGAGTCCTATCGGAATGAAACAGAGGGTTTTGATCATAGAGCCTTGAGAAATCTTCAAAGGTCTCTTCGGAGAGATCTTCGATGTGACACTATAGAGAATGAGTGCAAGAAGAGGGATGAGAAAGAGTGTCGCACAGAGAATAAAGACCCACGTTCCGATTGTCATCCCAGTGAGATGGAGGAGTTCAATGAAATTTTCCAAACTCTCATCAAAGATCCAGCTGAGTCCGTAGAAGATTGAGATATCCATGAAGCGCACTAGAATAAAGTCGACGTAGTGGAGTAGAAAACAGGTAAAACAGAAACTGATAAAGAGATAGTAGAGAGACTTATGCAAAAAACGGCGGATAACATTAGCAACGAAGATCAATGCTACCACTTCTAAGAGGCTCTGGCCAAGAGCGTAAGTCAAAAAGTAGATCGGAGTGAGCGTCCACTCATGATCGAGTGAGATGAAGTTGTAGAAATTGATAAAAAAGAGTCCAATTAGCAGAAGCCCAAAGAAATAGGGATTGATGAGCACTCTGCTCTTCAGAAACGATGGTCTCTTCTCTTCCCCTTCCATTTTAACACCTGATTGCCTTCATCCTCCTTTTTGCCGAGTTTGAAAAGTTTGTCAATGGAATTTTATTCTGCTATACCCCTCAAGTATGGCGATTGAAAGTTATATTCAGTTATTTGGGCCCCTATTTGAGGCCGTAGTGAAGGGTGCAATCTTTTCTGACGCAAAAACATTTGTCGATGCCACGCCCAAAACCGATCCCAAAGTGGTTATAGAGAGTTATGATAGAGAGAGAATGCTTCCCGACTTTGACCTTAAAGCCTTTGTTACAGAGCATTTTATCCTTCCTAAAACAGTTGAATATACTGCGCCTAAAACCTCTAACATGAGAGAGTATATTAAGGAGATGTGGCCCATTCTCTTAAGAGAGATGGACTCCCCTTCACCTTATAGTACCCTAATCTCTCTCCCAAAGCCTCACATCGTACCAGGTGGCCGCTTCCGTGAGTGCTTCTATTGGGATAGCTACTTCTCTGCCATCGGGCTCATTCAATGTGGAGAGGAGAGGTTGGTGAAAGATATGGTGGAAAATTTCGCCTCCTTGATCGACAGATTTGGATTCATCCCCAACGGCAATCGTCTCTATTTCACCTCGCGTTCGCAGCCTCCCTATTTTTCCCATCTCCTTACGCTCTTATGCGAGATAGGAGAAGAAGAGTTCGCCCTCAGCTACTTCCCCCAACTTAAGCGAGAGTATCGCTACTGGATGGACCATTCAAATAGCTTAGCTCTCAACCACTACTTCGATAGCTTAAATACTCCCCGCCCTGAGGCTTACAAAAGAGAGACCGCCCTCGCAGAACGAGCCACAAATCCCGAATTTTTCCGCAATCTGCGCGCCGCCTGCGCCTCCGGTTGGGACTTTAGCTCCCGATGGCTGGAAGATTCCAAACGTTTTGAAACCATCTGGGCCCTCGATATCCTTCCCATCGATCTCAACTGCCTCCTCTACCATATGGAAGAGACCCTTGGCCGCACTTCCAACCGATTCAAAGAAGCTGCAGAGCGACGGAAAGGCGCTATTCAAACGCTCTTTTGGAATGGAGAGTTCTTCTTCGACTACCACCTTCCCTCCCAAAAACTGAGCTCTATCTACTCGCTTGCTGCTGCAACGCCCCTCTTTGTCAAAGCGTGCACACAAGAGCAAGCCGACCTAGTTGCAAAAAAGCTAGAGAGAGAGTTTCTTCTTGATGGGGGGTTCGTTACCTCTTTAACCGAAGGCGACCATCAGTGGGATATGCCCAATGGGTGGGCCCCCCTTCAGTGGATCACCATCCAAGGACTCCTCAACTATGGACATCGAGAGCTCGCCCTTGAGGGAGCTAAGCGGTGGCTTGCGCTGAATGAAAAAATCTTTGCCGAAGAGGGGACCCTACTCGAAAAATATAATGTCCGTGAATGCTCTGCCGATGTCGCCCGCGGGGAGTACGCTCTGCAAGAGGGCTTTGCATGGACCAATGGCGTCGCCCTCGCTCTGATGGCGCTACTCGAATAGATCGATATCAGCCTCTTCTCCAGTGAGAGAGGAGAACGGCGGTCGCTTGAGAGACGTTGAGAGAATCGATCTGTCCATACATTGGAATTTCTACGTGGAAGTCGGCATTTTTTGAGAGGAGAGGCTGAATGCCCACTCCTTCGGCGCCAAGAATGAGAAGCGTCTGCTCTGGAAAATCAAACGTATAGATATTCTCTGCACCGAGCTCTGCGGCCAGTGCGAAGTAGCCAGCTTTCTGGAACTTTTTTAGAGTGTCAGCAAGATTGGATACCTGAATAAGAGGAACGAGCTCTGACCCGCCTACGCTCGCCTTACTCACCACAGGAGTGAGAGCGACGTTGCGATTCTTTGAGAAGATGAGCGCGTCAACACCAAAACATTCAGAGGCGCGGAGAATCGTGCCAAAGTTTTGGGGATCGCTAATGGAGTCGCACATGACCACCAAGCTCTTTTCAGGAGCGCTTAAGAGAAATTCTTTAGCTGTTAAAAAGTTGCGTTCGCGTACCTCTGCGACGAAACCTTGGTGAGATTCGGAGTGGACAAGAGAGAAGAGTTTAGGCTTGGGGATGTTGAGAATTTTGACGCCAGCACGTTGAAGGGCTGCTAAGAGCGGGTCATCTTTTTTGTGGCTATATACCTTAAGGAGCCGCTCAGGAGTCGCCTTCAATACCTCTTCAATGGCATGCCTCCCCATTATAAATCTCATCCGAATACTCTTCATGATTTCAACTATAATGACTTTTTATTTGTTAGGAAAAAAAATTTAAGTTATGGTTGCTCTAGATTTAAACTTTTTACCATGAGGTCATGCTATGAGTCAGGTTCTTGTTGTTGTAAGCAAAGTGAAAAAACATATCAAAGATAAATCTGGGATGAACACCTCGGCAACAGCCATGGAAGCCCTAACAAAAGTTGTCGAAAGATCTTGCGAAAGAGCTGTCGAGAACGCTCGACGTGAAGGACGTAAGACTGTCATGGACCGAGATTTTGAAGAATAGGGGGACGCTGTGAAGAAAGTCCTTCTTTTATGCTTTTTATTTGTTAAACCCCTCCTCTTTGCCTCATCGATTATCATCGGAATAGCTGGCGGTTCAGGAGCTGGGAAAACTACGCTTGCAGATAAGCTTAAAGAGAGCCTAGGAGATGATGTTGCGATCATCCGTCAGGACAACTACTATAAAGATCTCACCCATCTCTCTATGAGTGAGCGGGAGAAGACCAATTTCGATGCGCCAAACTCATTAGACTTTGCTCTTCTCCATTCGCATCTAGTCGATTTGAAAGAGGGTCTTATCATCCAGCAGCCGACTTATGATTTTACAACTCATAACCGCACGGATGTGACAATCGATGTCTATCCCAAAAAGATCATCATCATCGAGGGATCTCTACTCTTAGCTATCCCTGAGATTCGTGAAATATGTGACATGAAGCTCTATATCGATGTCGATATGGACATCTGCCTCTGCCGCCGCATCGAACGAGATCAGCGGGAGAGAGGACGCAACTTCACTGACATTCGCAACCAATACTTGAGTACAGTGCGCCCTATGTTCCTCAAATATGTGGCACCAAGCAAATCCTATGCAGATCTCATCATCCCCAATGAGACAAAGAATGCTGTAGTCCTGGATTTCATCACAACGCTATTCAGCAATGTGATCAACTCCCCCCTCTCTTACCAAACTTTTAAAGGAAATCATGATGAATAAACAACTTCTCCTTCTACTCCTTCTTCCCCTCACTCTCTTTGCCCAAGAACCGAAAAAGGGCCCTCCTCCTCCACCTTCGAAAGAAGTCGATCTTTACAATCAGACCGAGCCCGCATTCATCATCAATGGAGAGTTCCTCTACTGGACCGTGAATGAAGGAGCTCTTGATTACGCCCTTCGCATGCGAAAAGCTTCCTGGGGTCCTACTGAATCCTTTGCCCAAGGTGACTTTGAACGTGCAGAGTATGATTGGGAGCCCGGATACCGCTTCTCTTTAGGATACTACCGCGCGCCAAACTTTTGGGAGGTAGTCGGACAGTGGACCTATATTCACTTTAAAGGAACAGACAGTGTCAATCGCCCTCCAGCAGATGAGAATCGTTTCATTACAGGGACCTTTCCCCATATTTTTGAGACTCCTGTTGAAAGAGCGACCAGCACTATCCACCTCCATTATGAACTGGCAGATCTACTAGTTAACCGCGTCTTTCATCCCAAAGATAACCCTCACCTCCGTCTCCGTCTTACAGGTGGATTGACTGGTGTATGGATACACCAAGTATGGAATGTGCGCTACTTCGATGCAGAAGAGAACAACACCTCCATCGACAACAAATGGCGCTATTGGGGTTTAGGCCTCCGTTCCGGCATTGGGTTTGACTGGTTTTGGGGATATGATTTCTATTTCACCGGAAAAGTCTCCACTGCACTTGTAGTAGGCCAATATCATAACCATGCTAAGCAAGGGACAAATACCATTTTGCAGCTTGGCGACGATCCAAGTGTCCCCCTCCGGGATGCCCGCTATAAAGACTACCGTCTCTCTTTTACCACAAACTTTTTGCTAGGACCCTCCTATCAAAAGAGCCTAAGCTCAATGCGTTTTGAGATCTTTGCGGGTTATGAACTGACAATTTGGACCAACCTTCAAGAGATCTACCGCTCTACTCAGAGTGTAGCGCATCAAAGCAAAGAGACCTGGCTCAACACCGGGCTGGTTTCACTACACGGCCTCACGGTGAGAGGTACAATTAATTTCTAAAAAACATAGTCGAGACCAAAGTTTAATATCCTATTTTTATCTGGACTTGTACTGCGAAAAGACAGCCATACCAAACTGAAAGTTTGGTAGATGGGTGGCTGGAGCAGCCGATGGCTTCAAGGCGCTAGATGAAAATTGATTCGAACGAGGGGGCATCAGTACTAGCGGTACGGGCCCCCGAGGGAGGGTCGGTTTACATCAGCGGATTGAAGCTCAAAGGGGCAGCGGGGGATGCAATCCCCGACGCATCTAT
>JAAKFF010000086.1 GCA_011065165.1 Chlamydiota bacterium
AAACCCTCTGTTAGATGTGGGATTGAGTTTAGATGAGTTGATCGCAAGGATCCCTACTTCTCAGGGAAAGGCTGAGTAGGCCAACGCATATCTTTAGGGAGGCCCTCCTCGTCTCTAAGCTTCTGGGTTAGCTTCTTATGAAGCTGATTGGCAAGCTTAGTGTGGCTGCGGGCCTCCTTTCCATAGAGGAGGTTATTGAGCTCACCGGGATCTCTGGTTAGATCATAGAGTTCATATTCAAATCCCGTTCCATTGATCGAGAAATAGACGGCATAGGTCCAATTTTCATAGCGCAGGGCGCGGATATGTGAGCTGGGGGTGTCTGCTGGCAAGAGATAGACATCGTCATAGGCGAAGGCGACTGAGTCGCGCACCGAATCCACTTCACCTAAAATCACAGGCTTTTGGCTGACCCCTTGAAACGCCCTCTTATCGTAGGGGAAACCGATCAATTCAGAGATGGTCGGGATCAAGTCTAGATGAGAGTAGAAGGCATCCGTCTTCCGAGGGTATGGGTAGAGGACCGGATTGGAGATGATAAGGGGAATGTGTATCTCCTCTTCATAGGCTGTATAAGCCTTCTCCCGCATTCCGTGCGAGAGGCCCAGCTCGCCGTGGTCAGCGCTGCGGATGATAATGGTATTTTTGATGAGATCGTTCTTCTCTAATGAGTCTAGAATTGCGACGATCTCCTTGTCGACAAGAGCGGTGAGATAGGCGTAGAAATTGACGTAATCGAGCTCCTCTTTTCTGTTTTTGAAGGGGGCAATCTGATTAAGCTTAGTACGCGCTTTGAGTTGGATAGAGGGCTTTGTCTTCAATGAGTCGTTAAAATTATCGGGTAGACTAATCCCCATATTTTCGAAATCTTCAAGCTTGTAGCCAGCCAGATCCCATCCAATGGGAGAGACCCAGACATCGTGGGGATTGACAAGGGAGATAAAGAGACAGAAGGGTCTGTCGCCAACTTTATCTAGATAGTCCAAAATAGACTCTCCCCATCCTTTCACATTCCCACCTGTTCCGCGCACATAGCGCGCATCGTTGTTGGCATAACCTCCGCCGAGAGTTGAGAGGGCGAACTCTCGATCTCTGATATAGGTGCTATGGTCAGCATTTCCTGCATCGGGGGGATTCCATTCAAGTGGACCGTAGGTCTTCTTCATCTTAGCGATATCTTTTTTAGACCAGCGCTCCAACCCATCGGCCGCATAGCTCAAGTGCCACTTTCCCTTCCACACCACATCATAATTGGTACTCTTCTGAATGAGCGCTGCTAAATTCCTTAAAGCTTCCTTCGAAGGAAGTACGTTGGAATAGGAGGAGGATGCAAGCGTCTTCGAGACCTGGTTTACCGTTGAGTATTGGCTACTTAATATGAGAGCTCTCGAAGGGGAGCACATACTTGTTGCGGTGTAAGCCCGTTTGTAAGAGAGGCCGTGCTTCATCAACCTGCCCTGAGAGGGGAGGTTTTTCTCCACCCATCCATCTGGCCAGTGCATCGGATGGCGCTCTTGGTCGGTCAATAAGACGATAATATTTGGCCTCTTCAATGCAGGTCTCTCCTTCATTGCAGCAGAGAGAGAGAGTGGTAGACAGAGAAGATAGAGAATCCATTTCATAATAACCTCATTTTTTTTGCATAGTTACATGAAGATGGAGTTATGTCTAGCGAATTTTTTTTGATCAAGAATAGGGGGTTTAGTTGATCTGGCGCCAGTCACGGACGACAGGATAGATCTCTTGCTTTAGGATCTCTTGCAAGAAGAGTGCTCTGATGAAGAAATCATTGGTGAAATTACTCCTAAAAAGAATGGAGTCACTGCCGATGATGCTACTATTGATGAGCTTTTGATCAGTTGATCGCAAGGCCATCTACTTCTCATGGAATGGCTGAGTAGGTCCAGGCATATCCTTGGTGTGGTTCTCTTCTTCTCGAGGGTTCAGGTTTAGCATCAGTTTCATTGCATCCACTACGATTCTCGTTGATGCGATTTTAAGCTTTATGGTTAGATCATAAATAGCCTTCTTATCAATCTTTGGATAGAGCACGACAACCTTATTCAAATTCATGAAATTATCCAACTCGCTCAAACGAGTTGTGTCTTGAAGTGGAATTCCAGTTCCATGGCCAGAATTTCCTTTAGATCTAATGTCAAGGAGAGCCCGTGGAACAATTGAAACGACTTTCTCAATAGTTCCTTGGAGTCTCTCTTTTGCCCAGGAGAGGGTATGAACCAGAGAAGTGACACGTTGAATAAATTTTTCTTCCAGTAACTTTACAGCAGTTCCGAAATCTGGATTGGTCATGGTCTGAAGAGAGAGTGCATAGTGGTGAAATAATTGATGTTTGTAAATTGTCTCTAGTTCTTTGTCGATAGATCTCTTCTCTGTCTCGTCTACGCTTCTGAATTTTTTACCCTCTAATTTGAATGTTTCAACCGAGAGCATTTTAGAGCTCTCTACCAGATGTTTTGTTTTTCCTGAAATGGCGCTTATTTCACTATTAGTGCCTATATCCCACCCATAGGCTTCAAAACTTTTCCCTAAGAAAGCAGTTGTTAGATGGTCTTTAGTGTGAACCAGGTTTTCGGCTTTAACATGTTCAACAAGAAGGATACCGCTCCTCTCTAATACAAACATCTCGATGACTTTGGAATAGATCTCGCAATGAAGAAGAGCTGGATAACCATTTCCAATTAAAATTATATCAGCCTCATCAGGACTCGATATGCTCGGCGATATATAGCCGATGTTAAACATTTCAGTTAAGTAATTACTTGATAGACTAATCATTATCAGATCTTCTGTTGAGGTTTTAAAGTAAGTTAATATGCCAACTAGATGAATATATTCATAGAATTAAATTATAAGATGCAACCATCGTGAGGTTTGCAAGTGGCTCCTTGATGTAAGAATAAGGCGAGTAACTGATCTGGCGCCAGTCGCGGACGACAGGATAGATCTCTTGCTGTCGGATGTCACAAGGGGGATGGGAGTGAAAAAGCTTATGAATGTCACGGAAGAGTTTTGGCATGAAGTCATAGAGTGACTCAGACTCTTGCTTTAGGATCTCTTGCAAGAAGAGGGCTCCTGCGGGGTTGTAACCCGCCCTAATAGCGAGCTGAGTTCCATATTTGTCAGCTTCGAGTTCATGGCTCCGGCTTCCCATGAGGAAATAGAGCTGCATCGCGAGTGGCGTAACCCAGGCAAAAAAGATGGAGTGAACTGCTTTCCAGAGTTTCAATTTTGAACTCTCTTCAGCGAGTTCCTCAAAGTCGTGATCATCGGTAAGTTTACGAGCTCTGAGGTCAGCTTCCCAACTGTTGAGCTGTTGCCCAGTCAGGAGATCTACTATCCAGACCGTAGCTTGAACAAGAAAGCTCAATTCCAAGCTTCGCGCTGAATGGCGGGCATCTGCATGTGTCATCTCATGGCCGAGAAGGGCCGCTATGACATCGTCGACTCTGATGTTGCTGTAACGGACGAAATTCCCTGTTGAAGGATCGGTATATCCATGGAGGCCAAGCTCTCTTTTATGGTTCACATAGAAATCGATCTTTTCGAGGATACCACGATAGACGGCGACCTTTCCACCAGGTAGACACCAGGCGTTAACGACGTTGTTGTTGAGGACGGTCACTTCATAGGGGAGGTCGCGTTTTGTATGTTGAGCAAGATTAGCGGCGATCTGATGGACTCTTCTGGAGTAGAAGTGGTTGATGGAGCCTCCTTGAGAGTAACACATAGAGGCGTACATAGTCTTTCCCATGAACTTTTCAACAAATTTAGGGAGATACCAGAGATTTCTGGAGCCGGTCACGGGGTTGATGGGATAGACCCAATCGATGATGTGAAAGATAGATTGAGTGACACTCTCAATGAGAGTGACGCTTTTATCCTCGATAGGATCAGTTGGGAGAGCATCTGATACGTATCCAACATACTCTGAATCGATCGCTTCTACTTCACTCATACATTCCACCTCTGAAAAGAAATTTGAAGAATAATTTATATTAATTCATCTTTTGAGTCAAGAGATCTTTAACGACATCGGGAGAGGCTTTTCCTTTGGAGAGCTTCATCACTTGGCCCACCAGGAAATTGAATGCTTTGTCCTTCCCATTTTTAAAATCGATGAGTGACTGGGGGTTCTCCTTCAGAACTTGATCGACGATGGGCTCGATGGCTGAGGGGTCGCTCAGAGGTTGGAAATTGGGGTTCTCCTTGATAATGATCTCTGGATCTTTCCCTGGAATTTGAACCATAACATCGGCTACATCCTTGGCGATACGTCCTGTGATCTTCTTGGAGTGGATGAAAGAGACGAGTTTGGCGATATGCTCTGCGAGGATGCCGGAGTTGTGGAGCTTTGTGCCGGTCCCCTTAAACCTTCCCACAAATTCTACTGTGATCCAATTACATAGACTCTTGGGAGAGTCGTGATGTTTGAGGGCGCTCTCAAAATAATCAGAGAGCATCTTATCATTGACGAGGATCGAAGCATCATATTCTGGAAGTTTCAACTCTTCTGTATAGCGCTTGAAACGTTCGTGGGGGAGTTCAGGGATATCTCTACGGATCTTTTCGATATACTCTCGTGTTAGAATGATTGGGGGAAGGTCCGGTTCAGGGAAGTAGCGGTAATCTTTGGCCTCCTCTTTGGTGCGCATGAGAACAGTCTCTCTCTTCACGACATCGAGGCGAACGGTAGCGCTGGGAACGACGAGCTCGTGATCTTCGTAGGGCTTTGCTGTGTAGGCGCGAATCTGACGCCGAATCTCCGATTCAATACCGATCTCCATGAAATTGAAAGAGTTGAGGTTTTTGATTTCCACCTTGTTTCGGAGGGTCTTATCTCCTTTAGGGCGAACGGAGATGTTGGTGTCGATGCGGAGTGATCCTTCATCCATATTACAGTCGGAAATATCCAAATACTCCATGATCGCTTTCAAAGTAGTGGCAAAAGCGGTCGCCTCCTTGGGAGAGGAGATACAAGGGGTAGAGACGATCTCTAAAAGGGGAACACCAGCCCGGTTGTAGTCTACTCCGGCGAAATTTGAGAAGTGTTTCAGCATGCCCGCATCGTCTTCTAGGTGGGCGTGGTCTATCTCGAAGCGCTTTGTCTTCCCGTCAACATCTGCGATAACCTCTCCACCGATAATGATGGGCATCTCAAACTGGGTGATTTGGAAGTTCCGGGGGGAGTCAGGATAGAAGTAGGACTTTCGGTCAAACTTACTAAACTCTGCAACGCGGGCACCCACGGCGCAACCGAACATGATCGCCTTGTCGACAGCCTCCTTATTGAGAACAGGCAAAACACCAGGCTGCCCCGTGTCGACCACTTCAATATTGGTATTGGGCTCATCCCCAAATCGGTTGGGGGAGTGGGCGAAGATTTTCGAGCGAGTGTTGAGTTGCACATGGATCTCTAAGCCGATGACCGGCTCCCACTCCTCATAAGAGATATCACTCATACTTCGACCTCCCTATTCATAAGAGGAGGGATGAAAGAGTGGAGGTTTAGCTCTTGCTCAAATTGGTAGGCAAAATTCAGTACTCTACTGTCGGCGAGCTGAGGCCCGATAAATTGAAGGGCATGGGGAAGGTCGCTGCTACTCTTTCCGCATGGTATGCTGATCGAGGGAAGTCCAGCTAGATTAGCTCCAACGGTATAGAGATCTTGTAGGTACATTTCAAGGGGGTCGAGGATAGTGCCAATTTCAAAAGCGGGTGAGGGGGTAGTGGGCATGGCAATGAGATCACATTTTTCGAACGCTCGCTTATACTCCTGAATCATTAAGGTACGTATTTTTTGTGCCTTTTTATAGTAGGCCTCTTGGTAGCCCGACGATAGGACAAAGGTTCCAAGTAGGATCCGCTGTTTGACTTCCGCTCCAAACCCTTCCACTCTCGACATATCGTAGATCTCATCCAAGGTTTTGGCTCTCTCAGAACGCTTGCCATAGCGGATTCCATCAAACCGGGAGAGGTTAGTCGAAGCCTCCGCTGTCGAAAGGATGTAGTAGATCGGAATCGCATATTTGAGCTTATTCAGCTTCACTTCGACAATCTCTGTTCCTAATCCTTTCAAGAGCTCTAGTGCAGCGTTGAAAACAGTACGGGATGAGTCAGAAAGCTCTTCAAGAAACCCCCATGGAACGCCGATCCTCTTCCCTTGAATGGAGCTCTTCAGATGGTCACGATAATTCTCGGGGAGAGCCTCTTGGCTGGTTGCATCACGGCTACAATGGCGGCCTAGAACCTCCATCATGAGGGCG
>JAAKFF010000087.1 GCA_011065165.1 Chlamydiota bacterium
GGGGAAGTTTGGGGAAGTTGGTCTTGTGGAAGAGAAAAGCACTGGGATACGCTATGTATTTAAGGAGATCTATCACCCAGGAAAGTGGTGTAGAACTCATGCAAGGCGGGGAGAATCTCAAGCGGTCTCTTTGCCGGATTCTTCTAAATTCTTTTTAAAGATCCGTGGATTCCTTACCGCCCATAGCAGTAGTAGTTTGGAAAAATGGCATCTCGTCGAGCCTGCAAAGTTAAAGGGGTGTTCAGATGATTATATTGTTGGGATTCTCTCAGAATATATTCCTGGTGCAGAGGACCTTTATCATTATAGAAAATGTAAAACTTTAACCAAGAAAAAAGTTCGTGACATAGGAATACAAATTGCATCTGGTTTAACGGAGATGCATGAGAGGGGTTCGATCCATCGAGATATTAAGTTAGATAACATTCTTATTGATCAGAACGGGAAAATTAAAATCATCGATTTTGGTTTCTCAAGATCTATAGAGAATGGTCGAGCAAACACACTATGTGGAGGCGTAGGTTATGTGGCACCTGAAGTCTATACGAGAGCAACGCATGGCGTAAAAGCTGATGCATGGTCTTTTGGAGTTCTACTCTACGCACTTGCTTTTGATATTTTTCCTCCTTTTATTAACATGGACGATTTCAATCAGACAATGGAGGAGACGGTCAAGTTTGCTGACACTGGTATAACAATAGAGGGATTATCTAAACGAATGTATCCATTTCTTGTTAACACTGAGTTAGGAAGAGATGGTGCTTTTTGGGCTCTATTGAACAAGTTACTATGCCATGAAAAGAAGAGGATAACAGTTTCTGAGGCCCTCTCGGAGCAATTTCTCACGGATTCACTTTTTGCAGAGATTCCCCAATCTTGGATCCAGACGTTTCAAACTTCACAATGTACTTGCTTGTAGCTTGGCATCCTGAAGCAGCTGCCTCATAAGAAGTCCTAGGAAGAAAAAAAGCTTTTGCAAGACGAATAACCTCTGAACTGTAGCAGATCCAGCTATGGCCTGCACTCACAATGTGATGGTTATGTGGAGTAGTGAGGAGGGTCTCTTCCACAGCTACCTTTCCATCGTTCCTCCCTTCGATAAAGGGGTTAAATCCCAATTTCCCAGCGATGATGAGCACCTCTTTGCTGCTGGGGAACTGTCCGATATCTTCGAAATTGGGGGTGTTCATGAGTTCAAGGCCTGCATACTCTCCCATCATCCGTCGAAAGAGGGGGAATCTCTTGCATTTTCGTGCAAAAATAGAACCCTGATTTGGTGGAGCGATCAAAACGGCTTTCCCAATTTTAGCCTCCATAGGGCAATCGGGGTGGTTTAGGGCAGCGCGGACGATGATCCCACCCAAGGAGTGGGTGATAAAGTGAATGGGCTCTTCCGGGCGCTCCGCTGCGGCTTCTTGAAGCATCATCACTAGATCTGCCCCATGCTCCTCAATCGTTTTGGAGCGGCTCGCATATTCCCAATTAATCACCTCCCGACCTTCCTTCTGAAAAGCCCCCTCAATGCGGGACATGTTGCGATGGGTGCGCATGAAGCCATGGATGCAGATTATCCTCCCCTCCTCACCAGCGAAAATGCCCTGCACCGTGACGATAAAAATTATGCAAAGAAGTTTTATCAATTTATTCATATCTGCTACTATTCTATAGCAAAAAGGTTTTTTCCATGAGATTCGTTTTAAAGTTAAAAGATTTGAGAATAGGTGACGTTCCCTTAGTTGGAGGGAAGAATGCTTCTCTTGGTGAGATGATCGGCGCGCTCAAAGAGCAAGGAATTCGCATTCCTGATGGGTTCGCTATCACTGCTGAGGGCTACCGCTTTTTCATCGAGGAGAACGGCTTTCAAGAGAAGATCGCAACTCTCTTAAGTGAGTTGAAGAGAGAGCCTGAAGTCATTCGCAAGGTGGGGAAAGCGCTTCGTAAACTCATTATGAAGGGGAGAATTCCGAGAGAGTTGGAAGAGGAGGTCGTGGAGGTCTATAGGGAGTGGGGAGAGGATGTCGATGTGGCGGTGCGCAGCAGTGCGACGGCTGAAGATCTTCCCGAGGCTAGCTTTGCAGGGCAGCAAGAGAGCTATCTCAATATCCAAGGGGAGCTCGATCTATTGGGCGCATGCCTCAAATGTTTCGCCTCACTCTTCACCGATCGGGCCATTACCTACCGCGAAGAGCAAGGGTTTAAACATGAGGAGGTGGCCCTCTCTGTAGGAGTTCAGCGTATGGTACGCTCCGACTTGGCCTCTTCGGGGGTGCTATTCACGATTGATACAGAGAGTGGGTTTGATAGGGTCGTCGTGGTCAACTCGACCTGGGGGCTGGGTGAGAACATTGTACAGGGGTTGGTGACTCCTGATGAGCATATTATCTTCAAACCTCTTCTAGAAAGAGAGGGACTCGTTCCGATCGTGGGCAAGAGTTTGGGTGGAAAAGAGATCAAGATGGTCTATGGAAAGAGTGGCCTCTTCACGACGAAAAATATGGAGACCACTCTAGAGGAGAGAGAGAGTTTTTGCCTGACAGATAGCGAGGTTCTTACCCTAGCTAAATGGGGTGTGATCATTGAAGAGCACTATCAAAAACCGATGGATATAGAGTGGGCGAAGGATGGGAAGAGTGGCGAGCTTTTTATCGTTCAGGCGCGGCCCGAGACGGTGCAATCGCAGAGAAAAGGTAGCACTTTCAATACTTACAAGTTGCAGGAGAAGGGCAGTGCGATAATCAAGGGTTTAGCTATTGGGGAGTCGATCGTCTCTGGAAAGCCCCAGGTGATCAAAGAGGTCGCTCAAATTGAATCATTTACTGAGGGGTCTATCCTTGTCACCACTATGACCGATCCCGACTGGGTTCCCATTATGAAACGTGCTAAGGGGATTATCACCGATCAAGGAGGGCGCACCTCCCATGCTGCCATTGTGAGTCGAGAGCTGGGTGTGCCCGCTATCATCGGGACGGGCAACGCCACTGAGCTCTTGGCAGATGCCGCGATGGTCACGATGTCGTGTGCTGAAGGGGATCAAGGGGTCGTCTATGAAGGGGAGCTGAAATTTAAGGAGGAAGAGGTTGATGTTGGGGAGCTCCCCACTATTAAGACTCAGGTGATGATGAATATGGCTAGCCCCTCTGCCGCTTTTAAGTGGTGGCGACTGCCGAGCCAGGGGGTAGGACTGATGAGGATGGAGTTTATCATAAGTGAGATCATCAAAATTCATCCTATGGCCCTCGTTCACTTCGATAAGGTAGAAGATAGAGAAGCGCAGAAAAAAATCTCTGAGCTCACCCGCGGATACGCCGATAAAACCGAATATTTTGTCGAGCTTCTAGCCCTCGGGATAGGGAAAATTGCCTGCTCCCATTACCCCCACCCCGTAATCGTGCGTATGAGCGATTTCAAAACCAACGAGTATGCCAATCTACTCGGAGGAGAGCACTTTGAGCCGAAAGAGGAGAATCCCATGCTCGGATTGCGCGGAGCCTCCCGCTATTACCATCCTATGTACAGAGAGGGGTTTGATTTAGAGTGCCGCGCGATTAAGAGAGTACGAGAGAGTATCGGCCTAGATAATGTGATCATTATGATCCCATTCTGCCGTACGATCGAAGAGGCTAAGAAGGTGCTTAAGGTTCTAGAAGAGAATGGGCTGAAAAGAGGGGATGTTGAGATCTACGTGATGGCTGAGCTTCCATCCAATATTATATTAGCTGCCGAGTTTGCTGACCATTTTGATGGTTTTTCGATCGGCTCAAACGATTTAACTCAGTTGACCCTTGGAGTCGACCGCGATTCAACTGATCTCGCCCCCCTCTTTGATGAGCGGAATCCAGCAGTGACCTCCCAGATCGAGAAGCTGATCAAAGTAGCCCACGAAAAAGGACGCAGGGTAGGGATCTGCGGAGAGGCGCCTAGTGACTACCCTGAGTTTGCTGAGTTTCTCGTGCGCGCCGGCATCGACTCCATCTCACTTAATCCAGATAGCGTCATCCAAACCATCAAGCAGATCGCAGAGCTCGAGTCATGATCACAGTCAGAGAATTGGAATCAGAAGAGGAGTACCAGAGCTGTTTACAGATTCGTCGCGCCGTCTTCATCGAAGGGCAGATGGTTCCAGAGAGAGAGGAGATCGATGCGTTCGAAAAAGAGGCGATCCATTTCTTAGCCTATTATAAGGGCGAGCCGGCAGCAACGGGGCGCATGCGTATCAAAAAGAGCTTCATTAAGTTTGAGAGGATTGCAACCCTCAAAGAGTTTCGCGGCAGAGGAGTCGCGACAGAGCTCATGCACGAGATGCAAAAAACCGCGCTTGAGCGCTTCCCTAGTTATCTTCCATCGATGCACGCTCAAACTGAGGCTATTTCCTTCTATCTTAAACTCGGATGGGTGCAAGTGGGGGAGTTTTTCACTGAAGCTGGGATTGACCATCGAGTGATGATTCTGTCCCCTAAAATAGTCGAAACTCTCAAGTGTCTAACCGATGCAGCCACTCCTCAACCTATCCTTGACTTTTTGCTCGAGAAGAAGGAATCTATTTGAAAAACAAGAGCACTCATGAGGTCAAAATGAAAAAATTAGCGTTTATCTTTGTTTTATTAATGGGGAGCTGCTCTCAGCTTCTTGCGAGCTCTCTCCTTCCTGATTTTTGGAAGGTCGAAGAGTTCAACTACTCTGATGGTGGTCTCGTGCTTGTCATGGAGAATATGACTACTTGGAGAGTTGACTCCGATCAGTATGATAAAGTTTGTGAGTTGATGGGTTGGTTATCGGTTAGAACGGAGCCGCAGAGTAAGAACTATTTCTTCGGAGAGGGAGCCGTAGAGAGATTTTTTCATGGAGATCGCGTGGTCATCAGTAAGGTTTATAATGGGAGGGTCATTATTGAGGATATCGACTCCCAAGCTCTACTCTGTTGCTCTCTTCAGAGCTATCCAAATGAGAGTGTGCGCACAATTGAAAAACTCGACACGAAGGGCTATTTTGTCTTCCTTTCAGATGGCAGTGAGTGGTCAGTCTCTTGGAGTGGCTCCTGGAACTCTTATAAGTGGCGTTTAGGAGATAGCGTGATTCCTATGAAAAAAAATGGTGACTATGCTCTTGTCAACTTTCCCTCCTTGGATATCGCATTTCCAGTAGAGCCCATCATCTGGAAAGAGTATTAAAAGATTTCAGCTGTGGGTGTTTGCAAGGAGGGATAGTCCTGCTATGGCGGCGGTTTCGGTGCGCAGAGTGTAGGGGGCGAGGCGGACGCCTTGGCCGCGCGAGCGCAGTTCTTCGAGCTCTTTTTCGGTAAATCCTTGTCCTGGGCCGATCGCTAGAGCCGCTGGGAGTGTAGCTCTCTGAGAAAGGAGCGGCGCATCTTCGCTAAGATCACCAAAGAAGAGGGGGATCTCTAGAGTGGGGAAGCCCATCTCTATTTTGGGGAGATCGAGGCGGCCGCACTGCTTCATAGCTGAGATGAGAATGTGATCTAACCGTTTGAGTTGGTTGGGGGAGAGATCTTTTTTTTCTGAGTGGCTACTAGCATAGAGATAGAAGTGGGAGACACCGAGCTCGGTCCCTTTCTGTATGATAAGCTCTAAGAGGGGGAGTTTAGGAAGGGCTTGAATGAGAATGAGTGGAGGAATGGCGGGTTCGTGCATCTCTGTTTTAATAATTTCGATGGTGGCATCGCGTCTGGTTGTGGTTAGGATTTTTCCTAGCGCTAAGACGCCGCGTCCATTGACGAGTTCGATAGAATCACCACCTTTTTTTCTCATGACGCGGTTGAGGTGGCGAAATTCTTCTCCCTCGAGGGTTACTTCTCCACTTAGTGGAGTATCTATATAGAAGCGATCATGTGGCATGATACCCATCCTAAATGAAAAGTTGGTTTTCTCTGCGTTGGCATCCCAATCTTTGCACCCCTCTCCATCGACCCTATCCTGCGAATAGGGCCTGCTTCGATGGATGTAAATCTAGCCTGTATTTCCTCCCATCTCTCTGAAAATCTTTTACATCTGTTTTCCGATGCATCCAAGAAGTTCTCTCGGAAAGGCTTACAAACCTTCCCTTCGAGACCTTTTTGGCGCCTCGAAAAACAGACTGCATAGTTTTTCAAGAGAGCTGGTGAAGAATACAGGCTAGTGCGCCAACTTTGATAAAAGGCCAACTTTTTATTCATGATGGGTATCTCTTCCATATTGTGTTGGGGCGGGTGAGTGCTTTTTGCAGGATGAGGGAGAGATCATCGAGGGGTGTGAGGTGCT
>JAAKFF010000088.1 GCA_011065165.1 Chlamydiota bacterium
GCTAGCCCTGCTGAAGAATGCAGGCTATGTAACCTGCGAGGAACTCCTCGAAGAGCTTTTCGTCAAAGTGCGGGGGCAGTTTAGCGGCGGGAGTGGTGGTAATCAGACTCTCTAGAATCGCAATGACGTTAGCGCCCTGCTCATCGACGGAGAGATCTCCATATGAGAGGAGATAGGTGAGGGCGTAGCGCGTCGCATCAGCTAACTCTTTCCAGTTGAATCCATCTTTGAAGATGAGAGAGAGGTGAGTGATATATTCAGGTAGGTTCTCTTCAGCGTGAAGCTCTTCCCTCGACGGTTGGATGGCGTCTTTCTCTTTGGGAAAGCTGAGTGCCAAGTTGATAAAAGGGGGCAAGAGCTCTTCGAAGAAGGGGTGCGTTGCTTTTTCTGGAAGATAGAGGGAGTCGATAGCTACCATAATATAATGAAGAGTCTGGATTGAGGCATCCTCTTTTTCTATGCGCGACATCTCAGGATTTGGAGCGACGAAGAGAAGAACTTCCTGAATCAAGTAGGGCAGTTCAGACCATGTGAAGCCTCGTGAATAGCGGGGATAGAGATAGCGGGCGACATTAAAGAGATCTTGCTGTTGCAACTTTGTTACAGGCAGGATAGGTCTTTCAACCACTTCAAAAGAGAGATCATTATGGGTGCATTCGAAGAGGACTCCATCTTCTTCACACATTGGGATGACCACTTCGCAGTCTGGAGGTTGTTGAGGCATATCTTGCATGTGAAGTAGGATAGGCTCTCAGAGAATTCAGTTCAAGATCTGGTCTATCTTCAACTGATATTTCGGATAGTGGCTGAGGTTGTTGTGTCGGCCCTTCTCTATAGAGATGAGAGAGGCGTCATCTTTCTCTTCGATAAGTTCTATTAGACGCGTACTCGACGCGTAAGGGACCAGTTCATCGTCTGTGCCATGAAAGATGTGGATGGGTGAATCGACATTGAGGATCCACTTGTCCGTTCGAAAATGGTACTTGAGGAGGATAGGTATCAGGAAGCGTGGGATGTAAGGGACTCGGCGGGGAGTGAGATCGAGGATACTGTAGTATGGAGCTTCTAAGATAAGGCCTTTGGGTCTATGGCGTGATGCAACATAGGTGGCAACTCCCGTACCTAATGAGCAGCCGTAGATGATGATCTGATCCTCTGGGAAATAGTCGAGAAGAAAGTTATAAGAGTAGTCGGCATCTTGATAGAGCGCATCTTCACTCAGTTTCCCTCTGCTCTTTCCGAACCCGCGATAGTCTATGGCGAAGAAGTCATAGCCTCGATCGGTAAATTCATGCGATATTCTCCCCATATTATTATCCAAATTTCCGCCGCGCCCATGGAAATATAGAACGATCCCTTTCGGCTGCTCGACATAGAAGTAGAGGGCGTTGAGCCGCGCATGTCTATCGGTATCGAGGAAGATCTCTTTAAAGGGCTCTTCATAGGTAAAGACGTGCGTCTCAGGAAGAACTGCCTTCTGGAAGAGCATCTCCTCTTGCCGATAATAGGTATAACCAATCCCAAGACACGAGAAGAGGAAAATGGCTAAGATGGACATTAGCATGCGGCGTTTCATGGCTCCTTCACTCAAAAACTTATTTACAAATTCTTAAGTATTATAGCCTAAAACATGATTAAATATTCAAATTAGATTTATCTAGCTGAGCTGAAGTTATTTATAGAATAATAAAACCGATCTGCTTCATTACTTCCAGTTTATTCCATACTTCATTCAAATGGGTGATCTTCCCCCCATCTAGGGTGAAGAGTGCGAAAGTTTTAATTACTACTGGCTTATTCGTAGGCTCAACACCTAGAAAAGCCCCTTTTTGAATGCCTTGGATCTGAATCCTCACCAGAACTTTATTTCCTTCCGCCATCATTTCAATGATCGTGAGGTTAAATTCAGGCAGAGCTTCGTGGAGGGAGCGCATACGGACCGCTAAGTTTTTGCTGAATGCATCATATTTGCTATACTCCGTATCGAAGATAAGATTCGAATCTTGTACCCCATAGCCAGAGGCGAGTAGATCATCGAGCGCACTGGAGTCGTTCTTTGAAAAGGCATCGTAGTAATCCTTGACGAGCGCTTTGTTCTCTTTTAGGGGTTCACTCCCTCCCCGAGGGGTGATGATGTGGGAGATCTCGCCCTCTCCTGCAAAAGTCGAGATGAAGAGCATCAAAAGGAGGGGAATAAGTTTTCTCATAGGGTGTGCGCCTCTATCACTAGCCGATCTATCCCTCTTCTCGCACATCATTCTCTTTTTAGCGAGATGATTCTCTTTCATCAATGAGATAGCGCTCTGCCAGTTTAGTGAAGGTGACGATCTGCTGCTCCTCCCACTCTTTGGGTCTCTTCAACTCCTCAGCCAAGAGGCGTGCTACGAGCGGGGCGATCGTGATGGAGAGTCTCGCATCGAGCAGGAGACAGCGGGTACGTCTTGATAGGATGTCTTCGATGGTGCGCGCCATCTCATTTCTGGCAGCCCAAACTACCTCCCCGTGAAGATAGGGGAAGTTGGGATGGAGGAGCTGATCTAACTCTGATCTCTCTCTGATGATCTCTCTGATTTGAGCGCCATCGGATCCGTAGGTACTCCAGGGATCGAGTGGGTCGACATTCTCTAGAAAGCCGTGCAATCTCAGGCTCGTTGTCTTACAAGGGATCTCTTCAAATTCTCCGACGCTAAGGGCCTTGTCGATGACATCTTCAGCCATCTTTCTGTAGGTTGTCCACTTGCCGCCGGCGATGGTGACTAGACCCGAGTCGGAGAGCAAGATCGTATGATCACGGGAGAGAGCGGCGGTCTTCTTTCCTTCATCGGCGATAAGTGGACGGAGCCCCGCAAAGAGACTTAAGATATCCTTTTTTTCTGGTTGCTTGGTCAGATATTTTCCCGCCTCCTTGAGAATAAAGTCGATCTCTTCATCTAAGGGTTGAGGTTCAAGTGAGATCTCATCGACGAGCGTATCTGTCGTTCCAACAAGAACACGATCGTGCCAAGGCACCATAAAGAGTACTCTTCCATCAGCTGTGTGCGGAATCAGAATAGCTGTTTCACTCTCCAAAAAGCTCTTGTCGAGCACGAGATGGACACCTTGGCTTGGCTGCACAATTTTAGCGACCTCTGGCTGGTCGAGTCTGCGGAGGCTATCAGAGAAGACACCTGTTGCGTTGATCACCACCTTCGCTCTCATCTCGCGCTCTGCTCCACTCTCCTCATCTCGAACTCTTACGCCAACAACGTGGTTCTTCTCTTTAAGAAAGCCGACCACCTTCATATAGTTGATCATGCAGGCGCCGTGGTCCGCGGCCGTCTGAGCGAGGGCGATCGCTAAGCGGGAGTCGTCGAACTGCCCATCATAATAGATCGTTCCGCCGAGGAGCTCCTCAGGATCTAAGGTAGGAAGCCTCGCCAGCGTCTCCTCTTTGGAGAGGTGCTTTGAAGGCTCTAACCCCAACTTCCCAGCGAGAATGTCATAGATCTTGAGACCGATCCCGTAAAAAGGGCCCTGCCACCAGTGGTAGCTCGGAACAAAAAAGGCGCGGTGGCAGATGAGATGTGGGGCATTTTGACAGAATCGCCCTCTCGCTTTAAGCGCTTCTAAAACCAGTGAGATGTTTCCCTGCTGCAGGTAGCGCAGGCCGCCGTGAATAAGTTTCGTACTGCGCGAAGAGGTAGCCTTTGCAAAGTCGCTCTGTTCGACGAGCACTGTCTTAAGTCCGCGCGAGGCAGCGTCGACAGCGGCGCCGAGACCCGTCGCACCCCCTCCAATGATGAGAATATCCCAGACCTCCTCGTCGACCATTTGAATCATCTTATCGCGCTGCTTCATCTATGAGAGCCCCACTCTTTTGCGCAAGAAACCGCCGCCTTCCAGCGTTTGAGTTCCTTCTCTTTCTCTTTAAGAGATAACTTTGGCTCGAAGCGGTGCTCCTCACTCCATAGCCTGCTCACCTCATCTTGATCCTTCCAATAGCCTATGGCGAGTCCCGCTAAAAATGCTGCCCCGAGCGCCGTCACCTCTTTCCACTTCGGGCGAATGAGAGGGAGCGTTAGATAGTCCGATTGCATCTGCATCAATAGATCATCTCTCACAGCTCCTCCATCGATACGCAGTTCACTCACTTTGGCCACTTTTTGAATCACCTCCATGACGTCTGTCACTTGAAAGGCGATTCCCTCGAGTGCTGCCCGTGCGATATGCGCCGACGTGCTGCCGCGCGTGAGTCCCATAATCATTCCGCGCGCGTTGGGATCCCAATGGGGCGCTCCAAGACCAGTCAATGAGGGGACGAAGGTCACACCCTCAGTATCCTTCACCTTAGATGCGAGCCGCTCCACATCATCCGAAGTGGCGATCACACCTAAGTTATCACGGAGCCATTGCACGACGGCGCCTCCAATAAAGACGCTCCCTTCGATGGCGTAGTTAACTTTATCTCCAATTTGATAGCCGATCGTTGTCAGAAGGCGCTGCTTCGAAGTGATAGCCTTCTCGCCGGTATTGACCAAGATAAAGCAGCCCGTTCCATAGGTCACCTTCCCCATACCCTTATCGAAACAAGATTGCCCAAAGAGGGCAGCCTGCTGATCTCCCGCAATGCCGCTAATCGGAATCTCTCGAGAGCAGACATCTTTATTGCACATGCCATAGATCTCACTTGAGCTCCTCACCTCTGGCAGCATCTCTCGGGGGATCGTCAAAATTTTGAGCAGCTCTTCATCCCACTCCCCCTTGTGAATGTTGTAGAGGAGCGTGCGCGACGCGTTGGTGGCGTCGGTGATGTGGAGGGCGCCTTCAGTCATCTTCCAGACGAGCCAAGAGTCGACAGTCCCAAAAGCGAGCTCCCCCCTCTCTGCTCTCTTTCGCGCCCCCGAGATGTTGTCCAGAATCCATTTGATTTTCGTCCCAGAGAAGTAGGGGTCGAGCAAGAGACCTGTCTTCTCCTGGAAGAGTTTTTCGTGGCCCTCATCCTTCAACTCTTTGCAGAGCGCCGTTGTTCTACGATCTTGCCATACGATTGCATTGCAGAGGGGAAGCGAAGTTTTTCTATCCCATACGATCGTCGTCTCACGCTGGTTGGTGATTCCAATCGCAGCGATATCACGGAGTTTTAGACGTGCGTGGGCGATCGCCTCACTCATCACCGACGTCTGCGTTGCCCAGATCTCATTCGGATCGTGCTCCACCCAGCCAGGAGTCGGAAAAATCTGTCGAAACTCCTTCTGGGCAACTCCCAAGATCTCACCGTTGTGGTCTACGATGAGAGCTCTAGAACTTGTCGTTCCCTGATCTAGCGCCAAAATATATTTCATTTAAATACCCATCGTAAATGAATAGTTGGTTTTCCCTGCATTGGCATCCCAATCTTTGCACCCCTCTCCATCGACCCTATCCATTCGAATAGGGCCTGCTTCGATGGAAGCAAATCTTAGCCTGTATTTCTCACCAGCTCTCTCGAAAAACAGGCTAGGGCGCCAATTTTGGCAAAATTCCAACTCTTCATTCATGATGGGTATTTTGCCTTACTTGTACGTTTTCCTTGATTTCTGCTATATGTCAACAAAAAACTTGAGGTGAGTATGTCGACGAATATCTTTTGGGGGGAGTTCATAGGGACTCTGCTCCTAGTACTCTTAGGGGATGGATCTGTCGCGAATGTGCTGCTTAAGGGGTCGAAAGGAGAGAAGTCGGGGTGGATCGTTATCAGCGCTGGATGGGGATTCGCTGTCGCCATCGGAGTCTACACAGTAGGATGGGCGACAGGAGGACATATCAATCCCGCCGTTACCTTTGGGATGGCAATCGTTGGGAAGACCCCGTGGAATCTCGTGCCCTACTACTTCTCAGCGCAGCTCATCGGTGCCTTTGTCGGAGCCGTTCTAGTCTACTTCGCCTACTACAACCACTTTGAAAAGTCGGAGAACAAAACGCACAAACTTCTTATCTTTTGCACACAGCCCGCCATTCGTAATATCCGATGGAATTTTATCACCGAGGTCATTGCGACCGCTGTACTATTGATGGGAGTGCTCGGCATCTTTAATGCTGAAAATGGTATCGGTTGCGGTGTCGGTCCCTTCGCAGTCGGGATACTCGTCTTCAGCATCGGCCTCTCACTCGGTGGTGCGACCGGCTATGCGATCAACCCCGCCCGCGACCTCGGCCCCCGCCTCGTCCACGCCCTCTTTCCCATCTCCGG
>JAAKFF010000089.1 GCA_011065165.1 Chlamydiota bacterium
TAGTTGACGTGGCCTTGGGGAAGGCGGTCACTTAGCTTGGCTTCGATCTGGGTGGTCTGTTTAGTGAGATCTGCGCGGTGAAGGAGGAAGGCGGTGTCGACGCGGAAGTATTCATCGTCAACGGAACATTTAATAAGGCGGCCCAGGGCCGAGACGGCATCGGTGAGGGTATCTTGGGTGTCGCTTTCCTCTTTGAAGGAGAGAAGGAATTTTTCTGCGATCTCTGCGATTTCGGGATGTGAATCTTTTTTATAGTGGTGCAGGCTTTCACCGGAAGAGTCACTTGGTTCCTGATTGATCATGGCAAAAACGTCCTCTGTAAAGGTACAAAGGTCTTGGCCACGCATCTCTTTCTCATTTGCAAAAGTCAATGATGCACAGGCCAGAAGTATGATGGTGAGACATTTTTTCACGTATTCTCCCTGGTTTGATCTCATTATATTCGATCACGGGCAGCTATGCAAGTCCCTAGAAACTTTTTGAGTAGATAAGATGGTACGCCTCTAAGAGGATTACGAAGAGGGCATAGAGGGCGAGAAAGCTGAGCACGGCTCTATTCTCGAGCCATTTTAGGTCGGCTTTCAACTTCCAGCTATACTTCCCCACCCAGAGGAGACCGATTGGAAGCAGTCCATTGAGGAACGCTTCGCCAAAACCTCCTGCAACGCCGAGTGCAGTGGTAAAGATTCCTGGATTGAGGGCTGCAAGAATCAGTGGAGGGGCGAAGGTAAGTAGCGTCAGTCCAATGCGCTTCCATCCGGTGCGGTGCACTACATTGAAGCCGTCGCCAAGGAAGTCTACCATCGAAAAGGAGACGCCAAGCGTTGAGGTCACAATGGCAAAGAAGGCGAAAAATCGGGCAACGAGGGCGAAGTAGCTCTCGCCCGTCACGAGCTGAAAGGCGGAGGTGATCGGAGTCCCTTCGGCAAGGGTCCTTGCTATCACCTCTCGCGGAATCGCTCCGATGATGAGCCACTGCCACACCAGATAGACAATTAGAGGGATAACTGATCCCCAGAACACTGCGATGCGTAGGGCTCGCTTATCTCGCTTAAGATAGGTGCATAGGGAGGGAATGATATTGTGAAAGCCGAAGGCGCTGAAGAGAACGGGCATCGCAAAGATCATCGCCGACCATTTGGTGTAGGTAAGACGGGGCAGCTCTACCTGGTCTCCTCCTCCTCCAATCAAGATAAGCCATGAGGCGACCAACCCGATACTTAACATGATATTTGCTCTATCGATGAATTTGGGACCGATCGCTACAATGGTAGCGAAGAGCAGCCCAAATAGGGAGAAGCTTAGCCAGCTAGTGGGGGTGATTCCTAACGCTTCAGCAAGCAGCGGCGCTCCCGCCGCATAGTAGGCGACCAGGAGACAGTAGTAGAGAAAGATGAACATCCCCCCTGAAAGAAGGCGCCCTCCTCTTCCAAAAAACCTTCCTGCGATGGAGAGCACATTACTTCCATCAGCCATCCAGAGGGTCACCTCTAAAAAGAGCAGCCCGGTGCAGTACATAAAGAACCAGACTAGTAGTGTAATGAGTACTCCCGGAACAAATCCTGAGACGGATGTCACTAGGGGGATCCCCAGCATCCCGGCACCGACCATGGTACCGGCAATTAAAAATGTGCCGCTCGTGACACGCAAGAGATTAGCTTTGGAACTCATGGATCTATCATATCGACTTTGCTAGGTTAGGTCAATGGTCGTTATGATCTCTGCGCCCGCTTCTTCCATACTTCGAAGGGGTTCTTTTTCATCATAGACGGGCCGGCACGCATCTCTGATGACTGCCACCTGATAGCCCAGTTTGAGCGCATCAACTGCGCTATAGAGAACGCAGTAGTCGGTGGCGAGCCCGGCGATATAGAGTTTTTCTACCCCTTTTTCTTTTAATAATTTATCGAGACCTGTGGAATGCATGCCGTCATTATCAAAAAAAGCGCTGTAGCTATCGATGGCTTTTTCTGTTCCTTTATGGATGATATGGTGAATCCCCCTCTGGTTGAGCTCTTGAACAAATTGTGCCCCATGGGAACCTTCGACGCAATGGATGGGCCAGAGCTCTTCAAAACTCACATGCCCTTCGGGATGCCAATCTTGGGTTGCAATGACAAGGGAGAACTTTTCGATGAGTCGATTGATGAGGGGGATGATCTGATCGCCCTCTTTCACTCCAAGTGCACCACCGGGCATAAAATCATTTTGCAGGTCGACGATAAGTAGGGCTCTTTTCATGCTCTTTTGATCTTCTCTATTAGGCGCATTTTCAGCTCATAGAGCTCTCTTTCCAAACCGACGAAGTAGGGCTGGGGATGGAGGAATCGCCGCATCGGCTCTGGAACTCTCTTCAGCTGCTCTTGGGTATTTTCTCGGATCTCTCTTAGATTAGGTGAATCATAGACTTGTCTTCCCCGCAAAAAGATGGGAATAAGCAGATCTTTGTGGTCGACATCGCCCTCCATTTTTTTTCGTATCGAAGGGTCGAGTGGGTCGATCAGCTCTAACGTTTTAGGTAGCCCCATCTCGACATCGTAGATCATATCGCTCACTGCCATCCCCTCTTTGTTAAAGTAGCGGCGCACCTGCAAAATACCGGGGTTGGTGGTCTTGACAAGTTGCTCGGAGATTTTGAGTTTATTGACCCACTCTCCCTTCTCATTTTGAATCGCAGAGAGTTTATAGACGCCATCCAATGCGGGTTGGCCTTTTGCAGTGATCAGATTGGTTCCAACGCCCCAGAGATTGATTTTTGCCCCTTGCTTCTTCAGATCGCGAATGATCACTTCATCAAGTTCATTGCTCGCCATGATTAATGTATCGTGGTAGCCCGCATCATCGAGCATTTTGCGGATTTGGATACTTAAGTGGGCGAGGTCACCTGAGTCGAGGCGGACTCCAACCATCTTCACCTCTTTCCGCCTGTTCGCCACATTAATCGCCCTCTTCACTCCCTCGATCGAATTGTAGGTGTCGACGAGGAAGATGCAGTTGTTGGGCATCACGTCGCAGTAGGCATCGAAGGCCTCCTCTTCACTGTCGAACGCCATGATCCAACTGTGGGCGTGTGTTCCCCTCACTGGGATGCCAAAGATCTTGCCGGCAAGCACATTAGAGGTGGAGTGGCACCCCCCTATGTAGGATGCACGCGCTCCTGACAAGGATCCGTCGATACCCTGAGCGCGCCTTAGACCAAACTCCATCACCTCATCCCCTTCAGCTGCAGCGCAGACGCGGGAGGCCTTCGTCGCAATGAGCGTCTGATAGTTGATGATATTAAGGAGGGAGCTTTCTAAGAGTTGCGCTTGCAAAATGGGGCCTTTCACTCTAATGAGTGGCTCATATGGAAAGACTGGTGTTCCCTCCACCATCGCATCGATGTCGCAAGTGAATTTTAAGGCTTTGAGATAGTCTAAAAACGCCTTTTCAAAGAGAGGCTTTCCATTAAAGGTCTTGAGCCCTTCTAAGTAGCTCAGATCAGACTCTTCGAATTTGAAGTTTTTTATAAAATCTATTGCCGACTCAAGACCGGCGGCAATCGCAAAACTCCCTTGAAAGGGGCGACGGCGAAAGAAGAGGGTGAAGACCGCTTCACGGTCCATGATACCTAACTTCCAATACCCATATGCCATTGTGAGTTCATAGAGGTCAGTGAGCAGGGCAAGGGAGGTTTGATAGATCATGTTTCAGATGGGGGGACGTCGGCCTTCCCGTGAGCTTCCAGCAGATATTTTTTACGCACTTCAAGTTTGTCTATCTCTTCTTGGTAGCGCGCAGCAATCTCTCTGCTCGTATCGGCTTGGTTCCAATAGCGCCGCGCATCGATAAGGCTGTGGGATTGAAACTGTAGACGATCACCCTGATTTTGCGCCCATGCGGCGCTGGCCAACTCCTTATTCCGTAGATCGGTTAGCTTCACAGTAGCTTGATCGATCGTCTCGACCTCCTGCTTCCAATTTTCGGGAGACTGCTCCTTCACCAGAGCTGTGGCACTTCCCCAGCAGAGAGCCATTCCCACCAAAAAACAGTTCAAAATACGCATCGACTCTCCACGTGTAGCTCACTTTCTTCAATATCTACTCTATTTTCAATTTGAAGAGAAGAGCCACTTGCAAAATTCCAGATCAGTCATCGGGAGTTTTGCAAGTGGCTCTGAAGAAAATTGATCCAAAATATTGCCTCGATTTGGTAGAATAGAGAGCATGAAAATATTCATAATCTGTCTATTCATTACCCACTCTCTCTTTGCGCTTAACTTGAAGGAGAAGTTCCTGCAGGCTGAAGCTGGCACCTACGTGGTGACAGAGCAGAATCAGATCACCTCACTCTTGCATCTCCACACGGTCTCCGATGATAAACTTCTCTTTGAAGAGATCAGTATCCCTTCGCATCAGGTGGATAAGATCGATTGGAAAGAGTGGGTAAAAGAGGGCGCTCGCGGTCATACCGCTTGGATTTTATATGAAGTAGATTTGAAAGAGCTCGTCATCACTGAGTGTTACTCACTCTCTCGTAGGGCGTGGATCCCCATTGAAGAGATGAACGCATTTTTGGTCCCTCTACTCACCCTTCAACTGAACTTTCTCTCTGAAGAGGAGCGTATCCAGCGTGGCCCGACAAAGAGAGCTGGCGAAGTAGGCCGCGGCCCTTGGGGCCCGCCACAAGTAGTCAGCAGCAAAAAAGTAAAAAATCCTCAATATGATGTCTACACAGCCCGTTGGCCCCATGATGATAGCAACCTCTCTGGAAAGCAGCTCGTTCTCTATTTTGATAAAACGCATAAGGAGTTCCCCTTTCCCTACTGGATACAGGCGCGTCAAGGAGCCCTCAAATTTAAGATCCGTGCCATCGATTCTGGAAGTGGTATGCACTCTTCCCTCAGCGATATTCCACGTCGCGCGCCCAGCTTTAGAGGTGGCATTAAGCAGGGAGCGGGCAAGGTCTCCCTCCCTCTGACACTCCCCACCTACTATGAGAATCTCAAACTCTATGCGATCGATCTCACCGAAAGTCCGCGCATCACCCATGCCATCCCTTTTGAAATCGAGCGCATTAGGGAGAGCGTCACCCTCTCCATCGCTGAAGAGAAGCTATCCCATCTATTTATAAGTGGACATGAGTATCTATGGATTCTCTCTGCGGAAGATTTCGACGTCGCTGTCGAATCTCCCCACCTCTTTAAGTGGACTTCAGACTATTGATTTCCGATGAGACGAACCCTACCTGCTTAAAGTAGTCGTAGCCTGTGCGCTCTGTCTGCTTAGGCGGAGCATCTTCATCAAGATCGGCAACGTGCACCTCCCCAAGTCTAACCACCTCTGCAACGAGATCTTCTAAATGGTTAAAAGCGAGTTCTGAGATGTCCCTAATCTCTTCCATTATATAGGTGACGTTATCTCTCCAATCGGGAAGATCGAGAGTCGTTGGTGGTTCATTTAGGAGTTCACCAAGTTGATAGAGAAGTAGTTGTAACTTAGTTTTTGTCGCTTCTTCTTTTGATTGTTCTGCCATCATTCCACCTATCCGTAGATGTAGCAAACTCCTTTAGAAAAGGCAACAAAATATAAGGGAGAACCTATTTTTATGAACAACTGTTTTTGGTTTAGTAATATTAAGGTTAGCCAAAGATAATAAAATCAGTTCTCCTATAGGGATCCAAATCTCAAGGCACTTTTGTTAAGTAAGTTACACACTCTACCTATTTTTTTTATGAAATTTTTCTTTACAACAATTTTGAAAATGCGATTCTGATGGCTCAAAAGTTATGAACAAGTTTTCCACAACTCCACAGCGGTTGCAAGAATAGGCGCGTTATCATAGAATCTTTGCAATGAAGCACTATCGATTGAAAAAGTCCTTGGGGATCTTTCGTCATGTTCTGCAACTATTTCGCAAGAAACGAAAAAAGTTAGCGGAGAGTGAGAGGCGAGAGATTGTTCAACTCTTAAATCACTTGCAGGAAGAGATCCTCAGTCGCGATCGCAAGGGAGCGGATGAGTATGCTAAACGAGCTGAAGCGTTCTCTCTCTCTCATCTCAAAAAGAGTCCGTTTGAACGGGTGCGTGATTTTGTGGTTGCACTGGTCTGCGCACTCCTTGTCGCCTTAGTGATTCGCACGGTTTGGTTTGAGTTCTATGAGATCCCCACTGGCTCGATGCGCCCAACTCTCGCTGAGCAGGACCGCCTTGCAGTCTCAAAAACC
>JAAKFF010000009.1 GCA_011065165.1 Chlamydiota bacterium
GTTTATTCTTTACTTTTCCGAAGATGATAGGCATACTATTATCGAATTTAAACTTTTTTTGAGGGGCAATAATGGCTTTCTTGACGGAACAAAGCTCTACTTCTACTGACACGATAAGTGACCAAATAAAGCAATTTGGATTAGAGACAGCTCAGTATATGGTTGTAGCGGTAGGGGTAAATGCTCTTCTCATCTATCTGCTTGCTGAAGAGACTTTTGCTCCAGGGCTCATTAATGGTGCGGCATCGGCTCTCTCTTACAGCGTTGTCTATAAGATCAGTAAGCTGTTTTTGGAAGAGAACTCTGAACTGATGCAAAGTACCCATTTAGGACTCCTTCTCGTCGTTAACTTTTTTGCTGTCATCTCCCTCTCAGACTTACTCGGCTATGAGCCCTCAATCCTAACCATCATTAAGCAATCTACCTTCTCTTATATTCCGATTTTCACTCTAAAATGGGCCCAGACTAGGGAGAAGCCACATGAGTAATCTCGTCACTCCGTCTAATAATGGCCATAGATCCTCATCAGTGGGAGGAACTCCTGATTGGAGAAGCCACATGAATAGTATCGTCACTTCGCCTTATTTTAACCGATCCCGATCAGTGGGAGGAGCTGCTCCTTATATTCTTCCCATTCATAAATGCATAACTGATCTTCTCGTCCATGATCTCCTTCTTATCGTGGTAAATTCGGTAGCTGTTATTGCAATTCAGCAGATCTTTAAAAAGAGTTCTTTCTCCTTTCAAAGTGGCGCGATTCAAGCGGCTGTCACCACTATGACTTTCCTCACTTGTGTGGAACTATTACATGCTAAACGAGGCGTAGAACTTCGCTCAAAAGGCTGTAATCCGTGGACTGCGATTAGGACTCATTTTTTTACGATGGCTCTCACTCCCTTCCTCGGCTACTGCCTTCAAAGAGTTTTTATTGGCCGACAGATTCGAATTTTACCTCTTCTCTTCTTCACACTCTGTGATAGTGGGGCTCTCTTCTTATATACCTACAGATAGTAGCTTCTAATTCTCTCTACCTATTGAGCCCCTTTATGGCGTCAACTTTTTTTGTTTTGAAGAGAGATTAAGTTTATGTTCGTAGAAAGAGTAGACTCCAACCAATCTAGAGACAAGGATCGCAATGTAGAACTGTCCAATCACCCCTTCTAAGATAGAGATGGTTTGGGCGACATCTCCTACGGCGATGATATCACCATAGCCGAGCGTGAGAAGTGTGCCGAAGCTATAGTACATGAGCTCGGAGAGATAGTGGCTATAGGTGGTGGGCGAAATCTCAAAGTTAGAGAAATAGAAGGTCTCGGGGTTTAAAAGACTGATGAAAAAGTAGAGGAATGAGAAGCCAAAAGCAATCATAAAATAGGCACAGACCACCCCTTTTAGGGTCTCCAAACGGACGCGTGCATTGATGACAACATGTCCAATGATGGAGCTGGTAGTGATAAAGATGAAGGCGATTATGAGAAATATAAAGAGTAGCGCAAGCGTCTCATCGGGATAGAAGAGGTTGATCCACTGCAAGATTAGGGCCGGTACGCCCACACAGGCTGCACTTATTCTGACCTTTTTCGAATGGTTGCAGTTGTAGGTGGCGGAGAGGAAGACAATGACTAAAAAAATCTGCCATATGACTATAAAGATCTGTCCACGGTCATGGGGGCGAAAGACAAAGAGAAGGATAAGAGAGACTAAAAGGAGATTAAAATAGCCTTTAAATGGCTTGGCGATAGCAGGAAAGAATTTATTAAAAATTAGTTTCATACCCTCTATATCTAAGATAGAGAACTTTGGGTCAAGGGGGAAATTTTTGCCCACTTGCCAGAGAATTCCATATTGGATAGATTAGAAATAGGGAACTACGCATAGGGGGCGTCATATTTCATGAGTACCTATAGAGAACCAACACCACTTGACCAACCCTTTCCAAGGGGATTTAAAATCTTGAAGCGAGAGCTCTCGAAGTCACTAGAGTCGTTCTTCTATACCTTTGAACATGAGATGCAGGAGAAGACGACCATGAGCCAGATTATGCGGCTTCATGAGTCTCAGCTGATGACGCGCTCTAAAGAGATTGGTGGGAAGATCTATCTCCACATGCAGCAGCTTATGCAGGCCTCGAGCGACTATGCCAACGGCCATGGAAAAATTGAAAGTGTCTATGAGTGGTTGGAGAGACTTCGAGATGACTTGAAATGAAGGCTATCCTCTCTGGCGAGGGGTGTAAGAGGGGAAAAAATGGAAGAAGGTAGACAGCGTCGATTGATCCACGATCTGCAATCGTTCCTCTGGCAGTTTGAGCAGGGGGGCTATACGCGGGATACGATGCAGGAGATCCTAAAGAAACTTGAAGGGGTTCTTGAAGAGGATGGTCATCTCTTAGGGGGGTCCATTGAAAGGCATATGCAGAAAATGATGCGCGACTGCCAAGCCTACTCTATGGGGGGCGGCAACCCTGTGCTGATAGTAGACGATCTCGATCAGTTGAGACAAGACTTGGAAAAAATTTAGCTAGGTGTGTGACCAACGGTCAACTCATAATGGGAGTTTCATGTTTAATGATGAGATGGGGGAGATCGACGTCAAGGAGATCTTACGAGGTGAAGTCCAGAAGTTTCTGAGTGAATTTGAGAGATCCGCAGAGAGTGAAGATGATATGAAAACGCTTCTCCCTATCTGGCGGGATGAGCTTATCAACCATGCGAGGGATGTGGGCGGAAAGACGCTGACCCAAGTACAGACGCTAATAAATGTCTGCGAAGACTATGCAAACGGCCGAGGAATCGTTGAACGGGTTAGGCAAGTAGCCGAGGAGATCCGTATCTATCTGGGGCTATAAGAAACTGAGTCTATACCATTAGGTAGTAATGTTTTATATTCGAAACAACACTAAGGTACAACAGCCATACCGAGTTGATGCCATCGAGAAGGACCGAAGGGGTGGGCAAGAGCGGTCGCTGAATCAGCAATTCAGCCAAGAGGATCCCTCCTCCCATCATGAAAAATTTTTAAAGGCGAGTAAAAAGCTTCTACAGAAGAAGACCGTCATTCTTATCTCTGAAATGATGGACAGACAGCTGGTAACTCTGCGTGACAACCTCTCTTTAGAAGAGGCATGGGAGGAGATCAAAAACCATAAAATCCAATACTTTCCCATTGTGGATGTTGAGGGAAAGCTCCTTGGGATTCTCTCGGAACGGGAGATATTGCGTGAGATACAGGGGAAGAAGCAGAGGACCCTTCGAGAGCTCACTGCAGATAGGACCCTCTGTGCTGAACCTCATACAGAGCTTTCTGAAGTGATCCAGGTCTTTTCAGTGCATAAATTAGAGGTCTTGCCAGTAGTCGATAAGGAGCGGAAAGTTGTAGGGCTTTTAACTCAAAACGAACTCCTGCATACGATGTTAAAAATCTCAAAATTACTTCCCAGTTAACCTTTTATTCGCTATTGAAAAAGAAGGGCGTCATCCTGTATACTCGCCTGATTATTCGAACATTGAAAAAAAATTGTTTAAGTGCTGATGTCTACTGAAAAGAAAGCCTCCTTTACTCCCTTTATTCCCTTCCTCATCTTGATCAGCTTCGTCTCATTTCTCAATATTTTAGCTCGTATCATCTTTGTTCCTCTGACTCCCTTTATCTGCGCTGAGATGAACTTATGTCATGCCGATACGGGAAACCTCTTTTTTATTCTCTCTGTCGGCTTTGCGATCACTCTCTTTGCCTCTCAATTTCTCTCTTCAAGGATCTCCTATAAAAAGACGATTCTCCTCTCGATTCTTCTGACTGGATTTGCTTTAATATTAACTTCTTATGCGGAAACTTTTAACTTCTTCCGTCTCTCCATCTTTGTTGTGGGGCTCTGTTCGGGACTCTTCATTCCCTCTGCAGTTGCAATGATTCGTCTGACAGTAAATGGGGAGCATTTAGGAAAGGCGTTTGGGATTTTTGCAACCTCCCAAAGCGTCGCCTTTATTTTAGCGCCGATGATTGTTAAATATGCATCTGTCCACTTCACATGGCAGGAGATTCTCAATGGATTCGGCCTCTGCTCGACTCTATTAAGCGTAGGGCTCTTTTTCCTCTTTAAGAGAGGAGATGTTAAAGGAGAGCCGATCACAACCTCCTTTGTTCGAGATGTCTTCTCTTGGCCCTCCTTTTGGATCTTGATCATCCTTCTATGTCTGGCGAATGGGCTCAATATCGGCATTTACAACATGGCTCCTGACTATTTTCAGCGTCACAATCTTCTCGACTCATCCTCGGTCTATCAGCTGACGATTACAGCGCGTCTCTTGAGCGTTTTGGCAGCGATTGCTGCAGGGATTATCGCTGACCGCATCGGATTGAAACGCTCTTTGATGATCTGTTTCATCTTCTGCGGGGCTCTCACCGCTCTTATGGGTACGATAAACCCCTCCTCCTCTCTCCTCCTCTTCTGCTTGCAGTCTCCGATGGCAGCCTGCTTGATGCCTCTCATTCACTTTGCGATGGCAACCATTGTTGCTCCTGAAAAAAATGCCGCTCTCGTCTCGATTAGCGCCCCTTTTGGATTCCTGATGGGAGCTGGAATTGTCCCACAGGTCTTAGGATTCTTAGGAGATTTCAACCTCTACGCGCAAGGCTTTTTCATCTTTGGGGTTACGGCGATTCTATGCGGGGTGATTTTCAACCTTAATGCCGTCTATCGCCATGTCGAACTCAGTCAACTAAAGAGCGCAGAACCGGAATGACAAAGGGTATTCTTCTTGTTAATTTAGGGACGCCTGACTCGCCAAAAGAGGAGGACGTCAAGCGCTTCTTAAAGGAGTTTTTAACCGATGGGCGTGTGATCGATCTTCCCTATCTAAAGCGCCACTTTCTGGTGCGCTGCATCATCGTTCCTAAGCGCTATCGCACTTCGGCCAAGAACTACCAATCTATCTGGAGTGAAGAGGGGTCGCCCATTCTGCGCCATGGGAAGCGGGTGGAGAGTTTACTCCAGGAGCGTCTAGGCGATGGCTATCGAGTACGTCTGGCGATGCGCTATCAAAACCCCTCTATCGAAGAGGGGCTAGAGGCGCTGCGCGGCGTCGATAACTTAACGGTCTTTCCACTCTTCCCCCAATACGCCTCTGCAACGACTGGTTCGGTTCATCAGAAGGTCTTTGAAGTGTTGAGTAAGTGGCGGGTGATCCCCTCCCTCCGTCTGATCTCTCACTATGAGAAGCATCCTGCGCTGATCGATGCGTTTGCTGCTGTGGCCAGTAAGTATGCGCTCGACTCCTATGACCATATTCTCTTCAGCTACCATGGCCTACCAGAGAAGCTAGTTAAGAAGGAAGAGAGCTCAGCCCCCTACTGCTATCCCGCCCAGTGCCTCGCTACAACACGCAGTATTGCAAAAAAACTTAAGATCCCAGAAGAGAGATGGAGTCATTGTTATCAGTCGCGCCTTGGGAAAGATCCCTGGATTAAGCCCTATACCACCTCACTACTAGACCGTCTTGTAGACGAAGGTAGAAAGAGGGTTTTGCTTCTCTCTCCCTCCTTTGTATGCGACTGTTTAGAGACACTCGAGGAGATTCAGTGCACCTACAAAAATAGATTTATTGAGAGGGGAGGAGAGGCTCTCGATCTTGTCCAAGGGTTGAACGACCACCCTAAATGGATCGATGCCATAGAGACGATCATAAAAAATGAAGACTAGATCAAAAAAGTATAAGCTCGAGGTGAAGAAGCCCTCACTATTGACGCTCATTGCGTTGATCTCCTATGGCTCGATCGGCGCTGCCCTATTCACTCCCGCCATCACCACTATAATGGAGATCTTCCAGCTCTCCTCTGGAGTGGCGCAGCTTGTTATCACGATCTTTTTAGTGGGATACTCACTCGGGCAGCTCATCTATAGCCCTCTTGCCAAACGCTACGGGCGTAAGCCAGCCCTCTATATCGGAATCTCGATCTCACTCATCGGCTCTGCCTTATGTGCACTCTCAGGACCGCTGCACAGCTTCTCACTCCTTATTTTTGGCCGATTCATTGCAGCTCTGGGGTCGAGCGCTGGGCTGAGCCTCACCTTTATGATCATCAGCGATTTCTACTATGAGAAAGATGCGCGAAAGATCACTGCGATCGCGATGCTCGCTTTTGCAGTGGTGCCAGGAGTCTCTATCGCCCTTGGAGGGTTTATAGTCGCCTTTCTAGGTTGGGAGAGCTGTTTTTACTTTCTCATCCTCTACGGCCTATTTGTCCTCTACTTAGTCCTTAGATTGGCAGAGACGAGCAGCGGCAGAGAGTTGGAAGCAACGCGTTTTACAAACCTAATCCGATCGTATAAACGCGATTTTAAGAACCGAAAGCTCCTCCTCTACTCCTTCATGATCGGTGCAACGACAGCAATTATCTATATCTTTGCAGTCACAGCGCCAATCATTGCTATCGGCATGATGGGGCTGACTCCCGATATCTTTGGTCTATATAGTCTCATCCCAGCTGCAGGCTACTTTTTAGGGAACATCCTTGCCGCATCGCTCGTTAGTCGTTATGAGATCCAAGCGGTGCTAAAGCAGGGGATCGCTCTGATAGGGCTTGGAGTCCTCATCCTCTTCGTCATCTTCTATGGAGGATGGGCCGCTCCTCTCACCCTCTTTCTTCCTATCTTCATTATCTATCTGGGAATCCCTCTCTTCTACTCGAACGCAGCGGTTCTTGCCACCTACCGCACCCCAGACAAGCTCAACGCCTCATCGATCATGAGCTTTATCAATATCGGAACTGCCGTTCTGGGTGTGGGAGTGATCGGCCTCTTACAGATGAATCCAATCTATACGATGCCCGCCCTCTTTGTCGGACTAGTTCTCTTGGTTTTCTCTCTCTTCAAGGTCTCAGAAAAGATTATTTAGAGAATTGTTTGGAGAAGAGGGTGATGATGCTAGTGGGGGTGTTTGGCCCTTTGTCAGCTTCATATTTTAGAAGGTCACCAGACTCTTGATCGTACCAGAGATCGGCGTGCCAGAACATACTTTTAAAGCCGCGCAGTGTGACTTTAACTCTAAGAGCTGCATGGTATTTGCCATTGACCTCGGTCCGATCTATCCCCCGCTTCGTGGCGATCATCTTGTGGAGATTGAGCTTTTCCGGATCTACAATAGAAAATTTAAAATCGGAATTCCCCGATAGGATAAAGGGTTTGAAGCTAAAGTCAAACTCCTGCACCCAGAAATCTCTTCCTAAGGAGAAGAAGCGTTCCATCCGACTTCCATTCTCACTGCGGGTGGCCACTAGGGTCGCGCCCTCTCGCTGGATAGAGTAGTAATCACTGCTCTTTTTCGCATGGTAGCTGTAGCTTTGAGTATTGATCTGCGTAGGAGAAGCGACAACAAGTGTCTTTCCCTCCTCGCTCTCTCCCTCGATGAGCCAGATCTCATCTTTCTCTTCAACGATCCAAGTGGTCTTCGACTCTCGGCCCTCTACACTCTTACTGTAGACATAGGTGGTGCGCTCCTCAGAAAAGAGCGAGAGTGAGAGGAGAGTGAGCACTATCATTATCGATTTCATAATTGAACCTATAGCAAACTTGAACTTTTTCTGTCTCCTCTATAAAGTTGATAGAAAAGAGTCACTTGCAAAACTCCCGATCAGTAGATTTTTGAGGAGGTTTTGACAATTTGGCCGTAAGGAGTTGGAATATGAAATTTGTACTTCCCTTTATTTTCTCTATCTTTTCACTATTTGCTGCACAACAAGGAGAGACCATGGCAAAGAATCCAATTATCATAATGGAAACGACACAAGGCGTAATTGAAATTGAGTTGAAACCCGCTATCGCTCCCAAGGCGTGTGAGAATATCTTAAAGCTTACTGAGAAAGGGTACTACGATGGGCTGATCTTTCATCGCATTATCAAACAGTTTATGATTCAAGGGGGAGACCCTACCGGAACAGGGGCAGGAGGAGAGTCGATCTGGGGGAAACCCTTCGCCGACGAGTGCACATCAAGTTTGAAGTTCGATAAACCTGGACTATTAGCGATGGCCAATTCGGGTCCAAATACAAATGGAAGTCAGTTCTTTATTACGACAGTTAAAACTCCCTGGCTCAATGGAAAGCATACGATTTTTGGTGAAGTGATCAAAGGTTACGATGTTGTAGAGAAGCTAGATGGTATTGAGACCACCATGCAAGATCGACCTGCTGAAGAGCAAAAAATCAAACGCATGTACATCAAAAAATGAAAATTGCACTCATTGGCTTCGGCAAAATGGGGAGGATGGTGGAGAGATGCGCCCTCTCAAAAGGCCACGAAATCGTTGCGCGCTTCACCTCTCTAGAGCGCCCGCTTGAGCAGATAGAGCAGGCCGATGTCTCTATCGATTTTACGCAGCCTTCAGCTGTTCTAGAGACGCTGAGGGCTCTCGCTCCGTTCAAAAAACCAGTGGTGATCGGCACTACAGGGTGGGATGTTGAAGGGGCGCGCCCCTATGCAGAGGAGATGGCTATTCTCCATGCACCCAACTTCTCCTTGGGAGCTGCTCTCTTTGAGCTACTACTAAAAAAAGCGCACGATCTGTTTTCTCCCTCATATGACATCAGTGGAGTGGAGATCCATCATAGCGAAAAAAAAGACCTCCCTTCGGGAACAGCTCTGCATCTTGCTAAGCAGATACCTGGCCTCTCATTTCAGAGTGTGCGGTCAGGATCGGATCCTGGCACACATCAAGTGACCTTCGACTCATCGGACGATAGCATCGAGCTCACACACCGCGCGCACTCGCGTGAAGGGTTTGCGAAAGGGGCTATTGAAGCCGCTTCATGGTTGATTGGAAAAGTGGGGTTCTATACTTTGGACGATTATATCGAGGAGAAGTTGCATGCAAGGAACCTATACAGCACTAATCACCCCATTTAAAGATGACGATCTAGATGAAGAGGGACTTAGGAAGAACATCTGCTATCAAATTGAAGAGGGTATCGATGGCGTTCTTGCTCTGGGCTCAACCGGGGAGGGCCAAGCTCTAACCGAGGAGGAGCGCCTTCGGGTGATACAAATCGCGCGTGAAGAGAGCCTTGGCAGGGTGCCCCTAATGGTCCATACAGGGGAGTGCTCTACCCACCGCGCTATAGAGAGAGCAGAAGAGGCAGAGAGAGTCGGAGCAGATAGTTTGCTTATCGTCACCCCCTACTACTGCCGCCCAACCCAAGAGGGGCTCGTTCGTCACTTTGAAGCGATTGCGCGCTCCACAACTCTCCCCATTATCCTATATAACCATCCCAAGCGTACCGGTGTCCGTTTTGAAGTAGAGAGCGTGGAACGTCTCTCCCAAATTAAGAATATTGTCGGTTTAAAAGATGCTTCTGGTGATCTGGGATTTGTCGCAGAACTGCTCAATAGAATTGAGGATTTCTCCCTCTTTTCAGGCGATGATCCGCTCACCCTACCCCTGATGTCGATCGGGGCCGTAGGAGTAATTTCCATACTGAGCAATATCTTCCCACGTAAAGTATGTGAACTTGTCCGCAAGAGAGATAAGAGACTCTACCATGAACTCTTCCCCCTCTTTCAGCTCTCACAATGTGAATCCAACCCCATTCCGATCAAGGCGATGATGGAGCTCATCGGCATGCCAGCAGGGGAGTGCCGCCTGCCCCTCACTCCACTCTCCGAAAAATATCATGAACAGATGAGAGAGCTACTAGTTACCTATGTATAAAAAAATCCCTGTAGGACTTTTAGGTGCAACGGGTCTAGTAGGCCAGCACTATCTGAAGTTGCTAAAAAATCACCCTCGATTTGAGCTGGTCTTTCAACCTGCAAGAGAGAGAATAGATGCGTTCGCCCAAGCTAAAAAATGTCGACTTCTCTTCTCTGCGCTCCCCACTGATGTCGCTAAAGATATCGAAGTTGAATATGCCAGAAGGGGATTCCCCATCTTCACTTCCGCGGCATGCCACCGCTTAGATGACGACGTTCCACTCATCATCCCAGAGATCAACGCCCACCATTTAGATATGATCGCGCTGCAGCAGAAAAATAGAGGGTGGGAGAGCGGTTTTATTGTCGCCAAACCCAACTGCACTTTGCAGAGCTATCTACTGCCCCTCTATCCTCTGCACAGACGGTTTAAATTGGAGCGCCTCTCCGTCACCAACCTCCAAGCCATTAGCGGAGCAGGGGCTCACTACAAGCTGAATAAGAATATCATCCCTTATATCCCGAATGAAGAGGAGAAGTCAGAGAGCGAGCCGCTCAAAATCTTAGGGGAGTGGGATGGCAGAACCCTCCATCCCCCATCACTTACAATCAGCTCCCACTGCATCCGTGTTCCTGTGCAGCATGGACATCTCGCTTGCATCTCGGCCTCATTCAAAGAGAGACCCTCCCTTGAAGAGATCGTTCAGATCTGGAGAGAGTTTAAAGGGCTCGATCTCCCCTCGGCGCCGAAGCAGCCACTGCACTATTTTGAGGAGAGCGATCGTCCACAACCCCTGCTTGACCACCTATGTGGTGAGGGGATGTCTGTTGCAATAGGCCGTCTGAGAGAGTGCCCACTCTTTGACATACGCTTCACTGCACTCTCCCATAACCTCATCCGCGGTGCTGCGGGTGGGGGACTATTAACCGCAGAACTTTATATAGAGAGAGAGCATGAGACGTTTAAAGAGCTTTGAGAAGTTAACTCCCTCCTATCTCTTTCCCGAGATTGAGAGACGCAAAGAGCAGTTTCTAAAGAGGAGCCCCGATGCTGAGATCATCAATTTAGGTATTGGAGATACCGTCCGCCCCCTTCCCCCGCCTATCGCTGAGGCGATGGAGAGAGCTTCGCATAACTTAGCCCTTGAAGAGGGCTACTCAGGATATGGAAAGACAGAAGGCTTACTCTCCCTGCGGGAGGCGCTCTCCACAAAGATCTATCATGGAAATATAGCTCCCGATGAGATCTTTATCTCAGATGGAGCCAAGTGCGATACGAGCCGTCTCCAAATACTGCTGCAGAGGGCCCGATCTGTGGGAGTGCAAGATCCCTCCTATCCAATCTATTTAGATGGGACCATTCTTCACGGCATTAAAGAGATCCACGCTCTCTCCTGCACACCTGAGAATGGCTTCTTCCCAACGCTGCCAAAGGATCTCGATCTTCTCTACATATGTAATCCAAATAATCCGACTGGGACCGCTTATACCACTGAGCAGCTCAAGAGACTTGTCGACTATGCCCATAAAGTGGGCGCACTCATTCTATATGATGGAGCCTACTCCTCCTTTATTCAAGATCCAGATCTTCCGAAATCTATCTACGATATCGAAGGGGCGCGCCATCTAGCCATTGAGGTGAACTCCTTCTCTAAGATGGTAGGTTTCACTGGAGTACGTCTAGGATGGACGGTTATTCCGAAAGAGTTGAAATTTGAGTGTGGCCACTCACTCTGGAGCGATTGGAAGCGTCTAATTTCGATAGCATTCAACGGCGCCTCTAACATTGCGCAGAGAGGGGGATTGGCTGTTTTTGAGGGAGAAGAGTGGAGAGAAAATCTTCTCTACTATATGGAGAACGCACGCCTTCTTAAAGCTGCTTTCGAAGAGTTAGGTTACGATGTCTACGGCGGGGAGCACGCTCCCTTTCTATGGATTCACTCCCCAGGAGAGAGCTCTTGGGATCTCTTTCAATACTTTTTAGAGAGAAGACATATTGTCATCACACCAGGGATAGGATTTGGAGCGGCAGGAGAGCACTTCATCCGAGTGAGTAGTTTTGCCCATCGTGATCAGATTAACGCTGTTATTCATCGGATTGAACAAAGAGATGGGGCAAGTCTAACCCCATGAAGTTGAGCTTTTTGTCCTTCTTTCGATTGAGCGCGATATCGACATGAAAGAGAAAGATCTCTGCAGTCACCGTCACTCTTCCTTTAAAAAAATGACCTGAAATCGTCTCATTCTTCTCATTAGCAAGCACCACATGAGAGTGGGCGAAATATTTCCCCTTTTCTATGGAGATGTTGCCAGTGATATTTATGAGTTCATGAGTCCCCTTGAAGGAGCGTCTCGAATATCCATTTTTTTCCATATTAAAGTAACCAAGTTCGATATCACAGATAGAGCCGATACCTTGGTAACAAGCGCTGGGAATAAGTTTTTGGGAGGTGAAGGCAATTAACATCTGGTGCAGCTCTTCACCCCTCTCTAATTTGAGTACATACCCCATTGAAAACTCTGCGTAACGCACTCTAACTCTCCTCGCTTGGTCGCTTTCTCAGAGATTTAGTCTCTGAATGTTTTCGTTTATCCTCTAGAATCTTCTTCTTGAGTCTACGGGAACGCCGTTTTTTTTGCTGCCTGATTTTTTCATTCGCCCTCGCTCTTGCCGTCTTCTCTTTTCTGGTTTTAGCCGCAATTTTCTCACATAGATCTCGCCTCGCAAGAAAGCGGTTCATCTCTCTGGACCTTCCTCGTTGGCACTTCACTTCAATCTTAGAGGGGATATGTTTGAGATAGACGCAAGAGGAAGTCTTATTGATTTTTTGCCCCCCACTTCCAGACCCCAGAATAAATTTTTCGATGAGGTCGGAGTCATGGATAGCTAGCGCTTCCATCTCTCTCTTAAGGGCATCTTTTTTTTGCTTACTAATAGTCATAGGAGTTGAAAAGAGGGTGAGAGAGACACACTCACCCTAAGTCATCATTTATGAGATGTATTTAGCTTCCTCTTCATCGTCACCAAGAGCGAATTTTGCTTCCTCTTCATCATCACCAAGAGCAAACTTAGCTTCTTCTTCATCATCACCAAGAGCGAACTTAGCTTCAGACTCTTCAGACTCTTCCGCCTCACACTTGCAAGAGAGAGAGTTATCAATAATTCTTGACATTGAAGTGTCTTCAAGAGCAACAGGCTCTTTTACTTCTTCTTCACCATCCGCAAAGAGGGGTAGGCCAACTAGAGAGAGAGTACTTAATGCTAAAACAAGTGTTTTTTTCATAGCGCTTCCTATGTTAAGGTTTTTTAAATAATTTTCAACATTTTAACTCTTTTTTGCAAATAAAGGCAAGGACAATCTCAACCTACTCTTATTCTTCTCTACTGCGGGTTGAATGATGAGGCTTTTGCCTTTTTTCTGTCCCATTTGTGCTGCTGCTTCGTTGTGTTTATAGAGGCCTCTTGCACTGGTGAGATGGGGGTAGACGCGACGGGAGATGTCGATGAGCTGCTTTTCCATCTTGATCAGTGCGTGTGAGTCGATCTGAGTCTTGCAGAGGTAGCCCTCTGATAGTCCCCGGAAGAAGGAGTTTTTAGAGGCGAGACCTCTCAGCTTTGGGTTTTCATCTTTTGCTTGCTTCCAGAGGAGCTCAAACTTTTTATCGAGAAAGTGGGCCACATACTCTGCAACTTCGACATTCACTCTCTCTCCGAGCAGCTCCAAATAGACCACTCCCTTTCCATGGTTGAATATCGGGTGCACCAGAAAGCTGCGCAAAATAGAGGAGATCGCCTGCAGTTTAGCTGAACTTCTTTTTTGGGGGAGGATGCGCACGAGCAGCATCTCATCGCACTCCTCCTTCAATTCCAGGTTATACTTTAGTAGGAGCTCTTGCGCTTTTAGTGTAGCCGCTTCAGCCTCCCTCTGGTGAGGGCTCTCTGCCAGGGATAGAAGTTTACGAACCTTCTCGAGAATCTTCTCATTCTGAGCCGCTCTTTCGATTTTAACAACAGCGCGGGAGACCTCACTTCCCCATCCATATTTTTTGCAGATGGAGTGAAACTCGCTGCCATGATGGGGAATATGAGGACCATATTCGATAAAAGTAAGATAGTGGGCGAGTTCATGCCTAAGCAGATCTAGCAACTTCTCTTCACTCTCAAAGAGAAAGGCCTTGTTGATGCCTATCTCATAAAAGTCAGCTTGAAAGTACCCCAATTTGGAAGGGTGTTCAAAGGCGACGAAGTGGAGAGGATAAGAGCGTCTGTTCATTAGAAAACGGCTTCGTCCTACCTCAAGCGCCGCCTCCTCACTCAGGATCTTTCGAGCCAGAGAGCGGGCTCTCTTTAAGAAAGTAAATATGGTATTAGAGTAGAGAATTTGCATAGATATTCGATAAGTTTTGATATAGAGTATAAATAATCCGGGATATTTAGGCGAGTAGAGATGCGTGTTGGAGTTTTATTTGGGGGGCAGTCTGCAGAGCATGAGGTCTCTATTCAGTCTGCAAAGTCTATTATTGAGAATCTGGATCCCGAGAAATATTCTATTCTTCCTATAGGAATCGATAAGCAGGGGAGTTGGCACTTTTTTGAGTACGACCGCTTTCGCCTCTCCCTGGAGGAGAATCGCTCACCCACATTTCAGAAGAACGATCCCCACTTCCCGCTCATGCAGCGAAAGCACTCCTCTAGAGATATTCTCTTCTCTCCCTGCGTCTTAAGGGAGAGTCTCGATCTGATCTTTCCAGCGCTGCATGGACCCCATGGGGAAGATGGTTCGGTTCAAGGTCTGTTGCAACTCGCCAACCTCCCCTTCATTGGTTCAGAAACTCTGAGCTCTGCCCTCTGCATGGATAAAGCGATCATGAAAGATCGGCTGAAGGGGGCAGGCCTTCCCGTGCCCCAGTACATCGCACTCCATCGCACTGATTACATCGATGCAGATGAGATAATTAACGAGCTGAAGCTCCCACTCTTCGTAAAACCTGCCAATTTGGGCTCATCAGTAGGAATCAATAAAGTCCACACCAGAGAGGAGTTCTGGCCCTCTGTTCGGGAGGCGTTCCTCTATGATGAACAGATCATAATTGAGGAGTATGTAGAGGGCCGCGAGATAGAGTGCGCCGTTCTAGGGAATTTTGACCCAATCGTCTCCCTCCCGGGAGAGATCATTCCCACCCATGAGTTCTACTCCTATGAAGCTAAATACTTGGACGATAATGGGGCAGAGTTTAAGCTTCCGGCAGAGCTTGAACCCCTCGAGATAAAAGAGATTCAAGAGCTCTCTGTCGCGGCTTTCAAAGTACTCCGTTGTGAGGGGATGGCTCGCATCGACTTCTTTATAAGGAAAAACGGGGAGATTCTCATAAATGAACTCAATACGATTCCCGGCTTCACCTCAATTAGCCTCTACCCCAAACTCTGGGAGATCAGCGGGATCCCATATAGTGAGCTGATCGACCGCCTCATCGATCTAGCGATTGAACGGTTCAATAGAAAACAGAAGTTAGAAAATAATTTAGAGTTCAGATATCCTTTGGAATATGGAAATTAAAACCCCTTCAGACCAGAAGATATCTGACGCTCAAGATTTAAAGATCCGACCAGCCTTCTCCTTTTATAGTCGATCAAAAAATCTTCAAGACCATGTTGAATCCATTCAAGAGATGCTGGGAAGAGTCCTCCCAACCCCTCTTCCTTTCTCCGATAAAGAGAGTCTTGAAAGATGGGTTGAAAACTCTTTGCCTTGGGTAGCGTGGGGGGAGATCGACTCTCCTCCAGACTGCTTCTCCCTATTTTTTCTTATTAAACCCGTCTCTTTAATGGAGACCGAGACCTTCATCTCAGGAATGATCAAGCGCTGGCTCTTGCCGCAAGAAGAGACGACTGTTCTCTCTTTTGAACATATGCTTATCCTCTTCGAGCTCTATCCCAACCAGACCTTTTTCATTGGAGAGGCCAAGATTCTGATAAAGAGCAAAAAACAAGCCGATCTCTTACAGGAAAATCTCAAGCTATTCAATAAAGAGATCCGCAGTGCCCTTGACTCAGGCCTCTACGCCAAATCTCTCCTAGAAACGAAGATCCTTCCCTTAGACCATAAGATGAACTTGATTCATGAGAGCCTCATCAAGTTGATCAAAAGATTCCCCGATGATCTGGATGAGATGCTCTTTCATAGACTTGCAATGATACAATCCCTCACAACCTCCGAATTTAGAGAGCAGCGCTCCTATTCTCATCTAGCGCGGTTGGTTGTTTCACAAGTACTCACCATGGACCAGTTAAGTCGCGAGCTAAATATCTTTCCAGAGAAGAGGCATATGAAGATTCATTTTATGCCGACAGAGCTCTCTTTTCCATTTGGAGTGAAGTCAGTATTAGGACTCAGCATCGGAATGAACTTCTTTCATAAATATGAATTTTTCGATGAGAAGCACGTCCTACGTGCAGCAGAGAAGTTTGTACCTAACATCCGTATTGTTTCAGCCTCCTTCTACCGTTTTTCCTCTCCAAACAATCCTATTACTACTTTCTATGTGGAGCTCGGAAAAGAAGATGGTCTGCCCTTCACATTGGATGAGAAAAAAACACTAAGAAAGAACTTGGAAGAGGAGCTTAAGAAGAGGATTGAGCATCTGGTTCCCTCTCTCTTCATGGTGAGGAACGAAGAAGAGACCATGCGTAATATTCTGATTCTTTCAAGAGAGCTCAAATCCTACAACGATATGCCTCAGATGATGGTCTCATTCGATCAGCACTCCCAAGACGATCTGATCTTTACTATCGTCCTCTTGCGCATAAAAAAAGAGGAGAGTTCTCTACTTCAAGATCTGCTCAGAGATGTCGACGATCGCGTCCAGTTTATTCCTGACCGTATACAAGTTGTGAGCTATCTAGATAGCCAGCATCCCATTGAAGCTAACGTCTTCCGTCTGCAGATAACGAAGCTCCCCGCCTTCCTTCGGATGGATTTTTCAGTGAACCTCTACTTAGCACGCCAAGAGGTGGTCTCATTTTTAACTGAGCATATGGGGGAGATCAGAGATTATAATGGAGGAATGATGCTCAAGCAGGGAGAGAGACTCTCTCAGTTTAAGCGCCTCTTTCATGATAGCTCCAAACCCAATCTGGAGCTTTTGGAAAATTTCTTCTACTCTCTCAACCCGATCGAAGCCCAAGCGACGATTTCGCTTCAGTTACTTAGCCTCTTCTTTGAACTCTTTTTAAAAGTTGTTGCTGTCGATTTTCCCGAGAAGAAATCTTATGTTGCTGATTTTAAAAAAGATGATGATACAATTATTGGGGTTGTTCGAGCAAAGGATTTAGAATACCGCACCGATGTCGAAGAGGCCCTCGATCAGGCTCAAATTCACCACAGAAGCTTGATCTCTTCCACTCTGACTTTCGAAGGGAACCACTATCTAAGCTATCTCTATAAGCAGAGTGATAAGAATAAGAGAGATCTGTTTCAGGAAGTGATCATGAAAGCTCTCGATGGGTGGCAAACCGATAAAGATAAGCTTCAGGTTCTGAAACTACCGTGGAATGTCCTGGTCTCATTAGACCCTCGCATTGGAGGAGACCAAGAGTCTTCTGAACTTGTGAAGCTCCTCTTTGATGGGTTGATGCGTATTGGCAGTGATGGTAAGCCTGAGTGCTCCATCGCAGAGAGTTACACGGTGTCGGAGGATAAAAAGCACTATGTTTTTAAAATTCGGGAATCTTATTGGTCCAACGGCTCGCGTGTGATCGCCTATGACTTTGAATATGCCTGGAAAAAAGTTCTCTCTCCTGGATTTTCCACCCCCTTTGCCTATGTCTTCAATCCCATAAGAAATGCGAGAGAAGCAAAACTTGGAGATCTCTCTCTCGATGAGGTTGGGGTCAAGGCCATTGATGAGGGAACATTGGTTGTTGATTTGGAGATCCAAGCGCCCTATTTTTTAGAGCTTACAGCAAATACCCTCTACTCTCCAGTGAACCATCTGATCGATAAGATCCATCCCAACTGGGCGACTCAGAAGAGTGAAGACTTTGTCTGTAACGGCCCCTTCTATCAACGCTCCCAGAGCAGCAACTCAGTCTATGACTTTGCTAAAAACAGAAGACACTGGAACGCTAAAAATGTGAAGATCGACCGCGTTCTCTTTACACAGGTCAAAGGCAAGCCTGCTCTCGACATGCTTAGGAATGATCAGTTGCACTGCCTTGGGAATAGACTATTGACCATCAATGATATCAAAGAAGAGGATCTTATAGGAAAGGCCTCGTTCTATCCTCAGCTCAAAATTTCCTGGCAGTGTTTCAATGTGAAGCATTTCCCTTTCAACAATCATAAGATACGTCTCGCTTTTTCAATGGCAATTAATAGGAAGGAGATCATTCAAATTTTTTCACTTCCAAAGAAGCGTCAGCCTGCTTACACCCCTCTTCCTAATCTCCTGACTCAGCATCTAGATTCAGAGTCTCTTATTAGGGAGGATGAAGAGCTTGCAAAGGAGACCTTCCAAGAGGGTCTGAAAGAGTTAGGGATTCGAGTGGATGATTTTCCGATCATCTATCTCTCTACGTCAGTTCAGGATCAGAGAGTTTCTGCCATCTTTAAATCCCAATGGGAGAGAGTCTTCGGGGTTAGATGTGAAGTTGAAGTCTCTCTTTGGAGTGACCATTTTAAAAAGATGACAACTGGAGCCTATCAGATCGGAGGAATGAACTGGACCTCTTGGGTCAATGACCCTATCTACACGCTTCAATCCTTTAAATACAGCGATGAAAAGGTGAATTTCACCGGTTGGGAGAGCCCAGAGTTTGCAGAGCTACTCGACCTATCAGACCAAACTATCGATCAAGAGAGAAGAAAAAAGTACCTTGCCGATGCAGAAGAGAGGTTGATTCGCGCTGCGGTGGTGATCCCGATCTGTTATAATATGGGATGGTACATCAAACATCGAAATCTCGTTCTCAATCCTGGTGCCTCAAATGGCAATGTGGACTTTTCACAAGCTTATTTTCAGTAAAAGTCAGAGATGACTCTCCCTTTTCCCCATAAAAAAAGACTTTTTTTTGAGAAAACAAAAAATTCTTGATCGAATCCTTGCATTAATAAAGATGGTTGATTAATCTCTATGGTGAATTTTCTAAAGAGCAGTTAATAGATAGCAAACCGAAGGAGGTTGTTATGATAGACCTAAGAAAAGTCTCACGGAGGAAGCCAAAAGCTTCAACCTCCCAGTCTAAGGTTTTAGACCAGCATATTAAGTCCAACCCAGCATGGCGAGGAACCGTTTCAATGCTGGAAGGAAAAGCACTGCTTGATGGGCAGGCGCCTTTCACCTATATGCTCTGTGATGGGCTTGATCGCTATCACTATCTTCTCTATTACGTAGGTGCTGATCGTAAAGTGCATTTTAAAAATGTGCGCATTCTCTATCTCAATGGCGTTACGATCTATCGTAATGGTGGGGATAATACATATGAGACCATAGAAAATTTGGTGCCAGGTTGCATACGATGCTCTTCTACCATATGCAAACCACTTGTTTAATCACCTTAAGTTCTTAGATCTCTCAGAATCATAACAGAACTGGTTCAATCTGTTGTTAGAGCCTGCTCCGGAATCATCTCTTCGGGGAATCGAAGAGAAGATCGATTGATCCTTCTGAAAGGATCTTTGAGGAAGCGGGAGATAAAGATAACTCCCAATCCAAAGCCGTTAAGTCCATCGATCACGAAAAACATTGTCGGTGACCATCCCAGATAACCGATTCCTAAGAAGACAGGAATACAGCGTGTGATCAAGGGGATGCTGCACCATCTAGCATAGAAAAGAGTATCGCGGGATGCTGTCATAAAGCTGACTCCGATCCGATTAATTCCGTTTGTAAAACAGAGTATCCATATCCAGAAGCAGGTATCTTTTAACAGGGCTATTGAGGTAGGAGAGAGCTTGTCCTTAATAAAGAAGTTGATAAGAGCTTCTTGCATAAAGAGAAGAGGGATTGCCAGGATTACCATCGTAATAGCATGGAAAAGCAGTGAGCTTTTTATGAGTTTTCTGAACACATTATCCAATTTCGCTCCCAAGATATGAGAGCAGACTGTAACAAGTGCCTGACCCATACCCTCTTGCATAAAAGTGAGAATCAGAAAAAGAGAGACACCAAAGGTGTGAATAAGAAGATAATCTCCTCCGCGCTGGATCATCAGATAGGAAGCGATAATCCAAGAGCCCACTCCGAAGGCTCTCCCAAGGGCACGGGGAATACCTGTCTTAAGTACTTCCCAAAGGAGACTGCGATTAAACTTTCTGAGATCAGTCCTAAAAAGAGGGATATATTTTTTCTGCAGGAACATGAGAAAGAGAATGAAGCAGAGGAGGCTTTGAGCTGCGATTGATGCAATAGCTGCCCCTTTGATACCCATAGGTGCAAACCATCCCTCTATGCCGAAAATCAGGAGATAGTCCAGTCCAATATTGATCACTTGAATGAGGAGATTGACAAGAAGAATAACGCGTGTCTTTCCTCGACCGATATAGAAGGCGGCTAACGTTGCCCCTAGGGGAAAGAGAAAGTTTGCGAGAGAGAGAGCGCGGAAGTAGAATGTCGCCGGAGCTTGGATCTCCGTTCCATTCAGATAGAGCTCTGTGACTAAGCTTAAAGGATAGGTGATCACCATTGAAAAGAGTGAAAAATAGATCATCTGCCAGGCCAGGGGACCAATAAGGCGTTGTTTGTTAGCTCCTTGAAAGTGGCCGATGAACGCTTGGGCAGCTACTGCAAACATAATGAGAGTCATTTGATAGAAAAAACAGAGATTTGAAGCGATCGAGCAGGCCTTCCACGCTTCTAAAGAGTAATGGGATAAGAAGTAACGATCGCAAATTCCTAAAAGGCTTGCAGAGATAGCAGATAGTACTAGTGGAAATGAGAGGAGTAACAACTCTCTTAAACTCGCGGCGGGATACTTCGTGAGCAAGTTATTGTTAGTCCCTCGAAAAGTATTAGAGCTCATATTTACCCAAACAAAGTGAAGAAATACTTCACACAAATAAGAGAATCTCTTATCATGTTTTTCAACAATACACTCAAAGTTAACACTCTCGTAAATTTATCGCGAGAATTTTTTTACGGTTTTGGACAGATGAAAAAAATAGCACTCCTAATCCTCCTCATACCACTATTAATCGGATGCCATAGAGACGCAAAAGAAGAAGTTGATTCATCCAAGAAGAGTGTCAACATCGCCTTTCTCTTTCCCATTCGTTCTTGGGATCCTCGTATCTCTAATGAGTTCCCAACCTGCCTTCTGGTAAAGATGATCTATGAGGGGCTAATGCACCTAGATCTTGAGGGGGAGCCCACCTTTGGCGCGGCCGAGTCTGTCGATATATCGGATGATCAGTTAACCTACACCTTCCATCTCCGCGATTCAAAGTGGTCGAATGGAGAGCCTGTCACTGCCTATGATTTCGAGTATTCCTGGAAGAAATCTGTCGATCCTCGCTATGCTCAGACAGGGGCTTTCACCTTCTATGTTATCAAAAACGTCTCCGCATGTTTAGAAAAAAGAGTGAGCGTAGATGAGGTGGGTATACGTGCTCTAGATGCAAAGACATTCCAAGTAGAGCTTGAACATCCAGCTCCCTATTTTCTCTCCCTTACTACCTGTTCGACCTACTCGCCCATCAATAAGAAGATCGACCTTGAGCATCCTAATTGGAGCAATGATTTAGGAGAGTTTTTTGTATGCAATGGCCCTTTCAAGCCGCAAAACTGGAAGAAGAGCTTCGAAATTAACTTAGAGAAGAATGACGACTATTGGGATGCAAAAACAGTAAAACTCTCTGGAATTAACATTCAAATTATCTCCGATTCTAATACTCAATTTTACCTCTATGAAAAGGGTAAACTCGATTGGATAGGTGAACCTTTCAGTCCTCTTCCCTTCGATATCGTTCAAGATTCGAGCTTTGCAGATAGAGTCCAAAAGATCGAGGCGTTGGGTCTTCGGTGGCTCTTTGTGAATACGGAGGTTGCACCCTATAGCAATAAAAACATTCGAAAAGCAATTGCCTATGCGATTAATCGCAAAGAGCTTACTGATTATGTCTATCAATTTGGAGAGGTGCCGGCATTAGGAATTCTTAACTCTGAGTTAACGCTACAGAAAGAGCCCTATTTTGATGATGGTAACGTGAATAAGGCCCGAGAATATTTCAAGAAAGGGCTCGATGAACTAGGGATGACTCTAGAAGAGTTCTCTCCCATTGTCTTCAGTCAAAGTGCCTCGATTTTCACAATGAGAATCACCCAAGCCCTTCACCAGCAGCTTTACGAGGCGCTGGGAGTCCATCTAGAGATTGAGCAAGTAGACTTCCCCGTTCATTTCAATAAATTGGCTAAAGGAGACTATACCATTGGGGAGATGGGCTGGACCTCATGGCTGCGCGACCCCATCTACATGCTCGACACCTTTCGCAAGCGCTCCTTTGCTACAAATATGAGTCGATGGGAAGATGAGAGATACAAAGAGTATTTAGATAAATCCGATCACGAACTTGATCCAATCAAACGAAAAGGATATCTCCAACAGGCAGAGCAGCTACTCATGGAAGAGATGCCAGTGATCCCCATCTGTTTCACTACGATCTCCTACATGAAAAATGAGAGCCTTAAAGATGTCTATATCTCTCCTCAAAAGGAGTTAGACTTCAGGTATTCATACTTCGAAGATTAGTTTCTGTAGTTTTTTGATTCTACAAAAAACATTTCTATACTATTAGAAAGCTATATGTCTACCGCGAGAATAGTTTATTTATTTGCACTTGGTTTCCTTCTATTTTCTGGTTGCGCTGCACTTAAGAAAAGAGAGGATGGAGCTGCGATGAGAGGGGATCTGGCTGTGACGCTTCCCGAGGGACCTGATTTTATTGAAGGCACTTGGCCTGAATATAACTGGTGGGCACTCTTTGATGATCCGCAGCTCAGCGAGATCATGGAAGAGGCAATTAGCGACAATCCCAACCTCAAAGCGTCTATTTTTCGCTTGCGCACCGCAGAGGCGGAGGCGAGAAAAGTGCGCTCTCTACTCTTCCCCAAACTAGGAGCGCTCTTTACAGATGACTACCAACATCTCAGTAGAGATGACCTATATCGTTTTCCACCATCCAAGGTCCCCGCGGTGGTTAACGAGATCAGGCTAGGTCTCGATTTTGAATATGAGATAGATCTATTCGGAAAGAATAGAGAGAACTACCGCGCCGCCTTGGGGGAGGCAAAGGCCCAAAGCGCTGAAATGTCACAATCTCTTCTTATGATTACCGCCCTGCTGGCAGAGAGCTACTTCAACTACCAGATGCACCAAGCGCAGTTAGAGATCAGCCAAGATCTACTCTTAGCACATAGGGCAAACGTGGAACTCAGCCTAAAACGTCTTGAATATGGCCTCGATAATCAGATCGCCTTAGAAAGAGCTGAAGCAGAGATGCTCTCTGCAGAGGAGAGTGTGGTGACTTTCGAAAAAGAGGTGCTGCTCAATGAAAATCAGCTAAAAATACTAATGGGGTTGGGTCCCGACGATCCTCGCGACTTTAAGATCCCCACTGCAAAGTTTGATCGTCCCTTTCCCCTTCCACAAAATATCCCTGTCGATCTCTTAGCGCGCCGTCCCGATCTTCAAGCAAAAATCTGGAGAGTGGAGGCTGCCGCCCACCTCATCAACGTTGCCAAAGCTGCATTCTATCCCAACATTAACCTTGCTGCTTTCGCCGGCTTAGAGACGCTCAATTGGAACAATCTCTTCTCTGCCAGCAGCTTGGCTGCCTCCCTCGCTCCCGCGATCCATCTTCCCATCTTTACAGGTGGAAAACTCACTGCGCAGCTCTCTCAAAAACGTGCCGAATACGATGCGGCTGTCTACGACTATAATAGCCTCCTACTTCAGGCGACAAGGGAGGTCTCAGACCAGCTCACGATCATGCAAGCTCTCTCAAAGCAGACCCTCCTTCAAGCAAAGCTCCTCTCCAAAGTCATAAAGAGCTCAGACCTGACCTATGCGCGCTATGAGAATGGCTTAGACAACTACCTAATCGTCTTAAACTCTCAAATGGATGTGATGAACGAGGCGATTAGAGATATCACCATCCAAAATGGCCGGTATCTTGCCATATTGAAATTGATAAAAGCACTTGGTGGAGGCTATCACAGTGAACAATGAGAATAAAAAAGGACACAGAGTCCTAATCTTCACGGCCCTCTGCTTTGCATCGATCGGCCTCATGGTCTTTCTCTATTGGCTTGGAGTCTTGCGCTTTGAAGAGTATACCAATGACGCCTATGTCAATGGCAATATGGTGGAGCTCACTCCCCAAGTCCCGGGGATTGTGGCATCGATCAACGCCGATAACACCGACTTAGTGGAAGAGAACCAGGTGATCATCCAACTGGATAAAACAGACTACATCCTCGCCTTAGAGAAGAGTAAGCACAACCTCGGCGAAACCGTCCGAAATGTAGCAGTACTATTCATTGAGGTCGAAGAGAGAGAGGCCGACCTTAAGAGCAAGAGAGCTGATCTTCAGAGAGCAGAGCTGGACTACCAAAACCGAGTCAACCTTCTTCCGATTGGAGGCGTCTCCAGAGAAGAGTTCGAACACGTTGAAGCCGCCCTTGTATCTGCCAGCGCCTCCCTAGAAGAGAGCGTCCACGTCCTCCAAGCAGCCACGATTAAGATTCAAAACACGCGCGTCTCAACCCATCCTCTAGTCATGCAAGCCATCGATAGAGTAAAAGATGACTATCTCAATCTCAAACGTTGCGACATCGTCTCACCCGTGAGGGGCTACATCGGCAATCGCTCAGCGCAGCTCGGAGAGTCAGTCACCCCCAACCAGCCCCTCTTGGCGATCATCCCCCTCGATGAGCTCTGGGTGGACGCCAACTTTAAAGAGACGCAGCTAGCAAAAGTGCGCATTGGCCAGTCGGTCCGTGTCACCTCTGACATCTATGGCGGGGGAGTTGTCTTCCATGGAAAGGTAGTTGGTATCAACCCCGGAACAGGGAGTGTTTTTTCCGCCCTTCCTCCACAAAATGCTACAGGAAACTGGATCAAAATCGTCCAGCGCGTTCCCGTTCGCATCAGCCTCGATCCAGAGCAACTTAAGAAAAACCCTCTCTGGCTCGGCCTCTCGCTGGATGTGAAAGTCGATATCCACGACACAAAGGGAGAGATGCTCACTGATGAGAGCCAGGTGAAGCCCATCTACGAGACAAAAGTCTATAGTCAGCAAGAAGAGGGCGTCATGACCATCGTAGATAAGATCATCCGAGAAAATATTGGACGATATGAATGAGAAACCCCTTGTTGGACTCCCACTCATTCTAGGTGCCCTCGCCCTTTCGCTCTGCGTTTTCATGCAAGTGCTCGACCTATCTATCGCCAACGTCTCGATTCCCTATATCGCTGGAGACTTAGCCGTCAGCGTCACTGACGGGACATGGGTCATCACGATGTTTGCAGTAGGAAACGCGATAGCACTCCCTCTCACTGGATGGGTAACACGGCGCTTTGGCTCCACCCGAGTCATGATCATTTCAGTTCTCCTCTTCACTATTTTCTCCGCTCTCTGTGGCTTCTCTAGAAGTTTAAATATGCTGGTACTCATGCGCTTTACTCAAGGTTTTGTAGCGGGCCCCCTAATCCCTCTCTCTCAAAGTCTAATGATCACAACATTTCCCAAAGAGAAGCGAAACCTAGCACTGGCACTCTGGAATATGGTTGCGGTTGTCGGGCCCATTGCAGGTCCCATCTTGGGCGGATGGATCACCTACGACTACGCCTGGCCATGGATCTTCTTTATCAATATCCCCGTAGGCATCTTCTGCCTAATTGTTATCAAACGTCTCTATACAGAGCGCGAAACACCCTGCGAGAAGCTCCGAGTGGACACAGTCGGGATTATTCTACTAGCATTTGGTGTGACCGCCTTGCAGATTATTCTCAACCAGGGGCAGCAGCTAGACTGGTGGCGCTCGCATATCATCTGGATTCTTACGGTGGTCTCTATTCTATCATTCACCTTCCTAGTGATATGGGAGCTGAGAGAGAAGAACCCCGTCATCGATCTCCGCCTCTTCAAAAACCGCAATTTTGCGATTGGAACCGCACTCACAGCTCTCTCCTATATGATCCTATTCGGCGTGATCGTCATCTCCCCCTTATGGCTTCAAGAGATGATGGGCTATACGGCACTTTCAGCAGGTCTTGCTGTCTCAACGATGGGAATTGTTCCCTTTCTGACAGTCCTCTTTGTCGCAAAACTGATGGATCGCTACCGTCTGAAATATCTAGTGCTCTTCGCTTTTTTTGCCTACGGGGCGGCCCTCTTCTTCTTCTCGACCTTTAATACACACGTCACATTCAATGAAATTGCCATCTCCCGCCTCCTCTTTGGAGTAGGTATCTGCACATGGCTCGCCCCCCTCACAGCCCTAACCTTTGCCAATTTCCCACAGGACAAACTTGCCACAGGCCAAGGGATCTTTCACTTCTTCCGTATCCTTATGGGAGGGATCGGCACCTCCATCTTCGTCACCATCTGGGAGAGGCGCGCTACCCACCACCATAGTAACCTTGTCGACTCGATCAACGTCTCTAACCCCTCAAGCAAATCCCTCTTTCACGACCTCTCCCAGCTTCAAATCACCGGAGAGCGAGCTCTCCGCGTCGTAGATGACATCGTCTGGAAGCAAGCGTATATGCTCTCCGTAAATGATATCTTTTATGCAGGAGGATGGGCCTTCGTTATCATCTTCTTCTTCACCCTCCTCCTAAAAAAGAGGAAGCAATCCGCAGAGGGCATTATTCCTTCTGCTTGATCAGCGCAAGTGCGCCCAGAAGGCCGCATAGAGCGGCAAGGTAGATCGGTAGGGAGTTATAGAGCGCCATGAGGAAGCCTCCGATGAGGGCGGTGAATGCCTCAGCGAAGACCTGGATAGACTGGTTTGTCCCGAGGGCTACTCCCTGGAAGCGCTTACTCGCTTTATCGGAGACATAGATGGCAGGAAAGGCAAAGCCCATCGCCATGAAGAGGCCGATGGGAATGAGGGTAAAGAGCAGGGCCCAAGGAGAGTGAGGCAGGAGAAAGATAATAAAGCTCACTCCAAGTAGAAGCGATCCGATCTGGATACTCTTCTTTGTCGTCCAGATCTTAGTGAAGAGGCCAAAGAGAAGAGGCCCCAAGATAACAGGGATAGCAAGATAGGCGTTCACCTCTCCAAGAAGCGAGATTGAAAAGTGGTAGGCGTTGACTAGATAGGCTGAGAAAAAGTTTAGAAAGAAAAAGATCGACAGAAAGATAAAGAAGTTTGCAGTAAAAATCGCCCTGAGAGGTCGGTATTTGATCCCCTTAATAAAGGTCTGGCTGAGGGTTTTGAAGGATAGCTCGATCTCTGGGTCGGGATCGTGTGTTTCGCGGAAGAGGAGAGCAACCACGGCAAAGCCAATAAGCGATAGTCCCGCCGCGCACCAGAAGGGCGTATCGTAGTGAAACCAGCTCACAATCTTAGCGTCGGCAAGTTTACCCCCTATGAGCGGTCCGATGAAAAAGGCAGAACTACTGAGCGAAACCATCCACCCAAAATTCTTTGTCTTCTCTCTAGAGTCCTCACTGATGTCGGCAATTGCAGCCTGTGCAATGACGATATTTCCCTCTAAGAGACCACTAAAAAAGCGGCTGACAAAGAGAAGCACTGGGAGGGAATAGAGGAGCGAAAAAGCCGAGCCGAGATAGGCTGGGATCACAACGATCAGAGAGATCAAAATGACCGGTCTACGTCCATACTTATCAGACCATCTCCCGAGGAGCGGGGCGCCGATAAACTGACCAATGGGATACATCGCAAAGAGGAGCCCCAACAAGATGCGTCGCATCTCGCTGCTCATATCACTTGGCAAAAACGCTACTTCGGGATTGAGAAAGAGAGGAGGGAAGAGGGGAATGGCGAGAGAAAACCCCAAATATCCTAGAAATAACACAGTAAGAAGAGGGAAGATGCGTCTCATAGCTCTCTATGATAGAGCAAATATTTTTTTAACGCGAGTGGTGGCTCTCTCTAAGTTTACGCAGCGCCTCCTTCGATTTGCGCATCTGCCGCCAGATCATCTGAGAAAAATGGCGCTGCATATTGGAGAGAAACTGCTTCTTTTCCGAGGGGTGACACTCCTTAAAAAATGCCTGCCAAGGAGAGGGGTCACGAATCCTCTCTTCCACTATCTGCTGTGATTGTTTTGGCGTTAGGGATGATATTTGTTCCATAGGTTTCTCCTTCATGTTTTATCATGTCGATCCCTCTCTGGTATTGCTCGGGATCGGCCGATTCATCTTTAAACAGCTTCTCTTGGTAGGCAGTCACTCTGCGGTAATCCTCAGAGCTTCTAATGATCTGTGGACGGACTAAGACGATGATATTACGCTTCTCATTGTCAGTCGTGGTCTTACTAAAGGCGGCACCGATTAGGGGCAGTCCTCCCATACAGGGGATGCCTGAGCGATGCTTCCGTTTTGTATTGCGGATCATGCCGCTTAAGAGGACGAAGCTCTGATCTGGAACATACGCCTGCGTAGCCATTTCGGTCTTTGTAGTTTGAATGCCATTGACCGAGCTTGATGCCTGCATGAGATCGGGTACGACCTCTGTGATCTCCTCAGTAATATCGAGTGTAATGATATCGCCATCACCGAGAAGCGGAGTGATATTGAGCTTGACGCCGACATCTCGGTATTCGATATTCGCTGTGGTCTGCTGCGAGGCACCGACCGTCTCGACAACCGATCCCGTAAAAGGGATATTATCGCCGACAAAAATGCTAGAGAGCTTGTTATCTTGAGTGATGATCTTTTGGTTGAGAATGATCGTGCTGTCACCTTCAGCTTCTAGCGCCGAAACTAAGCTACCTAAAGAGAAATAGCTCATCCCCTTATGCAAGATAATATCACCGATCACTCCGAGATCAAACCCCCGCCCTATTGGGAATTGATTGGTTCCCGTTGGGGTGTTGGTGGCGTTTATGCCTTGCAGAGATTGAGCGAAAGGCGTCTGCCCTGGAGAGGCAGGGAAGTTTCCAAGTCCATACCCAAACCTATTCTTATACTGGCCACCAGCCCCCCATTCCAATCCAAACTCCTGACCATTTTTTACATCAGTCTCGATCACGAGCACTTCGATAAAGACCTGTTTCTTAGGAACATCTAAACTATGAATGAGTGATGAGAGCTCTTCAATGCCCTCGTCAACACCCGAATAGAGAATAGAATTTGTCGATTGAACCCACTGCATCGATCTAATAGTTTTAAGAAGCCCAGGTGAGATGTTAGGATCGTGCCCTAAATTTATCGCCACATTTTTGATCGCCTCGAGAATCTCCGATCCTTGGTGGTACTGAAGCTTATAGATTTGAAACTCTCCCTTCTTCTCATACTCATGGAAGGGAAGAAAGCTGCTCTCCTCAACGGAGCTTACCGTCTGAATAATTTTGGGCTGCTTACTCTCTTTTATCTCCGATAACTCCCACTCCTCCATCTTCTCAACAAGGAAGTACTCATCCCTCTCTCTCGTCTTGATCCCCTGTCTCTTCAAGAGCTCGATCATAATTGTGAGAATGTTCTGTGGACTTGTCGCTCTTCCCGTGACGAGGCTAATTCTAAAATCTAAGATCTTCTCATCATAGATGAAGTTCACTTCAGCAATTTTGCTCACATAACGGAGGAACTCCAACATAGAGACATCTTGGAAGTTGACAGTGATACTCTTCTCCTCGCTCTCAGGGGGACCCAGATCAAAGTGTAGGAGATCATCACTGCAGAGAGGAGTAGTGAAGAGAGCGAGAAGAGCGAAGAATATGAGAACCGTTCTATTCATTTTTGATCATTAGTGATTAATAAAGTCCAAATAATAGCAATCTTTTGCGATTTCAAATAGTAGTTTTTGTATAGAAATGGACAATAATGGCGAAAGATGGGGTATCATTAAAAAGTAAGAGCGTTATTTTTAGAGGTTTAAGCACAATGCATCTTTAATGAAAATTAATCATCAAAAAGAAGACCTCGTCCTAAAGTGGCTTTTTAATTCTCATAATGTTTCTGAAAAAGTCATCGATAGGGGAAAAAACCGCAGAGAGCGCAGAGATCACAGAGAGAGGTTAAATAATCAAGCGCTTGATCTCTGACTAGGTGGACTCGAGAAGACCCGGACCTAATCAGCGGTGCACTTCAATTGCAGCATCAATAATGCTATGAGTTAAGGGATCCGACTCCCTCTCTGTGATCTCTGTG
>JAAKFF010000090.1 GCA_011065165.1 Chlamydiota bacterium
CATCGCTTTGCGAGCGATGAGATCGAGTTTTGCAACATCTACGCCTGGGCGACACGCTTTGAGTACTGCGCTATGGGCTTTTTTTACCGTTGCAAGAAGCGCCACTATTCTCTTTGGCACGGCGCCGAAGAAGAGAACGCGCGTCATGTCACTCATATAGGCGTTTAAGACGACTCCAATATCGATGAGAACGACGTCACCCTTTTTTAATCTGGTCGGACCGCTATGGTGGTGAGGGAGGGCGCTATTCTTGCCAAAGGCGATGATCGGCTTAAAGGAGAGCGCTTCTGCCCCATTTTTTTTGCAGTAGAATTCAAAGCGGTGTGCCAGTTCAATCTCGGTCACTCCAACTTTCAAATTTCTTCGAAGGTAGAGAAAGCCTTTCCAAAGGAGCGCGGCACTCTTTTTTAACTGGAGTAGTTCAGTTGCATCTTTAATCGCTCTCAATTTTTGAACGGGAATGTCGCAAGCTTTAACAGCTCTTTTTAGGAGCGCTTTGAGTTTTTTATGTTCTGCAACTGAGAGCGCACTATCAAAACCGATCACTTTTAAAACTTTCCAGCTAGGGGAGTTCCAAAGTTTTTTGAGCGCTTCTTCTCCAATCGATCTCACTTGAAAGGGGGAGTCTTTTTTGGCACTCTCTATGTAACGTCCATCGACGCAGAGGGTCGCACTTCTTGGCGAGATAAAAAACTTTCCGCGGGAAAGTTTCACTCCGGTGAAGTAGAAGATGTCGGTAGGATTTTCGATTGAAAAAGCGTCCACTCCAAGTGAAGGAAACTCTCTTCGAAAATTTTTAACGCGTCTTTTGAAAGTTTCCTGAGATCTTCTCATGGCTCAAATGTACCATCGTTGGTTTTCCTTTGGGAGAGAGAAAGGGGGAGTCTGTTTTTAGAAGCTTTTTCACAAGATGTCTCGCCTCTAAAATCGTCCATCCCTTTTTTTGTGAGCTTGCATAACGAGAGACGGTTAAGGCAAGCTTTTTTTGTAACTCTTTTTCGGAAGCGTTCTGATCGAACTCTTCAAGGAGGGCGTGGATGAGGGATTTTACACTACTCTCGTCGATCTCGGGCGTAAGGGCATCGACGATAAGACAGCTCTCTCCAAAGGGGCGCATCTCAACTCCCATTGTTTCAATCTCTTTTAAATGGAGGCTGAGTTTTTCGCACTCATGGGGGGCGAAGTCGAGAGTAAGAGGAATCATGAGTACTTGGAGGGGGGCGACGCCAGAGGAGAGAAAGCGTTCGTATAGGATACGCGCATGGGCGGCGTTTAAATCGACGAGGATGAGTCCATCATAGGGGGGTGGAGCGTGTGGGAGCTGCAGATCGACCATTCTTCCATCGAGTAGTAGAAAGGAGCTGAACTGCCCGACGACGGGAAGCTCCACTAAGCTCTCTTCGAGGTTAAAGGTTGGCACTCTCTCCTCGCGACTCTCTTGAAAGCGGAGGGGTGGCAGCGCTTCGTAGTTAAAGGGGTGAAGGGGTGGAAGGGGTTTTTTCTCCTCTTGCTTTCCTTGTAAAGCCTGCAGTACAGCTCGCCTCACAGCCTCTTGAATCACGCGCACTTCTCTTAACCGGATCTCCCTCTTCTGCGGGTGGACGTTGACATCGATCCACTCTGGCGGCAGCGTCATATGGAGGAGAAAGGTGGGGTGCTCTTGTGACCCAAGCCGCGTTCCATAACCGTCATAGACGCCGCGGCAGATTTCAGGGCAGATGACTCCCCTTCCATTGACGAAGAGGTACTGCCCCAATCGATTTTTTCTCGCGTCGAGAGGCGCTCCCAGATGTCCGCGGATGTGGCAGCAGTTCTCTTCATGCTCTACGGGAGAGCTTCCCTTCAAAAAACGCTCACCAAGCACCTCTCTGCACGTCTGCTCGAGCGTCCCAACATGTGTGGCTAGTAGCGCTTTTTCATCAGCGAGAAGCTTAATTGAGATCTGTGGTTTAGCAAGTGCTAGCTTCGTCAGGACTTTTAAGATCTTTGCCTGGGAGGCGGCCGCACTCTTTTGAAACTTCTTCCGTGCTGGAACGTTGTAAAATAGAGAGCGCACTTCAACCGTTGTTCCGCTATCTCGAGAGGCATCTTCGAGCCGCCCCAACTTCCCTCCATCAGAGGAGAGCTGCGCCCCAACTCGCGCTCCCTTCTGGCAAGTGAGGAGGCGCAGACGCGAAATGGCCGCAATTGAGGCGAGCGCTTCTCCTCGAAATCCCATCGAATAGACCGAATTTAACTCTTCGGCACTTCGAAGCTTCGATGTCGCATGTCTCTCTAGAGATAGAAGAAGATCATCTTGTCCCATCCCGCACCCATCATCACTAATACGGATCAGGGAGAAGCCACCAGCCTTGATCTCAATCGTAATCGAGCTCGCCTCTGCATCGATTGCATTTTCTACAAGCTCCTTCACAACTGATGCTGGATCTTCTACGACCTCTCCCGCTGCGATCTTATTGATGGTCTCTTCAGAGAGGATGCGAATTGACACTCATTTTTCCTTGTTACTTCTCTTTGCAATGGTATAATAACAGTGTAAAAACATGGATGCAATGGTGAAATTTCCTCAAGTCTGGGAGTTAGATTCTTTTTTTCAGGGCGGGAGCTCCTCCTCCGCCTTCAAAGCGACTTGCAGTGAAGTCGAAGCCAAAATCGCTACCTTTGTCACACTGCTAGGCGATCAGAAACTCTCCGATGCGATTCCTCTCTTGCAAGAGATTGGTCTCACCCTCCGAGAGATGGACTCTTTTGTATGCTGCCTGATCTCCCAAGATGTGAATGACAGTGAGGCGCGTATTTTAGATCCCAAAATGCGCACTCTTACGACGGCTTTTGCCAATGCGATGATCCTATTTGATGAGAGCATAAAGAAGCTCTCTGATGAGGCATTCACGGCGCTCGTGGAGAGCCATGATGAAGTGGCTTTTGCCTTAGAGGAGAGACGGACGCTCTCGAAGGAGAAGCTCTCTTCCAGGGAGGAGGCGTTCATCAACGACTTAGCTCTCGATGGCTACCATGGGTGGTCTCAGATTTGGAGTACTTTCATTGGCGAGATGACCTTCCCCTTTCGCGGTGAAGATCTCTTCTTCGGACAGATTGAAAATAAGATGGCAGATCCAGATCGCATGGTGCGAAAAGAAGCTTTTGAAAGCATCACCTCAGAGTTTACCCGATACCAATCCTTCTTTGCCCAGACCCTCAACCATCTGGGTGGGTTTCGCTTGCAGGTCTATGAAAAACGTGGATGGGACTCCTTTCTTCAAGAGGCGATAGAAGAGAACCGCATGGAAGAGACAACCTTAAACGCACTATTTGAGACGATCGAAAAAAACAGGGCGCCCCTTCTAGAATATCTAAAGTGTAAAGCTGCTTTACTTGGTGTTGATAAGATCTCTTGGTATGATTTAGAAGCTCCTCTTAGCTCTAACAGCGAGGAGATCTCCTATGACGATGCGGCTCACTTCATCATAAAGCAGTTCAACAGATTCAGCCCAAAGATGGGCGCCTTCGCCAAACAAGCACTCGAAAGTGGATGGATCGAGGCTGAGGATCGCAAGGGAAAGAGCCCAGGCGGCTTCTGTACTGCGCTTCCACTCAAGCGTGAGAGTCGCATCTTTATGACTTTTTCTAAGACGATGACCAACGTCTTCACCCTCGCTCATGAGCTGGGTCACGCCTTCCATAACTTGGTGATATTTCCCCTTCCCGAAATGGCGCAGCACTGCAAGATGAATGTGGCTGAGACAGCTTCTACCATGGCCGAGATGATCGTGACCAGGGCAGCGATTGACCAGGAGAGCGATCCTAAACTGCGCCTCTCTCTTCTCGATGACCACCTCAGTCGCGCTACCTCCTACCTCATGAACATCTACGCGCGCTTCCTCTTTGAAAAGGCCTTTTATGAGGAGCGAAAGGGGGGGTTTGTCTCTCATGAGCGACTCAGCCACCTAATGGAGGTGGCTCAGAGAAGAGCTTATGGTGATGCTCTGGGAACCTATCACCCTCTCTTCTGGGCGTCAAAGATGCACTTCTACATCACCGACGTCCCCTTCTATAACTTCCCCTACACCTTTGGCTATCTCTTCAGCCTAGGAATCCACACCTTCGCGGAGTCCGATCCCAACTTTGAGGATAGTTACATCTCACTGCTTAAAGATTCAGGCCAGATGAGTGTCGAACAGTTGGCCCAGATCCACCTTCAAGTCGACCTGCGCACCCCCGATCTCTGGCAGCAGGGACTCGATGTCATTAAGAGAGATGTAGAAGAGTTTGTTAAACTTTCAAGCTTGGACAAAAATCCAGATAGCTAGTATAAAACTATTAAAAGAGAGCCCCAAAGAAGGAATTTATGCGGTTTTTATCAACGTTAATTATTTTGTGCGCCCTGGGATATGGGGTTTATTGGGTGAATAATAATCAACCTGAACTAAAGTATAAAGCCTTGGAAATGATCAATACAGGTACGATTCACGCACTGGAAGCGAACTTTTCAGCAAAGCAGATCATGGATAGAGAGGAGCTTGCCGCAGAGCCCCATCTAAAATTTCATCCCTATCTATTGATGGAGGTGAAGTATACAACTCGTGATCTCGACACTGAGGAAGGGGTGATCCTCTGGGATCTGATCTACGGCGAAATGGTGATCGATACACGAACGTGGGATACGACTCATGGATTTGCCGACTGCATCAACGCCAACGCCGACCGCCATGAGTATAAGATTCTTATGACGATTGCGCAGAATAGAGGGAGGGCCGACAAGCTGACGCTCATGAGCGCTCTCAACTTGGAAGAGAGCCTCCTCGATAGCTGGATTGAACGCGCCAAAAAGAAAAAGTTGATCGTTCAGCAGGGCACCACCTACCGCATCCATCTTCATCAACCTCTCATCGATGTCAAGCCTTCAACCTATAGCTCCCATCCATTTGTTACCAAAAGCTTTAAGCATAGCGAACGCATCCCTAGCCGCTACTCTTCGAGACAGATAATCAGAGCTGCTGAAGCGGCCTTTGGAACGGACTTTGCGATTCGAAATAGCCACGAGGTCTACCTCCCTATCTATAGTATCTCTCTTAAAAAGAAGAATGGCTCCCGTCAGACGACTCACTGGAATGGCCTCAACGGAAAGCGCATCTACCACTCCAACCTCATTGAATAATATTCCTCAGATACTTTAGAATATTGCTCCCTATGGAAAGGTGGCTGAGCGGCCGAAGGCACATCCCTGCTAAGGATGCGTATCCGTAAGGGTACCGAGGGTTCGAATCCCTCCCTTTCCGTACGCTGCGAGTTTCCATATGGAAGCTCGTTTTTTTTACTAAAAAGCCACTGAACACTTGGGATACTCAGAAATTAACTACCACAGAGATCACAGAGACCACAGAGAGGAAGTCGGATCCCTTAACTCAGAGCATTACTGCTGCTGCAATTGGAGTGCACCGAGGATTAGGTAGGGATCAAGCGTCTGATTATTTAACCTCTCTCTCTCTCTGTGATCTCTGCGCTCTCTGTGGTTTTTTTCTCCCCTACTCGATATTTTAAAAGCTCAGGGGGAAAACCCGAACCGCAAGAAATTACTTCAAGTAAAAGCTTTGCCTCTATGATATCGGGAATTTTGCAAGTGGCTCTAAAAACCGCTTTTGTTTTTTTTCATGAAGGAATAGATTGTAGAGATTATGGCAGAGAGAGAAAAACCAAAGATTAGAATCGCTCCTAACTCGAAAGAGTCTGAGATGATGGTTCTCGGATGTATGCTCACAAAAGTTAACAGTTTAAATGTTGCTGCTGACGCTCTGCACGCCCGAGATTTCTACTACACTGAACATCAGCTTATCTTTGATGTCTTAAAGATGCTCTTTAAGAGCGACAAACCTGCAGACATCCACTTGGTTGCCGAGGAGCTGAAGAGAACGGATAAGCTGGAGCCGACGGGAGGGGTAGGCTACCTCACCACTCTAGCTCAGTATGTTGGAACTTC
>JAAKFF010000091.1 GCA_011065165.1 Chlamydiota bacterium
GTAGGGAAGAAAAACGAAAGTTGTGGAAGAGTTTTGCGCACTCCAAAGAGGTGCCACGCTCTTGCGGAGTTGTCGTTCTCTACAAGAATGCGGTCGAAATCTTTTAGAGTTCTCTCCAGCGTCTCAATGGGGGGGTGCAGCGCAAAGTTCACTCCTTCAAAGAGAGGGGAGAGCTCCTCCTTGGCATCATGGAAAAGGGTGACTAAGTAACCACACTCTTTAAGGTGGTGGGCTGCAATCATCATGAGCAGCCCATCTCCTATTCCCGATGCAGAGAGGATGGCGGCTCGCTTCATGCAGGGAGCTCGTCCTCTTCCGGAGCGTCTGTGATGAGCGCTTCTGAGATCAGGACGATTCCAGCAACAGAGGCGGCATACTTCAAGCTGTTTTTCACAACTAAAGCAGGGTCGATCACCTGCGCTGAGATAAGATCTTCAACTTGCTCTGTGCGAGCGTTGAAGCCAAAGCTTTTCTCTTTAGACAGGACCTCTTCAAGGATGAGTGAGCCATCTTTTCCGCAATTCACAGCGATCTGTTTCATCGGTGCGCTGCACGCAACTTGGACGATTCGGACGCCCACTTGCTCTTCTGCATCAAGTTTTAGGCTGTCAAGCTTGCGGCTCGCTCTAAGGAGTGCTGCGCCGCCGCCTGGAACAAATCCGCTCTCTTGCGCCGCTCGGGTCGACCTTAAGCTATCCTCGAAGACCTGTTTCTTCTGTTTCATTTCAGGTTCTGTAGGTGCTCCTACACGAATGACTGCCACTCCGCCTTGGAGTTTTGCTTTACGTTCCTCAAGTTTTTCTCGGTCGTAATCGGTCGTGCTCTTTTCATATTCGGCTTCTATCTGTCTGATACGGCCGTCAAGATCTTCTTTTCGCCCTCTACCACCGATAATGGTCGTTGCATCTTTAGTAAGTTCGATCTTCTCGGCGCTACCTAAGAGTTCAACGGTGGCATCCTTAAGGAGTATTCCTCTCTCTTCGGAGATGAGGGTCGCCCCTGTTAAGATGGCGATGTCCTCTAGAAGAGCTTTGCGGCGCTCACCAAAACCTGGGGCTTTGACGGCGGCGATTTTAAGGGTACCGCGGAGTTTGTTCACCACAAGTGTCGAGAGGGCATCGCCTTCGATATCTTCTGCGATGATAAGGAGGGGTTTTCCGGTGGAAGATTGCGCTTGCAGCAGGGGAAGGATCTCTTGAATCGACGAGATCTTTTTGTCGGTGATCAGAATCGCTGCCTCTGACATTTCGACAAGCAACTTCTCGGGGTTGGTGCAGAAATAGGGGCTGGTATAGCCGCGATCGAACTGCATTCCCTCTACCATCTCAATCGTAGTGGTGGTTCCCTTGCCCTCTTCGATGGTGATGACCCCTTCCTTCCCAACTTTTTCGATCGCTTCAAAGATAAGTTTTCCGATCTCTTGGTCGCCAGACGCAGAGACCGTGGCAATGTTCTCGATCGCTTCGGGATTTTCGACAGGGATGGCAAGGGCATCGATCTCTTTTAAGATCAGATCGACGGCCTTCTCTATGCCGCGCTTGAGATTGATCGGGCTGGTTCCAGAGGCGATGTTTTTGATGCCTTGCTTGACGAGGGCGCGGAGCAGGATGATTCCTGTTGTGGTGCCATCACCCGAATTCTCTTTGATCTGGCGCGCCACCTCTTTTCCCATGGAGATACCCATGTTGGCGTAGGGATCCTTAAGCTCAATATCTTTTACGATGCTATTTCCATCATTTGTGATGGTAGGGGCGCCCCAGCTCGACTCCAGACCGACATTTTTTCCTTTAGGTCCGAGCGTGATTCCCACAGTATCGGCTAGAGTGTCGATTCCCTCTATTAGTTTTGCGCGCGCCTCTTCTTCGAATATGATATCTTTTGGTGTTGACATAGCTTAAGTTCTCCTTGTTTCTATGCTCATGTCGATGGCATCGATGGAGTGTGTGAGTCTTCCCACAGAGATTCCATCGACGCCGGTTTCGGCATATGAGCGAATGTTTTGTAAATTGATTCTCCCTGAAGCTTCCAGATAGATGCCATAACTATTCATCTCGACTGCTTCCCGAATTGAGGAGGGAGACATATTGTCGAGTAAGATGGCGTCGGGCCTCTCTTCTAAAGCTCTCTGAAACATCTCCAACTCTTCTACTTCTATTTGGATGCGTTTTGCGCCTTGCATCTTCCGTGATTTGGCAATAGCCTCTGGAATGGAGAGAGAGGTGAGATGGTTCTCCTTGATGAGAATTTGATCAGCTAGGTGAAAGCGGTGGTTTTTTCCGCCTCCTACCACTACAGCGTACTTCTGCAGAAAGCGGTGACAGGGAAGGGTTTTTCGGGTGTCGAGGATCGCGCATCTGCCATCGACAGCTCGCACATAGTGGGCAGTTTGGGTAGCGATGGAGGTCGCATGTTGGCAGAAGTTAATCAAGGTGCGTTCCAGTGCAAGTAGAGAGCGAATCGGTCCCCGCAGCGTAGCGACTGCGCTTCCAGCAGAGAGCTGCTCTCCCTCCTCTCGTAGTAGAGTCACTTCGACAGAAGGATCGACTGCATAGGCGATGAGTGAAATAAGGGGGAGCCCAGCAAGTGTCGCCTCTTCATTGACGATGAGGGTGATCTCTCCTCGCTTTGATGCAGGCAGACAGGCACGGGATGTTATATCTCGGGAGACTTCATCCTCCCTTAGGGCCGTGTCAATATTTCGGGTGACTTCCTGTAGTAGACGTATATCCATAGAAAAAGTGTAGGAGAAATCGCCCTTTTTTACAAGCCTTTTGAGATCGCTTTGGTGCGAGCGGCTTTGACGCGGCGAGCCCGCTTCTTAGTGGGGACCTTTACTTGGCGGCCGTAGACCACCTCATGGAGGTTTTCAACAGCCATGAAGGCAGAGGGATCTCTCTTTAAGACGATCTCCTTCAGATCGGAGAGGTCTAGCCGTTCAACGATGACAAAGAGGACTTCGCGCGCATCTCCTGAGTAGCCTCCCCTTCCATAGAGGACCGTCAGGCCAAGCCCCAGCTCATGCATGATGACCTCGGTGATCTCCTTAGGTTTAGAGGAGATGATAATTACAGATTTGAGTTCATCTAGACCTACGATGACAATATCCATCATTTTAAAGGCGACGATATAGGTTAAGAGCGAGCGGAAGGCGATGTGCCAGTCGCGGAAGATCAAGGCGTAAGCGACAAAGATAAAAATATTGATGAAGAGGACCACCTGACCGACGGTAAAGCCCTTCTTCCTGTTGATGATGATGGCTAAAATTTCCGTGCCATCGAGACATCCCCCATGGCGGATGATCAGTCCCGCACCGATCCCTAAGATGGCACCACCGATCACGATCACCTCGAGCGGCTCAGCTTCAAAAGGGGGAACATGCGCCAGGAGGGTCAAAAAGAGAGCGAAGATGAGGACCGCAATGATCATCTGGATAAAAAATGTACGCCTGATAAATTTATAGGATAGGTAGAGGAAGGGCAGGGTGAGGACGATGAAGTAGAAAGGGAAGAGAACCTGTGTAGTCAGCCGAGATAAGATCATCGAGACACCGATGATGCCGCCATCGATCAGATCATTGGGAAATAGGAAGATTTTGATCGACATCGCTGCTAAGAGAGCTCCTACAGTCGTCCAGAAGTAGGAGATGATCATCTGTTTGAGTGTGCGATTTGAAAAGTATTTGACGGCCATCTGATTTTCCTCTTAATCAATCGTAACAAAAAAAAGGATGATCAGCAACAACGTTTATCAAATAGCGACCGTAAAAATCGCGGGAGACGAGACTCGAACTCGCAACTTCCAGCGTGACAGGCTGGTGCTCTAACCAATTGAACTACTCCCGCAGAGCATGGGCGCAAAAGGATTCGAACCTATGACCGCCTGTGTGTAAAACAGGTGCTCTACCAACTGAGCTATACGCCCCAAATGAGCACCTGATTCTAAGGTCAGAATGAATTATTCTCAAGCGCTAATTTATTCCTGGTAGATAAAGAGACCAGAATGATGGATAAACTACTGAGAAAAAATCCTGGGATGAGAGTGGGAATATCGAAATCAAACTGTTTATTAAGGAGGGGCCAGAAGATAGAGACCCCTCCTCCAACAATGATTCCCGCCCAGGCGCCATACTTATTAGCAAATTTTGAATAGAGGCCGAAGATCAGTAGCGGTCCGAAGGAGGAGCCCAGCCCCGCCCAGGCGAAAAAGACAAGGTTGTAGATGGTGCTGACTTTAAAAAAGGCGATAGAGAATGAGAGGGCAGTAACGATAATAATGAAGAAGCGGGAGACCCAGAGGAGCTCTTTCGAGCTGGCATTTTTATGAAAGATTCTTTTATAAAAATCCTCGGTCAAGCTTGATGCCAAGACAAGGATTTGAGAGTCCATCGTTGAGACGGTAGCCCCGAGTGCTGCACATAGGACAAAGGCCATAATAAAGGGGGGGAAGATATCATGGACCATCGAGACAAAGACGAGTTCGGGGGAGGCGAGAGTGCCTTTAAAGTAAGCGATTCCGATCAAGCCAACAAGGGTAGCGCCCCCTAAAGCTAAGATCTGCCAAGTCATTCCGACAGCCATCGATTTTCTGGTATGAGAGGCTTTTTTTATCCCCATGAATTTTGTGACGATATGGGGCTGCCCAAAATAACCGAGTCCCCAGCCACAGATAGAGAAGAAGATGCTCCAGAGGGTGGCAGGTTTTGTATTGGGAATCATCGTTAAAGAGAGGTGGCTCGTTCTCAGAGCCTCTCCAATGCCTTGGAATCCCCCCACAAGTGGAAGAATCAAGAAAGGCACAGAGACGATCACCAGCAGCAGAAATATTCCTTGAAATAGATCGATCCACGCTAGGGTAGTGAAGCCTCCAACGAATAGATAGGGGATCACAACAAAAATTCCCACAGAGATCCCGATGTGATAGGGGATGCCAAAGAGAGCTTCCAGTAAGAGACCCAGCCCAACGATCCCCGCCGAGATATAAATTGTGTAGAAGATGAGCGACATCACTGCCGTAAAAATTCGAATCAGACCTGACGTATCTTGAAAGCGGCTCTCAAAGAAAGAGGAGAAGGTCATACTGTTATACTCCTCCGTTTTTTCCCGAACCTTTGGGGCGATAAAGAGCCAATTGAGGAACATAAAGAGCGTCAATCCAACAGCGATCCAAGCGTTGAAGAGCCCTCCCAAAAAGATCGCTGCGGGATAGGCCATGAAGAGCCAGCTTCCCATATCACTCGCATGGGCCGCCATAGCAGTGAGCCAATAGTTAAGCGAGCGCCCTCCAAGGATAAAATCTGCTGCTGTCTGATCTTTTTTATAGGAGAAAAACCCAATCCCTAACAATATAGAGACGTAGAGTGCGATGGCAAATAGTTCTATCTTAGGAATCATCTCATTTTAGCTTTTTGTGATCCATATTTCAAGGCGGCTTGTGCGAGATTCGTTGATACATTGGGAAAGAGCTCCTCGATCTCCTTGATGAGCCGCTTCACCTCCATTCGCTTGGAATTTTGCCCAACCGGACATTGGCAAGTGATACGTGCAAATCCATGGAGTTTTGCAAACTCATAAATCGCCTGCTCAGGAACATACAGTAAAGGGCGAATAATCGTCACCCCATAATGATGCATTGGGACCTTTGGGAGGTTGCCAGCGAACTCCCCCTTATGGAGTAGATTAAGAAGAAGCGTCTGGTTGCTATCATCTTCATGGTGGCCGAAAGCCACCACCTTCGCCCCCACCTCTCTAGTCGCTTCGAAGATCAGCTTGCGCCGCTCCCTCGAGCAGCCGTAGCAGGCTAGCGTCTCCCGCTTCTGCGTCGACTCCCTCACTATTAAAGGGAGATCGAGCTCACTACAGATTTTCTTCAGGAAATTTTCATGGACCGAGGCCCCACA
>JAAKFF010000092.1 GCA_011065165.1 Chlamydiota bacterium
CCTCGTCAATGATCTGTGAGTTTACTCTCTGATCTCTTCTTAAAGCGCTCGCGCAGATCTTCTAGAAAGGTGAAGATAATTGGGGTGAAGTAGAGGGTGAGGATCTGAGAAATGATGAGCCCTCCGACAATGACCATTCCAAGTGGGCGCCTCGATTGGGCGGTCGAGCCACCGATACCAAGTGCGATAGGAACAGCGCCCATCATGGCAGCAAAGGTGGTCATGAGGATCGGTCGAAAACGGGTGCAGCACGCTTCATAGATCGCTTCATGCGTACTCTTTCCCTCTTTGATCCCCTCATTAGCGAAATCGACGAGCATAATTCCATTTTTTAGGACGATTCCTAGAAGCATGATAATCCCCACAAATGCATAGAGCGAGAGGGGCTCCCCGAAGAGCATTAGGGTCACTATGGCACCTAAGGTTGCGGGAGGGAGAGCTGACATCACAGTGAGGGGGTGGATGAAGTTCTCATAGAGGATACCAAGGACGACGTAGATTGCAAAGATCGTGATGATAAGGAGGAAATAGAGGCTTTTGAAGGATTGCTCGAAGACCTGTGATGAACCAATTTGGATGGCGTGGACATCTGAAGAGAGGGTGGATGAAGCGATCGTATTGAGCTTGGCGAGGCCATTTCCTAAGGGGACGCCTGGAGCTAAATCATAGGAGATGGTGACGGAGGGAAGGGTGTTGATATGGGCGATGCTTAGCGGGCCGATATTCTGCGACCAACTGCAGACCGCAGAGAGAGGGACTTGAGTCTGGTAGCTTGTTCCGTCACTTTGGGGGGGCGATTGTGAGTTAGCAGTGACGTAGATCTTATCGAGAACGCTAGGATCCTTGTAGGCGCTCGGAATGGTCTCGATGACGACACTATACTGGTCAGCGCTGCCATTGATGAGGGAGATCTTCATGCCCGCATAGGCAAATCCAAAAGCTTCTTCGATCGCTTTTGCCGATACATTCAAGTCGTAAGCGCGATCGCGGTCGATTTCAACGGTTAGGTAGGGGGCGTTGTTGTGCATGTCACTGATCACTTGGGAAAACTCTGGAGCTTGACGCATGGCGTTGATAACCCTCTCTGCATCGCTATAGAGATGTTTGCTGCTCAGACCTTGAAGGGTATATTGGTAATTTCCCATGCTAGCCTGTGTTCCAACATCTAAGTTGATGAGGGGGGTAGGCCGAAGGAAGACACGTACTCCAGGAACCCTGTGAAGTTTAGCGATCATCTCATCTAATGTGTCGATCATACTCAGCCGCTCTTTATAGGGTTTGAGACGGATGAACATAACCGATTGATTCGCATTGGGAACGGCTCCGACGGCGACGAAGTCTTGGACGTTGGGATCATCTTTGACAATATCGGAGAGTTTATTCTGGTATTCGATCATCTTATAGGGGGATGTCGAGTCGGAAGCGACGGCAAATCCTTGGATAAAGCCGAGATCGTCCCCAGGGATGAAGTCGGTCGGAAGGGAGAGTGTGAGGTAGATGGTGAGAACGACCGATCCGAGTCCTGTAAGAAGGGTGATGTAGCGATGTCTGAATACGACGTTAAGCCCCCGCTTATAGAGATTCAGGAGCCCACTGTTGAGCCGATGTGAGATGCGTTCGATCCAGTTCTTTCTTCCATCAGAGTTCTGCTTCGCGATAAAACGGCTGCAGAGCATGGGAGTGAGAGAGAGGGAGATGAATCCTGAGATTAGTACGGCGGTGACGATGGTGATCGCAAACTCTCGGAAGATCCGCCCCATAATTCCTGCCATAAAGACCATAGGAATGAAGACGCAGGCTAGCGACAGCGTCATCGAAATGATGGTGAAGCTGATCTGTCTCGATCCATTGAGCGAGGCCTCCCAAGGGGATTTCCCCATCTCAGAGTGGCGATTGATGTTCTCTAAGACGACGACGGCATCGTCAACAAGAAAGCCGATCGAGAGTGTGATCGCAAGGAGTGAGAGGATATCGATCGTAAACCCATAGAGATACATGAGGGCAAAGGTTCCGATGACCGACATAGGGAGGGCTATGATGGGGATGAGTGTATCTCGGACCTTTCCTAAGTAGAAGAGGATGACGAGAACGACCAGAAGGAAGGCTACGAGCAGAGTAAATTGGACATCATGAACAGCCTCCACGATCCACTGCGACTGGTCGAAGAGTACTTCAAGTTTAATGGAGCTTGGGAGCTCCCATTTTAACTCTTCAAGAAGCACTTTTACACCCTGGATGACCTTAATCGTATTTGCTCCGGGCTGTTTGAGAATGGCAATGACGACGCAGGGCGTTTTGGAATCCTCCGTGATATAATCGAGAGAGTACTTATCACTCTTAAGTGAGTTGAGGGCTCGGCCGACATCTTTGATCTTTAAGAGGGCGTGGTTGTTGTTGCGGATAATAAGGTTGTTATACCCTTCAGCCCTCTCCATCTGACCATCGACTTCGATCGTATACTCTACATCTGGACCGTAGAGATTCCCTACAGGGAGCTCGGGGTTGCTATTGGCGATCCTCTCTGCAAGTCCATTGATCCCAATTTGATGGGCTGAGAGGTAGTCTGGATCGACCTGAACGCGCACTGCAAAGGGGGAGCCGTAGACATCGACATCGGAGACACCCTCTACCATCCCTAGTCGACGCCCCATCAGTGAGTAGGCGTAGTCGTAGAGATCTCCGAGGGTCATCAGATCGGAGGAGACGGAGATATAGATGACCGGAGTTTGAGCGGGGTTGGTCTTTTTGTAAGTGGGGAAGTTAGGGAGGTTACTCGGGAGGTTGGGTTGCGCTTGATTAATCGCTGCCTGGACATCGGTAGCCGCCGAGTCGATATCCTTATCGAGATTGAACTGGAGGACGATCGTTGACATTCCATTGGTGCTTGAGGAGGCGATCGTCTGGATACCGTCGATGGCTGTGAACTGGCGTTCTAAAGGGGAGGTGAGAGTGTCCGATATCGTCTCTGGGCCCGCACCCGGATAGCTTGTCGTTACCTCAATTGTGGGATATTCCACATCGGGAAGATCGCTCACAGGCAGCGCTTGATAGGCTAAGATCCCGAAGAAGAGAATCGAGATCATGACAAGTATTGTCATGACAGGGCGGCGGATAAAGACTTCAGAGATGTTTACCGGCATTTCTCACCATCTCCATAAAAATCTCTTGCGAAAAACCGGTCCACTAATCCTCCTCATCCTGAACAATGATCACCTTTGCGCCAGGGTAGAGGTTGATCTGCCCCACTGTGACTACTCTATCTCTAGCCTGCAGACCCTTTGTAATGACGATGCTATTCTCCTCTTGCATCTGTCCTACTGTTATGGGGCGCAGTTCTACTCTCTTATTCCCTTTGACAACGTAGACATATTTTCCTTTAGAGCTTGTTTGAACTGCCTCGAAGGGGATAATGACTGCATTTTCAATCATATTAAGAATCAATTTCACTTTGATATATTGGTTGGGCCACATCACCTTATCATCATTCGTAAAGGTCGCCTTCAGCTTGATCATTCCAGTGGAGAGGTCGACGACATTGTCGATGAAGGTGAGACTCCCTTCGTAGGTTGGGGATTGAGGATCATCAACGGTGATGTAGGTCTTAAGATCGCCCTCTTGAGCCTTGTAGCGCTGCACGCGTGGAAGATCTTTTTCGTTGATGAAGAAGGTTGCGTAGATGGGGGTGATCTGATTGAGGGTGACGAGTGCCGTCTCAGCACTCTCTAAGACCAGATTACCATCGCGGACTAGACTCTCTCCCGCCCTCGCATCGAGTGGAGAGTAGATCGTAGTATAGGCAAGATTGATCTTTGCATTCTCTACTTCGGCGCGGCTCTGTATAACGAGAGCATCATCGACGAGTACATTGGTGACGAGGTTGTCGAAATCATTTTGGGAGATATACTCATCGCGAACGAGCTTAGAATTCCTCTCGGTTGTTCTCTCAGCGTAGCCTAGAGTGGCGAGGTTCTCAGCGAGCGCCCCCTCTGCCTTTTCGAGATCTGCTAAGTAGGTGCGCTGATCTATCAGATAGAGAAGGTCGCCTTGTTTGATGTCTGCACCATCAGTAAAGTAGGTCTTCATCAGCTGCCCATCGACTTGCCCCATGATATTGACGACCTGAAACGCCTCCATATGCCCTACAGTTGAGATGTAATTGGGGACATCTTTAGATAGAGCACGAACCACCTTTACAGGGGTAGGCTTGACCTCGGGCTTCACAGCTTTCTTAGTGCAGCCACATAGCGCAATGATGAGCAGTAGCGCACTGCTAAAAAAGAGTTTTTTCATGGAGAGGCTCCCTGTTTGATTTTGGCAGTAGGATCCCTGTGGCGTAGGCTAAATTCGCGATCGATGTGTACCAGCTGTTCAGCGCCTTGGAGAGCTGCGAGCGGGCATCTGCAACTGCTGTCTGGGCGTTGATCAGGCTGACGATGGTTCCCGTTCCAACCTTATATTTTCTGAGATTTACTTTGAAATCCTCCTCAGCTGAGGCGAGGTACTGCGTTGCATAGTCGATCGACTCCTGCGAGTAACTGACATCGCTGCGATAGTTGGAGACCTCTTGAATGATCGAGAGTCTGACCTGCTCGAGCTCCGCTTCGGCATCGACAAGGTTAGCGCGGGCAACTTTGATGGTATTGTCGAGAAAAAACCCTTGGAAGAGAGGAAAAGTGAGGTTGACTTGCGCTTTGAAGTTATAGGTGTCGTTGAGCCCATGTTGATAGTATCTCCGTCCGATATCGAATTCACCGGTGAGTACGGGAAATTTCGAGAGGCGGGCGGCTATATATGTGGCATCATTAGATTTAACAGCGGCCTCGGCAGCAAAGAGATCTGGGCGGTTTTTATTGGCCTTCACGATCAATTTATCCAAAGTCTCTAGATCGAAGGTGACCATCTCTTCAGGATACTCTTCGAAGTAGTAGGCGCTATCGGCAGGAAGTCCCATATTGCTTACTAGCTGGGTATAGCTGCTATGGAGGGTCTGCTTCTGATTGACGACAGCTAGCTTCTGCTGCAGATAGCTTGTCTTCGCTTGAACGATATCAGAGACATCCGCCAGCCCCTGGCGGAACTTCTCCTCGGTCGCATCGAGCGAGACTTTGGCGTTGATCACATCTTGCTCAGATGAGAAGAGGAGCTGCTTCTGGTAGAGGTAGTCGTAGTAGTCAGTCATCATCAGTTGGATCGTCTTCTGAATTTGGCTGTTATGAGACCAGTCGGCATTGAAGAGAGATTGGAGAGCAGCTTGTGCACTCATCCGCGTCTGTCCAAAATCCAAGATTCGATATGTCAGCTCGAGCTCTGCTCCATATTGCGTCTCGTAAAGAATCGCCCTCTGAGGCCCTGTAAAATCTGAGAAACGTGTGCGCGTGAAATCTCCAGACACATCGGCTAGGATGAAATAATCCTTTAGCGACTGTCCATACTCGGCTGCGCTAACGCGCGCTAAGGCCCAGCTCTCTTTCGTCTCGGGATTTCTTGTCAGGGCGATATCGATGATCTCAGCAAGAGTGAGAGGGGACTCTTTGGAAAACTGCTCGTAATCTTCCACCTCACGCTCCAGATCTTGGTAGATCAGTCGCCTCTGCGCCTTAGCAGGTGGCTCCCAGATAGAGTGGGACGTTTGGGGAGCATAGGAGTAGGGATCGTTCGCTCCTCTTATATCACAACTTGTGCAAAGGGAGAGAAGGCTAATTAGAAGTATGGCGTATAGCGCTATTTTTCTGACCAAAACCTTATCCTATGTAGGCAATCCCCTCCTCAATTAATGTTTATTTAAAATAAGTTTATTAATCAAAACATAAAACCAAGTTTAT
>JAAKFF010000093.1 GCA_011065165.1 Chlamydiota bacterium
TATGAGAAGCCAAATGATCGTCCAAAAAACCAGCTGCTCATCGCAACAATTCACTACTGCTCGCTTCATAGAGCATGCTTGCTCATTCAATAAATTATTTTGCACTTGTGGGTAGCGACAAGCCTGTATACCACTGGTAGTTAAAGTTTTTATGACCGAAGTAACGTAGAAGAGTTACTTTAGCTGAAAAGGCAAAAAACAATAGAGGACAATCAGCTTCACCTACAATCTCGAATCCAAGTAGATTTTTTTGCATTCGATACCCACAGGCCACTGCGGGTATAAAACCGCCTCTAATTGTAAAAAATTGGATGCTATTTTCATCTGAAGGGTGAGTTGCCGAAGTCGTTGGTTGAGGGTTTTCAATAATCTGAGGCTCAATGCCATTAGGTTCATCTGCAACCAGGCTGGAAATTGAAACCAGAAGAAGGATAAATGTCGCTGAACACAGAATTGTTTTTTTAAAAATTATCATTTTAGCTACTTAGTAAGTTTGGAAGAAAGAATGTATATCATACGCAAGAGTTGATGGTAAACAACTTAAAATCAAGATGTGGCAAGAAAAAATAATTAAGAGCCCGAAGGAGCTAGATACAAAAGAACTCGAAACACTCTGGATCGACAAACCTAGGAAGCCAGGAAAACGTCACCCCTGGAGATAGAAGGCGCGCGCTCCCCCCATGGGGGGAGCAGGGCTTCTTTTTATTTGAACGAAGGACTAGGGAACAAACAACAAAATGATACGACCTCAACACCTAAGAAGAGGACATTTCTATTTTGCTGGACATGAGGACATTTCTATTTTGCTTTGACACTCACGATTCGGAATAGCACTTGCCTATATGAAGGATTGCAACCCGGAAAGTTCTTGAAGAAGTAAGCAGTTGATGGCTGTTGTAAAGTATTGAGAATAAGCGGACTCATAACCCGCTGGTCGCTGGTTCAAGTCCAGCTTGCCCCACTTTTCAAAAGACTTCTCAGACTATACTCAGACACAGCTTTTGACACCATGACTACCTCTCCCCTCTCACTCCAAAAAGTCGTTTTGGGGGAGCTATGGGGGAAATGAAGACAATCAATCACAAAAAAGAAACAACATCCTGATTTTTTTAGTAGATAGAAAGCAAACTAAGAAAGTGTGTCATCATTTCTTTCATAGTGAAGACCAGAACGAACGGCAAGAATGTCGGGAAGAGACTATTTAATCTCTCTAATATACTGTTTTATATGCATCGGTAGGCCATTTTCCTTCTCGTAGTCTATCCCAAGTTGTCTTATCGCTTCTGCACAGCGTCGCTGCAACGTCTCGTGAGAAGCGATACTCTCCAAAATGATTGCACGATCTTTTTTAGGCAATGGAGGCATTTTTTGTTGTCCGCCGTGGACCAATCCTCTTTCAGCAAAAAAATCGCGGTGTTCTGGGAGAAACCACCGTGTTGAATACTCAGGAAAAGGGCATGCACCATGGCGGATAAGCATAGTGCATAGAACAACGTCTCCTGCTGCAGCTGCCAATTGAAGAGGAGTTTTATGAACAATCTGTTTAAAATCTTGTATCTGACTAGCAATGTTCGTCTCAGCCCCTGCCTTAAGAAGGATCTTTACGATGTTTCTTCGTACCTCAGGTTTTTCGTTTTTTTTACATGCGCCCTTTCAAGCGCGAAATGCAACAAGTAGTGAAATTTGAGTTCAAAGAAAACACGCAAGGACTGAAAGGAATCCTAAAAATAATTGTCGCTGTTCGCCTTTACAGCAGATAACTAGCGAGTATCCCAAGGTAACACCCAATCATCATTGCTTAACGGATAGCAACTCTCTGCTGGCGCCAGAATCAATCCGGGTTCAATATTAAGCTTAGGATAGGATTTTCGAAAAGCTACAATACCGCGTGTATCCTTACGCGATGGACGGCTGTTTGCTTTGATTTCGATAGGAAAGAAGCGCCCATCTCGCTCCAATATTAGATCAACCTCAGCACCCGAATGGCATCGCCAATGAAAAAAGTTAGGTGGAACTGTTAGAAGAGTAGCTCGTTTACGAAGCTCTAAAACTACCGCTGTTTCAAAGAGGGCTCCCCATAACGGATGGCCTCCAAGGCTACGCGGCGAGGACATTGACTGAGCGAAACAAACCTGTCCCGTATCCGTCACGTAGCCCTTTGGCTTGGAACTAATAAGTTTGACTGAATTCCTTGAGAAAGCAGAAATTTCAAACCACTGAAATGTCCCTCTAAGTAGTTGTAGCCAGTGTTTGGCCGTATGAGGTGAGATCCCGAGCTCTCTTCCTAGATGTGAATAGTTAATCTCTTGTGCGGTCAATGCTGCAGTCATCTGAACAAACCGACTGAATAGATTGAGATCAGGTAGGTCGGCCAGCATACGGATATCTCGTTCGACGTAGGTACGCATGTAAGCTGTATGAAAGGATGACACAAGGTCAGTAGGCAGTTCTTGCGCCGCTGGAAGGAAGCCTCGCCACAGCTGTTCATAAAGAGTTCTAACTTCCATAAGTCTCGGTCCAGGATCCTCAAAGAAACTGCAGGGATCGTCTAAGTAACGAGATAACCACTCTTCGGCATCATGGACGCCAGCGATCTCAGATAAAGATAGACCCTCCATATCCAAGAAGACTGCTCGTCCAGCAAGGCTTTCGGAGATTGATTTCAAAACCTCCCACTGCTGAGAACCAGTGAGTAGATATTGGCTGGGCTGCTTGCCTCGGTCAATCCATCTCTTGAGAACTGGGATTAATTCGGGAGCGTACTGGATTTCATCTAGAATGAGCGGAGGTGGGTGGTTGCGCAAAAAGAGTTCGGGATCTTGACGAGCATGTTCGACATCGATTACAGGATCAAAGACCACATAGTCGAAATCCGGAAGCACATGCTGCACTAGACTGGTCTTGCCCACTTGGCGGGCACCAGTTATTACAACACAGCAAAAGTGTTCCATAAGCCTGATCAGTCGCTGCGTACATAGTCTGTAAACGTATTTTTGCTCCATCATTGCACCCTTTTTCTTTAAAAATAGCACCCTTACTACTAAAAACCAAGAAAAACGAACAATTAATCCTGATTTATTGCAGTCATACTACCAAAAATCAAGCCTGTCTAAAGATTTGGGTTATGAGCGAACTTTCATCTATGGCTATCTTCTCTAATTGGCGCTCGAGTTTTCTTGGGTCCTCAAAAGGGATGTAGGTTAATCCTCGGGGCTCATCGCAGCCCCTCTAGGGTTACAGTAATTCCCGCTGAAAATTTTTCGTATAGAATAAATGTGGTTAATCCAACAAATGCGTACCTGTAGCAGGCAAAGTCGTTAAGGTTTCAGATTTTTACACGCTAATTCAAAAGTGAAGTGCAAGTTTTTCTAAATAAGTGTCAAAAAAAATTCTTGGTGGGTTTGAGTGAATACGCGGTGCACTAACGGTGCAATGGTGCACGTAATCAACCCTTTTTAATCGGCAAAATCCCGTTGCATCCAACACACAACCTATTTATACTCATGCGCATTGGTATTGGATGGTGCGGGGTGGAATGGAATTCCCCCTCCCTCATAACCCGTTGGTCGCTGGTTCAAGTACAGCTTGCCCCACTTTTCAAAAGATCAGTCTTAAATAAGTCAATCCTAACCACAAACATACAAGCACTAAGCACAATAAAGAATCGCACATCGCAGCCCCGGCCCCTTTCACCGGCCCCTTTCACGGCCCCTTTCACGGCCCCTTTCATTTTATAACTTAATAACAAAACCCAGTTGACGATATTGGGCGTTTATGTTAAATTAAAGACATGAGACCAAAAACATGTCTGAAGGCCCTATATCCACTGCTTAAAAACCCCTTTTTCACCTCAGCGGAAGCTCGGGCAATCGGGATTTCCTCGGCAGTTCTCTGCCATTATGTCAAAACCGGAAAACTGATCAGGATTCGCCGAGGAATTTACCAAAGCGCAGAATACCGAAACCCGGCTTCCTTCCAATGGGAAGATCTGATTCAAGCCGTCTATTCAATTCCCGGCAGCGCGGTCTGCCTCATTTCTGCTCTAGCTATCTATGATCTCACTGAAGAGATCCCTCGCCAGCATTGGATAGGCATTCGACATGGAACCTCCGCCAAGACCACGCCCCTAATTAAAATCGTTCGTTTTCGTAATTTCGAAATGGGCAAAACTGAAATCGAACTTGAAGGAACCCGTATTCCCATTTTCGATCGTGAAAGAACAATCATCGATGCATTTAGATACCTAAGTCGAGAAACTGCAATCAAAGCTCTCAAAGCAGCAATAGCCCAAGGCAGAAAAAAACGACTCGATCTAATAAAGCTCGAAGCCTATGCTAAAAGGCTTCGTTTTGACATTTCCCCTTATCTGATGAGTCTCACTACATGATCAACCAGCAGGCTTTAAAAGACCGTCTCAAGCTTATTGCCGAAGAGAACGACATTCCCTTTAATTCATGCTGGAAACAGTTACTCCTTGAGCGATTTCTCACTCGAGTAGGACGTTCAGCACATGCTCATAAACTCATTTTCAAAGGAGGATTTCTTCTTGCCTACATGATGAAAATAGGTCGAGAAACGGTAGATCTTGACTTCCTCCTCATTCGAATGAGAGCAGAAAAAAAGATGATTGAGAGTATCTGTAAAGAGATCGCTTATATATCTTTGAATGATGGATTCAGCTTTTCTTTTGCAGACATCAAACTGCTATCTCAACCTCATATGGACTATCCTGGATATCGGATTACACTCAATGCTGTTTTTGAGAACATGAAGGATAAAATTCATATCGATATAGGTGTGGGGGATGTCGTAGAACCAAAGCCTTTGGAAATCAAGCTCTTTCATTATCGAGGGAAACCCTTTTTCGAGGATACTCTCTCCTTGCTGGTATACCCCATCGAAACCATTTTTTCAGAAAAATTGGAAACAGTACTCTCCAAAGGATCAAGAAATAGCCGAATCAAAGATTTCCACGACCTCTTTCTTTTAGTCAGAGAAAAAGAGCTGATTAATCTAACAAAACTTAAGGAGGCAATATCAAATACTTTCATAAATAGAGGAACTCCGCTTGCCATCATTCAGTTTGATGTACTAGGGATAAAAACTCTTCAAGAACTGTGGACAGCTCATGTGAGTGGCCTTGGAGCTACAGCTAAAAAGCTCGAGCTTCCTCAAGACTTTGCAGCCGTAATCAAAGCAATCAACACAACCATAGAGTCAATGCTCCCCTAGCTAATTTTACGCATTTTTTCCGCAATTGAATGAAAAACAAGAGAATATTTCAGAATCAATCAGAATAGAACCTTAATATTCTTGAGAAGAAAATAGAGCTCTGGTGTATCGCCACCATTTAGTTGGACACAAATTTGGCTTTGGGTTGAAATTTTTCCGAACCTCTCACGCTGACTCCTATGTCGGATCTTTGCTAAGTACGGCGAATTGTCAAGGGTTTCCTTCAGTTCGCCCCTCCTCTTTTCATTGACTCTATTCAACTCAAAATCGACAGTTTCAGAACAGGTAAAAGAGGCACTTGCATTGATTGAGAGATTGATCAATCCACCACTGAATGGCAAAAACTCACAGCAGCCAATAGATTCAGCTCCTTTTGCTCAAGCCTCCCCTCATTCACAGAAAACATGAAAAATCAATTGCTCTAGATATAGAAAGTTCTATAGCGTGAGTGTTTAACGTCAACCATCTTGACTGGTTGACGACAACCAAGATGACTGGTTTCTCCCTCAAGCAAACTGGGAGTGCGTAGAGGATCTTTTAAGTTCAAGCCCCTATGGTAAAGAAATC
>JAAKFF010000094.1 GCA_011065165.1 Chlamydiota bacterium
TCAGCAAGTCGAAAAACCAACGACTCTTTGGCATGGAAGCTATATGCAAACATATCTAGAAAGAGATGTACGAAGTTTGAGACAAATTGGAGATCTCTCTCAGTTCCAACTCTTCCTGCGAGCGATTGCGGCGAGAAGTGCCCAACTCTTTAAAATTTCTGATGTAGCTAGAGATATTGGTCTGACTGTGAATACGATTAAAGCCTGGCTTTCAATTTTAGAAGCAACCTATCAGATCATCATCCTTAGACCCTATTTTAATAACTCAAACAAACGACTAGTGAAGTCACCAAAAATCTATTTTACTGACGTGGGAACGCTCTGTTATCTTACTGGTTTAAAGGATGTTGAACATCTTTCGGCGGGCCCTATGGCAGGCGCTGTAGCAGAAACATTTATAGTGACCGAAATTTACAAACGCATCTCCAATCGTGGCACAGATCCTCAAATCTATTTTTGGCGTACTTCATCCGGTACAGAAGTTGATCTTCTCATCGAAGATCAAGGGAAGCTCATTCCTATAGAAATCAAAGCGACGTCCACTCCAACCCCTCAGATGGCATCCGGTATCGCCTCTTTCCAAAAAAGCGCAAAGAAAAAAGCATCCAATGGATACGTCGTTCATCTTGGTGAGCTTAAACTCCCATTGGGACCCAATGTAACAGCGCTCCCCTTCAGTGAATTATAACCAGTTTAATTCTGGTTAATTTGCATGTAATTGCCCTTTTCAATAAAAGCAAGAGATGGGTCGCTATGCAATCAAATTGTCACTCTTATTAACGCTTATCTATTGCGCCGGATGTTCCAATTATAAGGTCCCGATCGAAACAGAAAACCACCCTGCCTCTCCTAACGCTCCACTCTCCCAGATAGAGTTATCACCGCTACTCGAAATTAATGAAAGCAACTATGTTCATCCAAACTATTAGAACTCTAGGTTTATTTCTTCTCTTGATGGTCGTTATCACTGGGTGCATAAGGGTAGATACAGATCCAAACCCCGCCTTCAGTGAGGTCCAAGAGGAGGTTGCAGAGTTGACTGGAGAGAGCGTCTACTGGGATGCTTCTTTTGAGGATGCAGTGGTTCCTATCTCTGCAATGGAATTGCTACAAAATGAGCTGACCGACGACTTCGTCGTTCAGATCGCTCTACTTAACAATCGGACGCTTCAAGCGGTCTATGAAAACTTAGGAATTGCTAAGGCACAACTTGCACAAGCGGGACTATTAAAAAATCCCATCTTCTCCTTCTCCTATCGATTTTCTACTCAATCAATAATTACAGACCTAATCGATACCAGCCTATTTCAGAATTTTTTAGAGATCCTTCTGATTCCACTCAAAAAGAGGATGGCACGCGCTGAGTTAGAAGCGACAAAGGCGATGGTCATCACTGAAATTCTAGATGTCATCGCAGAGACAAAAATTGCTTTTTATAGAGTGCAAGCCGCCACGCAGATTTTACGTTTGAAAGAGCAGATTCTCTTAGCAGCTGAGCTCTCATATGAGGCTGCAAAGAGGCTCTTTGCGGTTGGCAACATCACAGATCTAGAACTTTTCCTCGAGCGCTCGCTCTATGAACAGGAGAAGCTTACGGTGGCATCGATGGAGATTGAGCTACTAGAAGCGAGGGAAAAACTCAACCTTCTCATGGGGCTATGGGGGCGTCAAATTGAGTGGAAGGTCGCCGCAACCTTCCGACGCATTCAACCAGAGGGAGATCAGTTCAAGACTATCGAAAACGATGCAATTGCCAGTAGCATCGATCTAAAAGTTGCCTACAAAGAGCTGCTAGCGACAGCTGCCGGATTGGGGATTGATACAACCAAGATAGTCTTTCCACAATTTGACGTTGGGGTGAGTGCTGAACGTGACGATAGCGTCTGGTTTGTAGGGCCAGCCTTTAGCTTAGCGATCCCCCTCTTTGACTTTGGTCAAGCAAACTCAGCGAAAGCCCAAGCAAAAATCATGCAAGAGTGGAACCGCTTTACAGCCTTAGCTATTGAGATTCGCTCCAAGGCCCGCTCCTCTAGGTTTAAACTGCTTCAGGCATTTAGAGAGAGCCGATACTTAGAGAGAGTCATCGTTCCCTTAGCCGAGCAGATAACCCACTCAACTCTCTTGCAAAACCATGCCATGCAAATTGGGATCTTTCAACTGCTCGCAGCGAAGCAGAACGAGCTAGAGAAAAAAATTCAGACCGTCCATTCGCAGCAGGATTATTGGATCTCAAAAGTGATCCTTCAAACCCTTCTGCAGGGTCATGTTATTGGAAAACAACCCTTTAAGACCCCACTAAGGAGGCACTATGAGTAAGCGTCTCCTTCTCCTATTTCTCACCTTTTCTATCCTCTCATATGGCAGAGAAGCGATCCCTCCCCTTCCCTGGGCCCGAGCCGAAAAAGAGAACTTGCCTCCTGGAATTCCAGGGAGAGATTACACCCCAGCTGTCGTTCCCAATGGAGCAACAGCTGACTATAGAGTCGTAGATGGTGTGAAGGTCTTTCATCTGACTGCAGAACCTATCATCTGGGAAGTGGCACCTGGGCTCACCATCAATACATGGGGCTATAACGGCTCCGTCCCAGGCCCTATGATCGAGCTCTCACAGGGAGATAGAGTTAGAATTTATGTAACAAATAAGCTCCCAGCTCCTACCTCAGTCCACTGGCACGCCGTCTTGATTCCCTGTGGAATGGATGGCGTTGCAGGAGTAACCCAACCCGCCATTCCACCAGGAGAGACCTTTCTATATGAATTTATCTTTCCTAATAGCGGCACCTTTATGTACCACCCCCACTTTGACAGCATGACACAAGAAGGGATGGGGCTCACTGGGATGATCCTTGTCCACGAGAGAGAAGCCGATCCTGCTAAACGGCCAACTCGTGACTTTGCAATCATGCTTCACGAATGGAGTATCAAAGTGGGGACAGCCAAGCCCGATACACTAAAAATGGATTTCAACATCCTAACAATGAATGGGAAAGTGATGCCCGCAACAGAACCACTCGTCGCAGAGTTAGGAGATAGAGTCTGGATCCGCTATGGGAATTTAAGCGCCATGGACCACCATCCCATTCATCTCCATGGCTACTCATTTAAAATCATCGGAAGCGACGGTGGATGGGCTAAAGATAGATCAGTTCTGCTTCCAGAAACTACCGTTCTTGTCCCTGTAGGAACAGCAAAGGTGATTGAGTTTTTAGCAGACAATCCTGGAGATTGGATCTTCCATTGTCACATGACCCACCATACGATGAATCAGATGAGTAACGAATTTCCCAACATGGTAGGAATGGAGATTGGCGATTTTGATAAGAGAGTGCGCACACTGATTCCCGGCTATAGAACCATGGGGACAACAGGCATGCGCGATATGACCAAAACCGGCCTACCCATCCCTAAAAACAGCATCCCCATGCTCGGCTACGACGGCCCCTTCGGCCAGACCGTCTTTGGAGGGATGGCTAATATCTTAAGAGTGAGAGCTAAAACCGATAACTATAGAGACCCAGGCCCCTACTTCTTCCCCCGGGGATCCATCGCCGCCCCAGCCACCCAAGGCGAGCTCCAGAGAGATGGAATCATCCCTAAATAGCCTAGGTTCTGTTGAGGAATTTATTAGCAAAACGAACAGAAGAGCCTTGAAGCTGCCGGCTGCTACGGGGCCCACCATCAAAAACCACAGGTTTGGGGTGAGTATCCCTCCGCAGAACAGATCTAATCTGAGCTTGTTCTGCGAAAGGACATCCATACCAAACTGAAAGTTTGGTAGATGGGTGCCTGGAGCAGTCGATGGATTCAAGGCGCTTCTGGAAAATCGATTCGAACGAGGGGGCATCAGTACTAACGGTACGGGCCCCCGAGGGAGAAGTGATTTTACTTAGCGGATTGAAGCTCAAAGGGGCAGCGGGGGATGCAATCCCCGACGGATCTATAAGTAAACCTCACCCTTTATTTCTAAGGCTCTTGACTAGAAAAACAACAGATTCCTGTTTGTTTTGCTAATAAATTCCTCAACAGAACCTAGTGATAATCTAAAACTTTTTCTGTCGGTTTACCCTCTTCTGTTGTAAAAAAGAGGAAAAGGAAAGCTATGGACGATAAACTTCCTTCTGATGTCAAGAGACGGGTAGAGCAGTGGCTGAGTGAGCCCTATGATGAGGAGACGCGCCGTCAGGTGCGGAACTTGCTCGATCACGACCGCGAAGCGCTCATCGACGCCTTCTATACAACCGTGGCATTTGGAACGGGAGGGATGCGCGCCCTGATGGGGATCGGCACCAACCGCCTCAACACCTACACCATTCGGAGTGCCACACAGGGCCTCGCCAACTACATCCTAAGTCAAAATAAAAAGAAGCCTAGCGTCTATATCTCCTATGACTCACGCAAAAACTCCCAACTCTTTGCAGAAGAGTCAGCGCGCGTTCTTGCTGGCAACGGCATAGAAGTCTTTCTGACAAGGGAGCTCCGTCCCACCCCCTTTGTCTCCTTTGGCTGTCGCCATCACGGATGCACCGCAGCGATCATGATCACAGCCTCACACAATCCGCGCGACTATAACGGCTACAAAGTCTATTGGAGCGACGGAGCTCAAGTCGTTCCCCCTCACGACAGCGCCATAATGGACGCTGTGAAAAAAATTGAAACCCCAAACCAAGTAGAGCTCGCCCCCTTGACTCACCCCCTGATTCACACCGTAGGAGAAGAAGATGATAGCGCCTACTTTGAAGCGCTCGAGCCTCTCCAAAACTTCCCTGATGACAACCAAGATTTGGGCCCCAAGCTTCATGTTGTCTACTCCCCCCTCCATGGATGCGGCATCACCACCCTTCCAGAGGCGCTTAGACGTTGGGGCTTCACCTCTATCTCTTACGTCGAAGAGCAGGAGAAGCCCGATGGGAGTTTCCCTTCAGCCCACACACCAAACCCAGAGCAGGAAGCGGCGCTCAAGCTCGGCATCAAAAAACTCTCAAAGGTTGAGGGCGATATATTTATCGCCACCGATCCAGATGCCGACCGGTTGGGCCTCGTAGTGATGCATCAAGGCGCCCCCGTTATTTTGAATGGTAATCAGATCGCCGCCCTCTGCATCTACTACCTATGCACTACACTCAGTAAGCAGGGAAGAATGGCCGAGAACGCCGCATTTGTCACCACAATCGTAACCACCGACCTCTTCTCCCTCATCGCAGCCTCCTTCAACAAAAGCTGTTTTAAAGTGCTTACTGGCTTTAAATATATCGGTGAAAAGATTCATCAATGGGAAGAGAAAAACGAATACACCTTCATCTTTGGAGCAGAAGAATCCCTCGGCTTTCTCTACGGCACCCACTCTCGTGATAAAGATGCCACCGCCGCCGCCTGTCTCATCTGTGAGATGGCTTTGCAACAAAAAAAAGAGGGGAAAACCCTCATCGATCTGCTTAATGAAATCTATGCCAAGTTTGGCCCCTTCAAAGAGAAGCAGCTCTCCGTCCACTTTGGAGATGGCATGCAAGGAGTAAAAAAGATGAATCAGCTTATGGAAACCTTGCGCGCCCATCCCCCGAAAGAGATCTGCGGCCAAGAGGTCGTCATCATAGATGACTATCTCACCCTAGAGAAGAAAAACCTCGCCACCAACGCGAACGAAAAGCTGCTCCTTCCCACCT
>JAAKFF010000095.1 GCA_011065165.1 Chlamydiota bacterium
AATGAGTGAATATATGAAGACATAGCATTCTCCTTATTAAATTTGATGAAAGTATATAAGAGTGAATAATAACATTCAAGTATAGTCTTTTTTGAGTAGAATGATAGTTCTAATATTTTTAAACAAAAGTTGCTATCCAATTTCATAACCAAGAAAAACCCTTAAGTCCTTGGAATGGCAGCGGATCATTTGTACAGAAACATACGCTTTGGGTGGAGGGAAGCCGAGATAGTATTTCTGGGGTTGCAATAGATCTGTTCTATATGAAATCCTACCTCTCTGTTCAAATTGACCCGCTCGTCCCACTTAGAGATTATTTATTGCCGTTGAAAACTGAAATCTTGTCATTTTGAGTTGTCCTAAATCTAAGTAAAAATTACTATTTTTATCATAGCGTTTATTATTGGAGAATTTATTGAAAATCGTAAAGGTAATCCACGGCTATCCACCCCGTTATTCTGCTGGCTCAGAAGTTTACACCAAGACTTTATGTCATGAGCTTGTTCGACAGGGGCATGAAGTCATTGTGTTTTCACGTGAAGAAAATGCCTACAAACAAGAGTACTCTATCACTTGGGAAGTCGACCCGGATTGCGAAGCTATCAAACTCTGCCTCATCAACATGGCTCACAGTCGAGATGGATACCAACACACTGTTCTTGATAGAATATTTGGGCAAGTCCTTGATGATCAACATCCAGATTTGGTTCATGTTGGCCATCTTAACCATCTCTCTACTTCTATTATTTCTGAGGCACATAAAAGGAATATACCTATAGTCTTTACACTGCACGATTTTTGGCTCATGTGTCCTAGGGGCCAATTTCTACAGACAATTAATTCAAAAACATCGGACCTCTACCCTGTGTGCGATTCTCAAGATGATAAAAAGTGTGCACAGAAGTGTTATTGGAGATATTTTAGCACGCAGAATGATAGTGAGGATCTCAGCTATTGGACAGAGTGGGTCGGTAAACGGATGAATCATGTTCGCAAAATGTGCTCTGTTATCGATCTGTTCATCGCACCTTCTCGCTATTTAATGAACCGGTTCACAAGAGACTTTGGAATTGATTCTGAAAAGATCCTCTACCTCGATTATGGATTTCACTTAGAGCGGCTTCCAAAACGAAAAAGAAGAGCTGGGAAGAACTTTGTATTTGGTTATATTGGCACACACAAACAAGCAAAAGGTATTCACCACTTAATTCATGCTTTTAATAGGCTTCAAGGGAGAGCTCTTCTCAAAATTTGGGGGAGTCCCATAGAGCCCTTTACTCAGTCACTGAAAGCAATGATTGCCTCAATGCCCATTGAGACTCAAAAAAGGATCGAGTGGATGGGTGGATATCGGAACGAGCAGATTACAAGCGATGTTTTCAACCATATTGACACGATCGTTGTTCCTTCTATTTGGGGGGAAAACTCCCCTCTAGTTATCCACGAGGCTATCGAAGCTCAGTTGCCTGTTATCACCGCAAATTACGGAGGAATGAAAGAGTATATCCACCATGAGATCAACGGTCTGCTATTTACCCATCGCGATGTCGACGATCTCAGACTTCAAATGGACCGCATGCAGAGGGACCCTGATCTAGCAAAGACTCTTGGTCAGGGAGGTTATATTCAATCTAGCGATAAGAAAATCCCTTGCATTGAAGAACATACAAAAAAAATACAAAATCTCTATCAGATCGCTATAAAAAAAAGGAGAGAGCCTCATGACTCAAAAAACCGGTCCCTGGCGCATCACGTTTGACACCAATCCTGATGATTGTAACTTGCGGTGTATCATGTGCGAGGAGCATTCGATATATAGCCCTTGCCAAGACAAGCGCAGGGAGAGAGGAGAACCACGTCGTAGAATGAGTGTTGACCTAATTCGAAAGGTATTGAAAGAATCTCAGGGCTCACCTCTCCGTGAGATCATTCCCTCTACGATGGGAGAGCCACTTCTATTTCGAAAATTTGGAGAAATTATCGACCTCTGCCACGAATATAAAGTCAAAATGAACTTAACGACAAATGGCACCTTTCCTAAACTGGGAGCCACGAAGTGGGCTGAAAAAATTGTTCCAATTACTTCAGACGTGAAGATCTCTTGGAATGGAGCGACAAAGAGGACCTCTGAACTTATTATGATCGGTTCCAACTTTGAAAGCCGATTACAAAACGTCAAAGATTTCATCACCGTACGTGATAGAATTGCAGCTCAAGGTGGAAACTTCTGTCGAGTAACTTTCCAACTGACCTTCATTGAGTTAGGATTAGAAGAGATCCCTGATGTTATCAAATTGGCGGCATCGTTAGGAGTCAACCGCGTGAAGGGGCATCATCTCTGGGTCTTTACTGACCAGATGAAAAATCAAACTCTACGTAGAAGTAGTGAATCCATCAGAAGATGGAATAGAATAGTTGAAGTTGCTAATGAAACCGTAGAAAAATATCGCCTACCCAATGGGGTAAAAGTCATACTTGAGAATATATATCAGCTTGATGACCATGCTATAGAAGAGCTTCTACCTAAAGGAGTTTGTCCTTTTCTAGGCGAAGAAGCCTGGGTCTCAGCAGAGGGACGTTTTGGCCCGTGCTGTGCTCCTGATGAAGATCGCAAGACATTGGGAGACTTTGGAAATCTATCTGAGAAGTCCATAGAGGAAATCTGGAATAGTAAAAAATACCAGGATTTAAAGAGCAATTACCTCAAACACGATGTATGTAAGGGATGTAATATGCGCAAAAATATTGAGGATCACTGTGAAAACAACTCTGAGGCCGAGCTGGCAAACCTATAAGATATCTCCAGATGGAACCCACCATCTCTTAAAAGGAGATCCGGCGTACAAAAGACGATTTAACCATGTAATGAAGTTCCACTCTCCAGGTCTTGCCCCTGTATCAGATGAGAATGGGGCATATCACATTGATCCTACAGCCACTCCACCTTACACTGAACGTTACACAAGGACCTTCGGGTTCTATAGCCATCGCTCTGCAGTGAATCACGATGGTAAGTGGTTTCACATTCTTCCTGATGGAACACTTCTTAACAGCACCAGCTATGGTTGGTGTGGGAATTTTCAGGAGGAGATATGTGCTGTTAAAGATCGACAGGGACAGTTCTTTCATATTGATATAAGCGGCGAGAGGCTCTACACCGAATCGTACTCATATGTTGGAGATTTCCATGATGGCGCTGCAGTTGTCCAAAACAGCTATGGGCACCATACTCATATCGACCTGAGGGGCAAAAGGATCCATTCTCATGAGTTCATCGACCTAGATGTCTTTCACAAAGGTTTTGCACGAGCTAAGGACACATTAGGGTGGTTTCACATCACTCAGTCTGGGTCTCCTCTATATCCAGAGCGGTATGCTCTTGTTGAACCCTTTTATAATGGCATCGCTCGCGTAGAGACGAAATGGGGCGAACTCTTATTAATAGATGAATATGGAGAGGCTGTTCAAACGCTACGTTCTGCAATTAGGGATCCATTCCATGAAGTCTCAGGGGATCTTACATCCTACTGGCGCCTTTTTACATTAAAAACAGCTCAAGATCTTAAAATATTCGATGCTCTTCCAGCCACTTTAGAAGTTATCTCTGAAGAAATTGGTCTAGCCCCCACTATGACTGAAAAAATCATCCTTGCCCTGATGGAACTCGAATACATTGTACAAGTTAATTCAGAATGGCGACTCACAGCTCGCGGACAATTTCTTCACTCCTCTCACCCCTATTCCTTAGAGCAAGCTCAACAGTTGTGGATGATGGAGCACTTTGATTGCTGGAGAGATCTCTCCAATTCTCTTAAAAACGGACAATCCTCTTTTGAAGAGCAGTATAATATGAATTGGTTTGAGTTCTTGGATAGAAACCCAGAAAAAAGAGAGCTCTACCATCACGCTCTCTCTAAATATGCGATGAGAGATTATTCTTCTCTGGGAAAGAAGATCGACTTTACCTCCCACACTTCTATCGCAGATATTGGAGGGTCAACAGGCACATTACTCGAAATGCTGTTGGAAGAATTCCCACACCTTCATGGACATTTGCTGGACCTTCCATCAGTTCTCGATCAGATAGAGCTCCCTTCGATAAACCGGAAAAGGATTACTCTACATCCCTTGGACTTTTTCAAAAAATGGCCTCTTCTTAAGGTGGATGCTGTGATTCTATGCCGAATTATCCACGACTGGCCCGATGAAAAAGCCCTACATATCTTAAGAAAAGTTCGACCACTGTTAAAGGACTCCAATAGTCGCTTGTACGTAGTCGAAAATCTCCTCTGTAAGGAGAGTGGGGATGGAGCTCTCCTCAATCTAAACATGTTTGTGATGACAGGAAGTCAAGAAAGAACATTTGACGAGTTCATGGAACTTTTCAAAAAAGCAGGTTTTGTTTTTGAATCTAAGACTCCCCTCAATGAAGTTTCATCAATTCTCGCCTTTAAACCCTTAAAATAAGCGAATATTCCATTTTTACTGAATGAAAATTCTATCCCTTCCAAAAACCCAGGCATCATCTCTTCTGGATGTTTTTGATTGAAAATCCAGGAAGCTAGTAGACAAATAGTTATGTCATGAGTCACCCAAATAGAGGATGATCGTTTATCTTTTAGTAGATTTTTTAACATTTTTTTGCACCCAACCTCTAATGGATAGAACCCAGGTACTGGAATCCCCCTTAGGATAAGCTCAATCACTTCAATCAGATTGTATTTTCGAAATAGTTGTCCAGCTACTCTAGGATTCAAAATCATAAAACCTGGATCACCAAGAAGATGTGAATGACGAATGGGGATATTTAGATTTATCCCCTCTCTTAACTCCCTAGCCGTTTGAATACAGCGCTTGATTGGGCTTGTCCAAATCGTCTTTACCTGAGAATTAGAAAACAAGCGTCCTACCTCTTGAGCAGCCTCTTTTCCTTCACTTGTAATTGAAATATCATGCCCCCACTCACCAGGTTGGAATTGAGGGCGGTGGGCGTGCCTTAGGAGGTAATGGTTATGAGTAGACATGCTTCGATCGTTTTACTTCCTTAAGGAGCCTAAATTGGTTGATAAGACGGTTCATCCCTTCGTGGACATCAACACAGGCTTGCCAATTTAACAATTTTTTTGCACGAGAAGGATCTCCAGAAAACCTTGCTACATCATAGGTTCGAGAAAGAGCTTCTTTAACCTGAATTTTATGAAAACTTACATTCTGCGCAATTGAGGCAACCTGTCCTAAACTCACTGCCTGTCCTGTGGTCAAGTGAATGGGAGGGAGGGCTTCTCGAGCTCTGATTAGAACATAGAGGAGAGAGAGAATCCCCTGAATCACATCGTCTATATAAGTGAAGTCAAAAAGATTTTCCTTTCCGTCAACCCGGATATCCGAGCCATTTGCTGCAGCAGCACAAAATGCAGGAATGACCCTGTCATGATGATCATGAACACTTCCAAAGACGTTCGAGAACCTGACTATTGAGCTCTTGAGCTTCTTCTTTGCTGCTGCTTGGACTGCTTGTTCTGCAGCGATTTTTGACTCCCCATAGATATTTACGGGCAGAAGAGGAGCTGTCTCTTTCACAGGGAGTTGTTTCTGTTGCCCATAGACCTCTCTGCTACTTGCATATAGCACCCAAGGG
>JAAKFF010000096.1 GCA_011065165.1 Chlamydiota bacterium
ATCCTGATTGAGCACAGATGATAAGAGAGCGTCGTTCCCAATGTAATGGCCGCTCTTCTCATCTCTGCAAAGGTTAGAAAACTTTTGCATTTGAGCAGCTGTCATTGTGATGAAAGCTAGAGAGGCTGGCAGAGCTTCGCCAACAGATGCCTTTGATGGCATGGCGAAGAGCTGTTCACTTCTTTGAGTTTCCTTGTTTGTTACATTTGACATGAAAATTCCACCCTTATTTAATTATTCCGTCTATTATCTTATTATAAAGCTTGTCCCAATAGGCTTCCTGTCTTCATACCTAGCTGTGTCACAGTTCCAGCCATCTGAGAGGCCTGTTGAGAACCAGTACCTTCTTGCTGCAGGGTTTGAGTATCCGACTGGACGCAGGTATTCCAAGGGTTTTTCGCGATAGTATACTTCTCCTGCAATTCGTGTAAATTCGCCTGGAAGGCACTCATTAGCGTTCCAAAATTATCTTTCGTCACTGGTATTGGCTTCCCATTCAGGATAAAGTTTTTACCAATGATGGGAATCTGCTTCATATATTTGCTGTAGTCGTTTCCACCATCTTCGTTGAGTTTTTGGAGTACCATCACCAGTAGAGCGACGGTTGCAGCGCAGTATTGCATTGCGCCTTGAATAGAAGATTGCCAGCGGATCGTTGCCATTTCGGCAGCCATTAAACCTGATTCATAGTGGTGAGCTTGAGTCATAATTTTATCCTCATATTATTTATTAGATTAACTATTTCTGCATCGCTGCGTTAGCCTGTTTCAAAGCGTTGATGATTGCTGATGCAATCGTGTGCAACATCGCTTTGTACTGCTCATCATTTGATTCATAGAACTTAATCTTCGACTGAGCCGTACTACTCTGACTACTTACCGCTGTAGCAATAGCCGTTAAGGCGTTGACGTCAGGCTGAATCTCAGGATTTCCCTTACCACCAGTTCCCGTGGAAGTAGGGTTCGTAGGGTGCCAACTTTTATACCAATTGGCGGCAAGCGTTTTTGGATCACTACTGCTGAAAATGGTACTAAGATTAGTCTCCACATTGCTTACGAAATTAGTGTTAGGACCAAAGATATCCTTATATTTTGTTGTAAGAAGGTACTTTAACTGTTTCTCGTCTGCGATGGCATCTTTCGCATCTTGTACTTGAGCTGCTGTTGGGACTACTTTCGTTATCAATTTTCCAGTCTTTGGATCAATAACTTTGATTGTTTTACCTTTAGACTGAAGCATATCGAAATCGTGCTCGATTTTGTTGCGAAGGCTTCCAATGTTTGACAGAGCATTCTCAATCTTAGCCTGGTTATTGATCTGAAAGTTCTCTACATACTGACCCATGAAGTACATAATCAGGATCAGATCGTTAAAGGGCACTCCTGTATGGTGCTTCTCAGTTAGAAGCTTATCTAGTCGAGCTAGTTCAACCTTTTTAAAATACTCCTGCCATTTACTAGCAGGACTATTCACGTTTGGAAATGGTAGCGTCTGCTCTATACTGTTTGGCATATTAAACCCCTATTACTTGTTTGTTATAATCTTAATACGTGGGAATATCGTAGAGTTAGTTACATAAGCACAGTTTCCCTAATTTAATATTAACACATCTTGATATAATCTCAACTAATTATTTACATTATCTTTAAAATAATTTGTTATATCATTGAATATAAGATATTTATGGAACGGTAATCTCTTGAATGAGTATTAAGAAGTTGCAGATTAGTGGCTTACGACGGAATCCACCCTTTAGGCTTCTTACGCCTCTTTTTAGGGGGCTCCTCCCCCTTCTCTGGCTTTTTCTCGCCAGGAGTCTTTTGGGCCTCTTTACCCTCCCCTTCAAGCCGCTTCTTCGCACTATCGATAGCTGCCCACTGCTCTGGGCTAAAGTTCTTAGGGTCATTGGAGTAGTCAGCGAGCTGATCGGGGGTCATACCGGTCTTCTCGCAGACGCGCTTGGTCTCCTCCTCGATCTTCTTCTTGAGGATCATCACCTTCTCGACAGCCTTCTGCTTCTCTTCTGGCGTTCCATTGATCATAATGTACTTAAATCGCTCAAAATACTCGACGGAGTCCTCGAAAATCTCTTGCAATCGCCCCTCCTTCTCCTCTGGACTTAGCTCGAAAAATTCCATTATCCGATCAAACTCATCTTGCATGGTAGACGCTCCTCAATCCTATGACACCTTATCATTATTATAGAATATCTACCCCTCTCTGTCCAGATCCATAGTTGCACAAAAACTAAGAAAGCTTTAAACCAAGGGCTTAGGCTACTTTTGAGGAGATAACGATGCATTTAGATCGCTTACTAGAAACCCTCGCTGAGGAGCTCAAGCTCGATGCGATCCCCCAGATGGACAAGAGTGGCTCCTTTAAGTTAAAGATTCACGCCCTAACGCCAATTTCGGTTAGGGAGCTGGAACCTGGGCTCTTCCTCTCGGCCAAGATCATGGAGCTCCCTAAAGAGGGAAATAAGGAGAGCCTCTATATCTATTTAATGAAGGCTAATTTAGTGGGTCAGGGTACGGGAGGCGCCGCCATTGGTATCGACTCTTCAGAGAAGTATTTGACTCTCTCGCAGACTCTCCCTTTCGAAGTGAACTACAAACTCTTTCACGAGACTTTGGAAGACTTCTTAAATTACATCGACTATTGGAAAGAGGAAGTTCCAACATTGTTGTAGTCAAAAAGGAATTAACTGTGTATCTTCCGGATGAGGGGATGGTTCTAAATATATCGGGAATGAGGTAATGGCCGGTTTTTTAGTTGCTGAAGAGGGTCTCAATGCAGGCCTAGTTATTCGCTTTGAAGAGGGTGATGAGTGGATCATTGGACGTGATCCTGACGTCTCATATCAAGTCCTTGAAGATCCGATGGTCTCCCGCAAGCATGTGATCTGTCGCTTAACTCCTGATGGCTATCTTCTCGAAAACTTAAGCGCCGTCAATCCTGCAAGCGTCAATGGCAAGAATATTGAAGAGCCTATACTCTTAGCAGAGGGTGATGCGGTTCAAATCGGAAGCGATATCTTCCATTTTACTCTAAAAGATCCAGCTCTTGCTGGAGAGAGAGAGAAGCCTCTGCGAGTAGAGGATGAGACACCGACTATCTATGAAGAGAGCGATGATCTGAACGTCTTTGCCTTCACTGGCGCTGGAGACGCGCGCTTTATTATTAAGGTCATCTCAGGGCCAAACTCTGGTGCTGAATTCGGCATCTTCGAAGATTCCACTTTTATCATAGGAAAAGATCCTCAGAGCTGCGATATCCTCTTTCAAGATTTAAGCGTCTCTGCGCAGCATGCAAAGATCTCAGCTGATAGTAGCGGAGTTATCACCATCGAAGATCTCGGAAGCTTGAACGGCGTCTATGTGAATGGACAGAAGATCTCCGATCCTACAGTGCTAAACACCCAAGATCTCGTAGCTCTAGGCACCACCTCATTCTTAGTGATCGATCAGCAGCAGACGCGTGAGACGATTGTCGCTCCACTCTCTGGTTTGGAGATGATCTACAGCCAGGGGGAGATGAAAAAGAAGGAGCCAGCGGAAGCTCCCGCTGAGGAAGTGGCTAGAAAGAACTGGAAGAAGATGGTCATTCCGATCAGGCATTTAGTCTTAGCTGGGGTCTTTGCTCTCTTTTTAGTTATCACCCTGGGCGGAGTCTTTACCCTCTTTAAGAGTGAATCGATTACCGTCTCAGCGACAGATGAGAGGCAAGAGATCTCAAAAGCTCTCAAGAGCTTTCCTGAGGTAGAATTCTCTTTCAACCCTTCAAGTGGAAAGATCTTTATGATTGGCCATGTGATGACGGAAGTGGACCATCAAGAGATGAGCTACCTGCTCAAGTCGCTCCCCTTCCTTCATACGATTGAAGATAATGTCATCATCGATGAACTTGTCTGGGAGAACACCAACGCCCTCCTTGTGAAGAACGCTATGTGGCGCGGTGTCAACCTCACCTCCATCTATCCTGGCCATTTTGTTCTGCGAGGTTATGTCCAGACGATCGACACTTCGACTAAGCTCTCAGAGTATATGAATCTCAACTTCCCCTACCTCGATAAACTCGACAATCAGGTTGTGGTTGAGAACACCCTGGAGGCGCAGATCCAGAGCATTCTTTTAGAGGGAAACTTCGTGAATGTTACATTCCAGCTCTCTAACGGTGAACTTGTCTTAGCTGGCCGCGTTCCTTCCAACAAGAAGTCGGATTATAATGGCACAGTTGTGAATCTGAAAAAAATTAAGGGTGTCAGATTGGTGAAAAATTTCGTGGTCTTTTCGCAGCCGACCAGTGAAATTATTGACATCTCATCCAAATATAATGTAAGCGGAAGTTCGAAATATGGAAATGTTAGTCAATATGTTGTCATCAATGGAAAGATCCTCTCTACAGGTGATAATTTGGATGGAATGAAGATCACAAAAATGCAAGAAAATACAATTTTTCTCGAAAAAGATGGCATAAAATATAAGATTAACTACAATCAGCCATAAGTGATAAAATATAACATTGAGGTTAATTGGCAATGTTTGGATTAGAAGGTAAAAAGCCAAAGCGATTCGAATTTGATTTAGAAAAGCAGCTTAAGAAAAGTCCGGAAGAGACAAAAAAGGTGCTCACTCTAATTGATACGAGATCGAATGAGTTGAAAAGTGCTCTTCGTGAAGGTAAAGCTTCAGAGAATTTTGATCAGTGCGGAGTCCTACTCCAAGCCTACGCAGCACTTGAATGCGTTGTCAAAAGAACAACTAGAAAGTAAATAAGCTGCCAGACGCAGTTTTTAAAAAGAGGTTAAAAGAGAATGACCGAACATCCGGTATCATTAACGTTTTATACGCTCATTAAGAAGTACTCTGCCTTGCAAGCTCAAGTAGTGCGTCAGGTTCGCAACGTTGCGAGTAAATTGAGTTCAGCTACACCTGGTAAGTTCCTGCTCCTGCAATTTTCGATGTCGCAAGTGACGCAGGTTGGTGACTCGATCTCGAACTTGATCTCTCAGGTCAACTCGATGATCAATAACGCTGTGCGTAACCAGAAAGTAAGTTAATACTCTGCCTAATTACCAAATTAGGCGCATGAAGAAACGAACAGATACTATCAAAGGATTGAGATCATGGAAGATCTATCAAAATATGACGATGACTTCTTTCTATTCTTAGAAGCGGGTTTCATGGCAGTGAACCAAGCTGATGAAGATGCTGCAGTTAAGCTCTTTAAAGCTTGTGAGCTGCTTAGAGAAGAGAACTCTCTCTGTAAGATTGGAATGGGGTATATGAATCTGCACAAGCTAGAACTCAAGACAGCTTGTCAATACTTCGATGAAGTGCTAAAAAAAGAGCCAGATAACGATATGGCGCAGACTTTCTTAGGCATCGCTTACGCTCTCTCGCCCGATCAAGTGGC
>JAAKFF010000097.1 GCA_011065165.1 Chlamydiota bacterium
GTCCCGATCGACCAGCTCATAGGAAAAATAGGACAGATCGTCCTTGGACACTATGCTGGCCTCATCGTCTCTATGTCGATCGCTCTAGCCTGTTTAACCACAGCAATTGCCTTAACAGTCGTCTGCGCTGAGTTCTTGCAGAAGAGGCTGACTAGAGGACGCCTTAAATATGAGTGGGCACTAGTTGCGATCTTGCTTGTGACCGTTGGAGTCTCCACTCTGGAGTTCACAGGGATCGTTCGTCTCTTATCTCCCATACTTGAAGTGATTTACCCTTCACTTCTCGTTCTTAGCATCTTTAACGTCTTGCACAAGGTTTTTGCCTTTAGACCGGTGAAATTTCCTGTCTTTACAACATTTTCTTTAGTGCTCTATTTTCAACATGTTGCGTGATTAATTTCTCTGCAAACCGTTTCTATTCAAAGTTTTGCACCCCTCCTATGAGCGAAAATTGTTCTTGTACAAATAATTTTTTGCCTATAAGTTAAAGGTGTAGGCGGCAAAGTGGAGGCGTTGATGAAAAAAGAACTTGGGTTGAATCCCTGGCTGACTATCTGGGTTAAACCCCGGAAAACCATCCGGGCAATTATCGACTCCGACGTTAACCACGGGTTAATCTTTCTATCTGCAATATATGGTTTTCAGTACCTACTTCAAGTTGCCCAATTTCTCTCTACTGGGAGAGATACATCTCTATGGATCACTCTATCTTTAGCTCTCGTTCTATCCATCCCGATGGGATATCTCCTCTTTAATGCGGGGAGCTTCTTTCTCTTCCTATTGGGGAAGCTGATAAAGGGGAAGGGGAGCTTTAAAGAGGTGCGAGCGGCCACCTTCTGGTCGACGGTACCTATGATCGTTTCGGTTGCCATGTGGATTATTCTACTGATCACACATGGGAACAGCCTCTTCGTTGTGGGATATGAGAGAGGGCTGACTCAGGTAGGAATGGGAGTGAATATCGTAACCGCTATTATCCAACTAGTTGTTGCAGTTTGGGCGTTTATTATCTTTTTACATGCGTTAGGAGAAGTGCAAGGGTTCTCAGCATGGATGGCTCTCTTAAACACGGTTTTATCGGGGATAGCTATGTCTGTCCTTCTATTTCTCGTGTGTTGGGGAGTGTCAGCACTGACACATATGAGTTAAATTAGAAGAATCTATCAGGGGGGAATATGTTAGGGTTTTTCAAAAAAGGGCTAAAGAAGCAAGCTTTTGCTGCGCTGGGGACGCTTATCTTGACCACTGGTGCACCTAGCTTCGCGTGTGGGGCGCCACTTAAGATGGCCGTTCAATCAAAGAGCGCTCAAGTTGACGAGTTAAACGCATGGAAGAAGTTCCACTCTGTCCATGGAAAGTGTATGGTATCTCTTCCCGAGTCACCCGAACACGTAAAACAGATAATGCCTTTCCCAGAAGAAGGGTACACTCTGCGCTATGATGTCTATGTCTCAACGCATCAGCAAAAAGCCGTCTATATGTTGCTGGTTGCCCAATACCCCCCCTTTATCAATGAATCTCATGCAGAGATGAGCCTCGAGAGCTTCCTGAACGGCCTAGTGAGTCAAAACCATGATAACACCTTGATTTTTGCTGACTTGATCGAAGTCGATGGACATAAAGCACTCGACTTCTTCATAGAATCAAAAGGAGTCTACTTCAAAGGGCGCGCAATCATGGCTGAGAATAATCTCTATCTTCTTGCCATGGAATGCGAAGTGAACAACTACACCGAAACGACCTTCAACCATTTTATCAACTCATTTGAGTTTATACAGTAGTGGAAGGGGTTCCCGAGCTTCTATTTGTCACCCTATTTCAGCTTGTGGTGACATGGATAATGGCTGGTATAATGTGGTTTGCGCAAGTTGTCCACTACCCCCTCTATACGAAAATTAAAGAGGGGTTTGTGGAGTATGAGCGCTCACATATCAGGAGAGCTGCCCTCCTCATCGGTCCACTGATGCTACTCGAAGTGGTCACCGCGATTATTCTCATTGGAATTACTCCAGAGGGAGCTCTCACAAAGTTTGCCGGAGCAAATCTACTCGTACTGATGTTGATCTGGATCTCAACATTTTTATTTCAAATTACCCAACACCAGAAGCTTAGGGTGCGGTTCTCAAAAAAGAGTCTGCAGGGACTCCTCACTTCAAACTGGATTCGCACTCTCCTCTGGACGATCAAAGGAGCTGTCATGGCAGCGATGACCTACACCCTCTTCTGAGCCTCTTCTAAATAAAACTTCAATCTATAGAGCCACTTGCAAAGCTCCAGATGGTCGCTTCTTGGTCTCTTTTACCAATTTGGCACTTTTACACAAACCCCTACCCTTAAGGGTATGTGGCTTTGTGTAAAAGTGCCAAATTGTCAAAATGTCTTCAAGAATCAACTGATCTGGAAGTTTGCAAGTGACTCTGTAGCCCTTTCATGCTATGGGTAGCAGAAGGGGGCTACCTTTATGCACACTCCATCATTGCCCGATGTAAAACAAGTCAATGTCAACCACCGCGACTCATGGCGGGGGGCGATATCACGCCATTTCCGCAGCATATTTGTACAGAACTCCTTCAAGAACATTCTTCTCTCGCTCATCACCTTTGGCGTCTATCCATACAAAAAGTATAAAAAAGCGAAGAGAGAGATTGCGCAATCCCTTGCTGGGCGCAAGTTATTCTTCTTTAGGGCCCTTCAAGATCATATCGAGGAGATCAGGAAGGAGCAGAAACACTCCGACCCAAGGCAATCACTCAATACGATCTTCATGAAGGTACAGTCGGAAAAGGTGAATAGCGATGAAGATGCCCTCGAATTTAAAGCGATCTACTTTCCCAATGAACTCCTACTCTTTATCACCAATCCGATTCGCGACCCAAAGAGCATCCGTCTCCATAGAATGCGGTCACATAAACAGCGCAACTATCTTAAGATGTGGCAGCATCTCAAAAAGAAAGCTCGAATCAACCAGTTCCGCCAGATACAAAACATCAACTTCTGCAATAAAACCTTGAAGGAGGAGTACTGTCTAACTCCAGAAGGAATCCATGACCGTCTGAGCCGCTCATCAGTCTCCAGGAAAAATGGCTATATGCTCACCAAGTTTCGAGAGCTTGGTAAAGCCTTTCTAGAGATCGTGATCGCCTATCAAGATTTTGATGAACTCAGCGACCATAACCCCGAACTATTCCATCTAATCGAAACGCTCTCGAAAACCTCAGAGAAAGATATTGAAACGCTTCAAACCTACCTAGCCAGCCGCTATCTACCTCGGGATCTGCCATTAGAAAACCGCCGACAACTGATTCAGTTAGCCAACCAACAAGATGTCCTCTACCGCATGAGTGAGGAGGAGCAGTTTGGCCTATGCGCCTTCATTTTAAACCAATATCAATGGGACTTCCTCCTCTCAATCCAGGAGGTGTCAGAGGTCACTCTCAGCCTCTTAGACTGGGCCTTTGAGGAGTCACCTAGCGCCATGACAAAAGAGCTCTCATTTTTAGAGCGTATCTTCGCTGGGATTGAGAAAAAAGTGAAGGACGACCCAGAGAATTTCCCCAATCTAAATGAGAAAGTTAGGGAGGATCAAACTTTAAATCTAATGACCCTAGACTTTGCAAAAGAGGTCAATCGAGAGTGGCCCTCCCTCCATCTCTATGAAGGAGGAAAACTCACTTTCCAGATGCAAAAAACAGACTCTTTTGAGATACAAAAGCTGATAGAGGTCTACAAAGAGATGCAAAAACTCTGCGGTATCGATGACACACTCTTCACTCTCCTGCAGCAAGCCCTCTCTCAAGTGGGAAAGCACGCCTTTCAATCTGCGATTGAAGAGGGGGTCCTAAAACTATTGGGGGAGAAGCCAGAATATTTTCTTCCTATTCTCTCCAACTCCGATATCACAGTAGCAAGGAAAGATCAGAATGAAATTGAGATTCGCTACTCTTTCGAACAGATCATCACGAAGAAGGGAGAGGTGCAGCAGCCTTTTGAAAGAGAGAAGTATATGATCATCACACAGCCTCTCCTTAAGATCGAAAACCATTGGACATCACCAGAGGCAAAGGCGGAGATTGAAGCGTTGAAGAGGGTGCCATGAGAAGAGTTATGCGCAGCGTCATCCCTCCTCTGATCAGTCTTGTGATCGTGATGCTAGGAAATGGATTTTTTAACACCTTTACATCGCTCCGGATCTCTATCGAAGGCCACCCCAGCTGGGTGATCGGTATCTTGAACGCCTCCTACTATACTGGGATCATGCTCGGATCGATCTACCTCGAAAAACTTCTCGATCGTATTGGACATATCCGAACTTTTGCCATCTTCGCATCGATTAACTCCTTTATCATCGTCATTCAAGCACTCTTTGTCAGTCCTATCAGCTGGATGTTCTTACGCTTTTTCACAGGCATCTGCGCCGCAGGATTTTTCATAGTAATCGAAAGTTGGCTTCTCCTCTCGACTGGAGTAAAAAACCGTGGGCGCCTCCTCTCCCTCTACATGCTTACCCTCTATTTGGCGCAAGGGTTTGGTCAGTTCCTCTTGAACCTCTCACCCCTTACAAGCCTCCTCCCCTTCGCCATTACAATTATCTTAAGCTCCCTCTCTGTCATCCCTGTCTGCATGATGAAGAGTAGCGGCCCACTGATGCTTGAATCCTCAATCACCAACATCTTCCAAATTTTGCGCAAAGCCCCCCTTGGACCGATCGGCTGTTTTATCTCTGGGATGATCATGAGCTCCTTCTATGGACTCGGTCCCATCTTTGCCAAAGAGATAGGGCTCTCTGTATTTCAAATTTCTCAGATCATGGGTTTCACCATTTTGGGGGGGCTCGCACTCCAGTGGCCCATTGGCCACCTCTCCGACATCTTCAATCGGCGAAAAGTGCTTATCGGCGTCTCTTTTATGCTGATGATTTTAACCTTTGTTCTCTTCCATAGCCAACATTTCCCCTACTACGTGCTGCTCACCCTAATGATCCTCTTCGGCGGGATCTCTTTCACCTTCTACCCCCTCTCCATCACCTATACCTGCGACTTCTTCTCAGAGAAAAATATCATCGGTATTACCTGTGCTCTTCTCGTCATCTATGGCATAGGCTGCATCATCGGCCCCTTGATTTCGCCGGTTTTCATGACACTGCTCGGACCAAGCGGACTCTTCATCTATATTAGCATTCTCTGCGGCATCTACATCCTCTTTGGGTTATGGCGCGTACTCCATACAAAGCCGCTGCGTGAAGATGAACAGAGTGACTATCTTCCTCTACCTCGAGCTACATCTCTTGCCTTCCATCTCGATCCTCGAAGTGACCCTGGTGATGAAGATGAGTTGGATGAAGATGAGGAGGATCAATACCCTTTTGGCGAAGAGTATGAAGACGAAGATGAAGATGATTAGCGAGTGTAC
>JAAKFF010000098.1 GCA_011065165.1 Chlamydiota bacterium
ATCACATTTTTAAATTTGCAACACTCCTTTCAGAAGGAAAACGCGTTGATACACTTGAAACTCCCCGATTTCCACCAAGAGATGATGAGTGTGCACGTTTTTTTCGGGATCGCGATGCACAACCCATGGATGAACAGCACGCTCGAGATGATGAGTATGCACGTTTTTTTCGGGATCGCGATTCTCAACCTATAGATGGACAGCAAGCTCGAGGTGATGGTGCAGCTGGTGACAACACTTCCTCTTCACCACTTGTTCCCATTGCGCTGATCCTTGTCGGGCTGTTTGCCCTCTATATAGGATATAGGGTGGTTCATCACTACTCACACCCTCAAAGGGAAAATTGAGTCACACCTGAGCCATAGGTATCTTCCAATGGTTCAACCATCACAGCAAAGACAACAACGTATCAGATTAACAATACTAGCAATAATAGTGTGATTGGAGGGCTCTTCTGAGGAGGCTAACTCGTCACTACTCGAACGAACATGGAGTGCGAGACGAGAGGGAGAAATCGAACGGGGTATCAGTCGAGGTTGAGTTTCGTAGGTGAAAACGGAAGAACTGTCAGTCGCGCTGCCACTCTCTGAAGGTTTAATTGTAGCCATTTGAAAACCTACTTTTTCTTTGGCTTCTCTTCAGGGATTTCGATGGTTGGTTCATCCTCCTCTTCGCCGGTAGAAGTGGTGACCCACTCCTTGCAGACGATATAGATGGCTGTCATGATGAAGAGAATCGGAATGAGAATCTTCCAGGAGATGTTGAAGTTGGCAACGATGAAGAAGCCGACAAAGACAAAGAGGCTGATGGTTGCATCGTAATAGCGGCCATTTAGAAACTGTTTCAGCGCAAGGGGTATTCCGATAACAAGCATGATCCCCGGCCACCAGGCGTCGATGAAAAAGAGGAGAGCTAATCCTACGAGAAAGAGCGCGGTGCCTAGAACTTTGGCTCTATTTTTTGGAATGAGAGGTTTTGTCATACGTTACCTATGGAGGAGTCTATGTTTTTTCTTCTTAGGTTCTCTCTTCTTCGTTGGGATGAGAGTGCTCTTATGAGCAGAGATGAGCGATTCGGAATAGCCGCGCATCTTCTCCAATTCTACACTTGGAAAGAAGATCGAAAGGATTTCTGGGGCGCTATCGCCTCGCTCTGCCAGCTGCCTGGCGCTATGGAGACAGAGTCCGACGCCATCGCCTTGGCCAAAGCCTTCGAAGAGGGCGATATTTCCTTTGATGGTAATCGCAAAGTCATTACTTTTGAGTCGATTCTTTCCTAATGCCTTCTGCAATGCATGAAAGCTGATATCTTCCGTGTGCGATCCATCATGGATCCGCGTTGCGTAGACTTTATGGGAGAAGCGATCGACAAAGAGATCCATTCCAGTGACTCGATTTGTCTTAACGACCTTTGCTAACTCTTGAGTGTCGATGGTGAGGCTCCAGTGTGAATCGGAGCGGGTGCGCGCAGCAAAAGCGGAGTTTACTCCATCTGGGGTATTGATATCTTTGCGGAAGATCGATGCGTAGCTAGCTGTTTTTCCAGCGCAATGTTCACTCCACGATCCGGGGAAGGGCTGCTCCTCATAGAGCATCACAAGGTGGCGTGTATTGTCTACAGCGCGGTCGATAGAGAGGTTCTGAAGGGTGAGTCCCATCCCCAGATAGTCCATCTCCTCAGCGCTGGTGTGCCAGAAGGCATCTTGGTTTGTCAGGGCCATATAGTAGGCATCAGTCCGTGCTATGATTGCGATGGCATCGAGGACATTTTGGGGAAGAGGCCCCGTTATTTTTTCGGAGAGAGTCGATTTAATGAAGCTTTCGACATCGACCTCGTTGATGATAGATAGTCTATCTTCGACGTGGTAGATCTCAATCGCTCCACGGTATTGCACACCATTCACCAAGAAAGTTGTTTTGGGGCTCGTCGGTTCGATCTTAAGTTGAAAGATTCCGAGGAAATTTTCTCCCCATTTAATGCCTTCACTATGAGGGTGGCAGTAGAAGCGCTTACCACTGCGCCCCGAGCTCACTCTCTTTCCATTTTCGGGATTGTAGACGATAAAAGAGCCACGTACCTCAAGAAAGACTCCCTCGGAATCCTGTTCCAGAAGAACTTTTATCGTGGCGGGCTTTCTGCTCTCTGCATGGCTCTCTTCGACTTTAGAAGCAAAGAGGGGAAAGCAGAGAAGAAGCAAAAGCAAGACCTTAGATTTCATCGAATTCTCTCCATTAGGTGTTGGGGCAGGTGCGCCCTAAATGTTGATAGGCGAGTGTTGTCACTTCCCTTCCGCGCTGGGTGCGCTTAATAAATCCCTGCATGATAAGGAAGGGCTCATTAACTTCTTCAAGTGTTGTAGCCTCTTCTCCGAGGGCTACTGCGATGGTGGTGATACCGACAGGTCCACCCTCGTGATGGTCGATAATATGCCGAAGGATTCGCTTGTCCATCTCATCTAAGCCGCGAAAATCGATATCTAGCATTTCAAGAGCGGTTCGGGTTGAAATCTTGTCTAATCTGCTATCAGTACGCATCTGGGCATAATCGCGGACCCATCTTAGGAGATTGTTGGCGACTCTTGGTGTACCACGGGAGCGTTTAGCAATTTCAAGGATCGACTCATGGTTGATATCCACTTCCAGGATGGATGAAGAGCGGGAGAGGATCTCAGAGATCATCTCAGGCTCATAGTAGTCGAGGCGACAGGTAAAGGGGAAACGCGAGCGGAGAGGGCTACTTAAGAGCCCCATTCGGGTGGTGGCGCCGATTAGAGTAAACTGGTTGAGTTTGACCTGCACACTACGAGCTTGCGGTCCGGAATCTAAGAGAAGATCGAGAGTGAAGTCCTCCATGGCTGGATAGAGATACTCTTCGACAGTACGGTTTAAACGGTGGATCTCATCGATGAAGAGGATGTCACCATCTTTGAGGTTGGTCAAAATTCCGGCAAGATCTGCAGGCTTATCGATGGCGGGACCAGAAGTGACGATAAGATTGCTACCCATCTCACTGGCGATGATGTGGGCGAGTGTAGTCTTACCGAGTCCAGGAGGACCGTAGAAGAGAGAGTGGCCAAGCGCTTCAGACCTCTTCTTTGCTGCTCCAACGAAGACATCGAGTTTTTCGTGGACCGCTCTCTGCCCAATGAACTCGCTTAGAGAATTTGGGCGCAGGGTCACTTCGAGTTTAGGATCTCGTTTCTCCCAGGAAGATTGGACAAAAGGTGGTTTTACCATTTTTAGAGGTTCCCGTTCACGTTCGTATATGAAAAAATAGTAGCAAGAAAAGGATTTCAAGCGCTATATCTAATTCTAAAGAGCCACTTGCAAAACTCCAGATCAGTTGATTTTTGAAGATGTTTTGCCAATTTGCACAAAGTCACATTCCCTTCAGGGTAGGATGTTTGTGTTAGAGAGATAAATTGATCGCGAGTTTTACAAGTGGCTCTAAAAACTCGAAAAACCTTAGGGGACGTTATGTTACAATCAGACAGATGGATTCGAAAAATGGCCTTAGAAGAGGGCATGATCGAACCTTTTATAGAGAGACAAGTACGAAGTGTTAATGAAGATAAAATTGTAAGTTATGGTCTATCCAGCTATGGATATGATCTGCGAGTCGGGAACAAGTTCAAGGTCTTTACCAATGTCTATAACTCCATGGTAGATCCAAAGAGCTTTACCGAGGATGCCTTTGTCGATTTTGAGGGGGACTCATGCATCATTCCTCCCAACTCTTTTGCACTAGCTGTGAGCTTGGAATATTTCCGTATTCCTCGAAATGTTCTCACTCTCTGCATTGGAAAGTCTACCTATGCTCGCTGCGGCATTATTGTCAATGTCACTCCCTTCGAGCCAGAGTGGGAAGGCTATGTGACAATTGAGATCTCCAATACGACGCCACTTCCTGCGAAGATCTATGCGAACGAGGGCATCGCTCAAGTCATCTTCCTAGAGGCGAAAGAGGTGTGTGAAATCTCATATGCCGATCGCGCAGGGAAGTATATGAAGCAGAAAGGAATCACAGTACCAATCATATGAAGACCCTCCCACATCTTCTCTTAAAAAACTGGTGGGTGATCGTCTGTGTATTGATGGCATGGTCCCTCTATCTTCAAGCTATTCACAAAAAAAATCATCTTGTGGTTAAGTTAGAAGAAAAAGTGTATAGACTCAGTAGAGGGTGCGCGGAGGCAGAGAGTGAAAAAGAGGAATTGCTGTTAAGAATGCAGAGTCAAGACGATCCAGAATGGATGGAACTTGTGCTTAAAGAGAAGCTGGGTGTAGTGCCCGAGGGGCAAATTAAAGTGGTCTTTCAATGACAACCCCCATTTTGACCACTCTACTTATCCTACTCGTTCTCATTTCAGGCTTTCTTTCGGGCTCTGAAACGGCACTCTTCTCACTCTCTTCAATGAAGGTACGCGCCATGCGCCACGGCAGCGATCCCCGAGGCAAATTGATCGCTCGCCTCCTCTCTCAGCCGCGCCGTCTGCTAGTGACCATATTAATGCTCAACGTTTTAGTGAATATTCTTGTTCAAAACGTGGTCTCTGGAATTTTCTCAAAGTATTCGAGCTGGTTGCTTATGGTAGGAGTTCCTCTAGCCCTCACTCTAATCTTTGGAGAGATCATTCCGAAGTCGCTAGCCTATGCTAAAAACAGTTGGATCGCCTACCACACCGTTCCCATATTAAGAGCGATAGAGTGGCTCTTCAAGCCTGTAAGAGACGCCATCACCCATATTACCACCTGGGTCTCACGCTTCTTCTTCTTCTACCTCAGAAAAGAGAAAGAGATCTCTATCGAAGAGCTGAAGCACGCACTGCGGACCTCACGGGCAAGTGGGGTCGTTGTCGATGAAGAAGCAAAACTGATGCGGGGCTATCTGAATCTAGAAGACGATCTCCTCAAAGAGCTCATGTGCCCGAGAGGCGAAGTGCTCTACTTCGATATTAACGAACCCCTCTCCAAACTGGTCCACCTCTTTGTCGATGATGAGTGCACCCGTGTTCCCGTATGCAACGGCACACTGGAAAATGTTCTAGGGATCATGACGAGTGGAAGTTTTTTTCTCCACCGCGACCGCATTAAAACGACGCACGATATCATAACCTTTCTACAGAAGCTCAAGTTCGTTCCCGAGTCGATGGTAGGCCGCGCTCTTCTTCAGAAGTTCTATGAGGAGGAGGAGACGATGATGATAGTTGTCGATGAGTATGGATCGGTCTCAGGGTTGATCACCTTGGAAGATCTGGTTGAGACCGTCATAGGACAGATCGCAGACCGGCGCGATGAAGTCAGCCACTATACGCGCGCCTCCGACGAGATCATTATCGCAAGCGGAAAACTGGAGTTGATCGAATTTGAAGAGATGTTCGACGTCCATCTGGAGAG
>JAAKFF010000099.1 GCA_011065165.1 Chlamydiota bacterium
TCCCAACCCCGTCCTCTTTCTCGAACACAAAGCGCTCTATCGCCAGCGCGTCTACTCAGCAAGGCCCGAGCCGACCGAAGATGAGCTGCTCCCCCTTGGCAGAGCCCATCTCGTGCGCGAAGGGCGAGAGCTCTCCCTCATCTGCTGGGGGCTCATGGTCCCTATGGCTCACGAAGTTGTACAAAAATTAGAAGGGGTCGATGTAGAGATCATCGATCTGCGTACCCTCTCTCCTCTCGATTTCGAGACCATCGAGCGCTCCGTCAAAAAGACAGGGAGAGCCCTCATTATCCATGAAGCGCCCCAAAATTGTGGTTTTGGCGCAGAGATCGCTGCCCGCCTTGCCGAGAGCTGCTTCGAACACCTCGACGCACCTATTAAAAGGCTTGGCGCTCTCAACAGCTGTGTCCCCTACGCCAAACATCTCGAAGATGCGGTTCTCCCTCAAAAGGAGGATATCAGAGCCGCAATCCTAGAAATCTCATCCTTCTAATTCTCAATCTCATTATTCATTATGGTGATTATTTAGAGGCATTTGAGATTAAGTTCACAGCATCTCCTAATAGACAAATGAGTCAATCTCTCGCTAAATTCAAAGATGAGTTTCCGGTTAAGAAGGCCACTCTTCTCAATTTGCGGAAGAGTAAGCTTCCCTTTTCGAATGGGGTCATCGCGCTGCTACTCCTCTGAACTTTTTAACTAGCAACTTTTCGATCAGTTTGTTAATAGTTATGCATGCATAAGTTCTGTCCACTTGCTTCAGGTTCAAAAGGGAATGCGCTCTATCTCGGCACCGATGAGACGAAGTTGCTGATTGATGTGGGGATTAGTTATAAAGCGTTAGGCAGTAGGTTAGGGGAGATCGATGTAGATTTAGGGGAGATCGATGCGATTTTGATAACCCATGAACATGGGGATCATATCCGAGGGCTTGGAATGGCGGCGCGGAAGTTGGGGATTCCTATTTTTGCAAATAGTGAGACGGCTAAAGCTATTCTAAATGAAGTGCGAGATCGACCCAAGTTTAAGATCTTTTCTACGGGGGAGTCGTTTGAGTATGGGGATATCGAAATTCATCCCTTCAGCATCCAGCATGATACGATGGATCCAGTGGCGTTTACATTGAAGATGGCTGGGATAAAGGTTGGGGTCTGTGCAGACCTCGGTTTTGTCTCTACCCTGGTGAAGGCGCATCTTAAAGAGTGCGACTACCTCTATATTGAAGCCAACCATGAACCTTCTATGGTCTACGCCTGTCCCCGTTCGATGCACTATAAGCAGCGTGTACTTGGAAGGCAGGGGCATCTCTCGAACGATGCGTGTGCACAGCTCATCCAAGCGATCGATCATCCGGGACTTAAGCATGTCTACCTAGCCCACCTCTCCTCAGAGTGCAATAACCCCGAGCTCGCTCTTAAAAGAGTCGCAGAGTATCTCAAACGAGATCTTAGCGCTTCGATCGCCTATCAGGAGAAGGTGAGCCACCTCTTAGAGTGGTAGCATCAGGCCGTCGTAGGCGATATCCACATTGATATTAAGGTTGCACTCTTTGATGATATCGTTGTGAAGCTGCAGCTTGACTTGCAGGTCGATATCTTTGTGATTTGGATCGTGGTGTGTTACCAGCCACTCTTTGCAGCCAGTATATTTGAGCAGCACCGTGGCGTTCGAGATCGATGAGTGGCCCCATCCGGTTTTGCGGTAGTACTCTTCAGGGAAGTATTGCGCCTCATGAACGATCATATCACAATCTTTTAGGAATTCGATGAGACCGAGATAGGGCTCTATGAGTGGATGTTTCAGATGGATTTTGTTGGGATGGCCGTGGTAGCCGAGAAGCACTTCGTTATCGGTGATATATCCCACAGTTCTATCTGGCGTTTTGATCTTAAAGCCCACGGTTGGGCCGGGATGGTTGGTGAAGTGGCAGTCGACGATGATGTTTCCAATGGAGACGGGTCGATCGTCGCGGAGCTCTTTAAAAGTTACGTTGGCTTTCATCTCATCGAGACGGACGGGGAAGTAGGCGTAGGCCATCATGCTGGTGAAGAGCTCTTTCGTGCTCTTTTCAAAACCGACGGGCGACCAGATAACGATATTGCAGTTCTTCTTATAGAGGGGGCTGAAGAAGGGGAATCCCGTGATATGGTCCCAATGGGTGTGAGAGAGGAATAGGTGGATCGTCTGGTCATCTTCGAGTTCGATGACGTCACCGAGTTGTCGGATGCCCGTTCCCGCATCGATAATGAGTAGATCACTTCCGTGGCGCACCTCTAAGCATGAGGTGTTGCCGCCATAGCGGACATACTCTGCACCCGCCACGGGGTTGGAGCCGCGCGTTCCCCAGAAGCGCAGGTAAGAGGTGAGTGTAGAGGGGATGGGATGGTAGCAGTGCGTCTGCGCGATCTCATGGCCGCTTTTTAGAGTGAAGGGTGCCGGTTTCAAGCCCCCTCTGAAGTATTCGTCTATAAGCTCAAAGAGCTGCTCAATCTCGAACGGTTTCACCAGGAAGTAATCGGCGCCCTCTTCGATCGCTGCATGGTAGTTTTGGACCATCACATGGTAGGAAGTGACGATGATCCCCATCGATTTATAGCGGCTGTTCGTTTTGATCGTCTTCATCACCTCAATGCCGTGAAGGTGGGGCATCATCAGGTCGAGAATCAGTAGCTCCGGTTCGAACTCTTGGACCTTTGTGAGGACAGCCGGTCCCGTCTTCGCTGTTGCGATTTCATACTCTTGCCCCTCTTTCGACGTCAATATCGCATCGATGAGAGGGGTAGAAGGATCGGCAATAAGGATTTTTCTTTTTTTCTTCACGTTAAGCACATCTTACAAGTCAGCGAATTTCTTGCTACTCTTTCTTGATCAAGACGCGGCGGCGGCTTCCATCGAGCGTGCCGATGACGCCATTTGATTCGAGCTCATCCATGAGTGAAGCGGCTCTGGCATAGCCGATCTTTAGCTTCCTCTGAAGGAAGGTGGTAGAGGCAGTACCTGTTTGAATGATAATAAGATACGCCTCTGAGTAGAGGTCATCTTTCGCATCGTCTCCAGCACTGCCGTGGCTCTCGCCGGGAGCCATCTGATCGAAGGATTTGATGAGATATTGAGGGCCCATCTGATTTTCAATATGTGTGATGATCCGGTTGATATCTTCATCGCGGATGAAGACACCCTGTGCGCGGATAAGTTGAGAGCTGCCTGGTGGTAGGAAGAGTAGGTCTCCTTGGCCGAGCAGCGTCTCGGCGCCATTTTCATCGAGAATAATCTGGCTATTCACGCGGCTGGCCACCTTAAATGCGATGCGACTTGGAAAGTTGGCTTTGATGAGTCCCGTTATAACCTCTCGAGAGGGGCGCTGCGTCGCCAGGATGAGATGGATGCCTACGGCGCGTGCCATCTGAGCGATGCGGGCGATCGGCGTCTCCAGATCTGAACTGGAGGCCATCATTAAATCGGCAAATTCATCGATGATCGCAACGATATAGGGCATTTTTTTGGGGATCTCCATGCCGAGCCCGAGTTCAGCCTCCCTCTCAGGACGTATTTTGCGCTGGTTGAAGGCGTGGATGTTGCGAAGCTTGAGCCGTTTAAGCATCTCATACCGTTCACCCATCTCTTTGACGAGCCAGTTTAAGGCGGCGTAAGCTCCATGCGCTTCGGTGATGATCGGGGCGATCATGTGAGGCAAGTTAGTGTAACCACTAAGCTCTACTTTTTTTGGATCGACAAGCAGGAGGCGGATCTCATCGGGACGCGCTGTCATCAAAATTGACATGACGATGCTATTGATGCAGACCGATTTTCCAGATCCCGTCGCTCCTGCGATGATGCAGTGGGGCATTTTGGTGAGGTCGCAGACCACATTCTCTCCAGTCACCGTCTGACCAAGCAGGATGGGGATGTGCAGTTTGTCGCCTTTTTTCTGATAGTCGCTCAGCATCTCTTTGAAGCCCACCTCCTGAGGATAGAGCGAGGGTATCTCCACTCCAACGCACGCTTTGCCAGGAATCGGGGCGATGATACGGATCGATTTTGCCTGGAGATTGAGTGCGATATCATTTTCCAGCACTTTAATTTTTTGTACTTTTACACCAATAGGTGGGTGCACTTCGAACGATGTGATAGTCGGACCGCAGTTGATCTGTCCCACCTTAGCTTCGATGCCAAAGCTGAGGAGCGTCCCTTCCAGAGTCGTTGCCTGGTTCTTCAGCTCTCTTTTCAAGGTGGGCTGATCCAACTTCTTAGCAACCGTGAGAAGGCTTAAGGGAGGGAGGCGGAACCTTTTATAAGCGCCCTTGTATGATGGAGTTGATGGAGAGCGCGAAAGGCCGCTGGCCGCAGGCTTTTCCAAATGGGTTGAGATCTTAAGATCGGAGGGCTCTTCTACAGCCATCGGCCTCGCCTGAGGGGGAGGGGCGCTTATCGACGATTGGATGATTTCTTGTGGGATGGGCTTAACTCGGCGCCTCTTTGGTGTGAGATCCTTGGCCACACTACGTAAAAACTTCCCCACCAATTTTAAGAGCTGTGCACACTGTTCCATCAAAGGAATCACTCGGATGTTCGTAATGAGGATGAGCGACATTAGGCCGGTGATAGAAAAGGTGATCACGACACCTAAGTTACTCAGTAGGTGCTGCAGATTAAACGTCTGCAGATCGCGATAGAGGTAGTAGAGGGGGGCTCCTCCCAAGTTAAAACGGACGACCTTATGGGGGAAAGGATAGCTACTAAGATAGATCTCCGAGTAGGTGTGGGTCTCAATGAAGGGGCTCGCTAGGTATCCCGATTCAGCATAGACGTTGAGTAGGATCGCCAGAGAGAGAAGAGCGATGGCGAAGTAGAGAATTTTCAGCCGAGAGCGAGGAGCGGGGGGTCGTGTGAGCAGCTTCCATCCCCTCCATCCCACATAGATTGCGATGACGTAGGAGCAGAGTCCGAAGAGATATAAAAAAGTAAATCCAATGCCGTAACCGACAACGCCAATCCAATTCTCCTTTGGAGCGCCATGTACAAAGCTGAGCAGACAGAGGAGAAGTAGAAAACTCACAGTGAGAGTTAGGAGTCCCTTGATATCAGGGTGAATGGGTTTTTTCTTTTCCATATAATCGTTAGATTATCAAAAAAAAAACCGATTGTATAGTAAAGAAATGGGCGACCGACGGGATTTGAACCCGCGACATCTGGAACCACAATCCAGTGCTCTAACCAGCTGAGCTACGACCGCCACAAAAAGAGCCCCTATTTTTAGCCTAATCAGACGATTTCGGTCAATACAGATCGTTCCTAACCGCACTCACTCTCCACAAATTAAAGTTTTATTTAT